>JANODP010000094.1:0-9526 GCA_031412755.1 Schlesneria sp. | reverse complement strand
CTTCGAGCGCCGGCCCACCACAAATCGGCAGGCCCGCGGATGGTGGGCCGGCGCTCGAAGCGAGCTTGTCCCACCCTACACACTCTCCCGTGGGCCGGGCCGCGGTCGAATTGCTCAACGTCTGTGCGTTCCTGGCCCCGGAAGACATCCCCCGCTCGCTCTTCCTGCAGGGTGGAGAGCACTTGCCCCCCAATCTGGCCGCCGCAGTGAACGACGAACTGGCGTTCAACGATGTCTTGGGAATGCTGCGCAGCTTTTCCCTTATCGAACTGACGCCCGAGTCCTTCTCCCTCCACCGCCTCGTCCAAGCCGTCTGCCGCGACCGGCTCGCCAAGCAGGCCCAGCCCCCCAAAAAACGAAAAGGCTCAAAGCCACCGCCCGTCCCGGCCACTCACCCGTTCGCCGCCGCCGCCGTCAAGCTCCTCAACGACACCTATCCGACAGATCTGCACACCAACGTCGCCATCTGGCCCCTCATGCAGCGGCTCCTGCCCCACGCCCAAGCCGCCGCCCAACAGGCTGAGCAACTCGGCATCGAACCCTATTCTACTGGGCGAGTGTTCGATCGCGTCGGAATCTACTTGCAGATTCGCGCCGAGTACGCTGAGGCGAAAGAGAGCTTCGAATGCGCCGTCCGGGTGTACGAAAGCGCATTCGGGCCGGAACATCATGACGTGGCGATTTTCGTGAACAACCTCGGCAACGTGCTGCTGGAACTCGGGGATCAGTCGGGGGCGAAACAGGCGTTTGAGCGGGCATTGAAGCTCGGCGAGCAGACCTTCGGGCCGGATCATCCCCACGTCGCAATCTTCGTCAACAACCTCGGCGGCATGCTTCGGAAACTCGGTGACCTGCCGGGAGCGAAACAGGCGTATGAGCGGGCCTTGAAGACCCACGAGCAGACCCTCGGGCCAGATCATCCCGATGTCGCTACCGACATGAACAACCTCGGCAGCGTGTTTCAGGCACTCGGGGATCTTTCGGAGGCGAAACGGGCATTTGAGCGGGCCTTGAAGATCGACGAGCAGGTCTTCGGGTTAAATCATCCCAACGTCGCCGCCAACGTGTGGAACCTCGGCACCGTGCATCAGTCTCTCGGTGACCTGTCGAAGGCGAAACAGGCGTATGAGCGGGCGTGGGGGATCTACAGAAAGTTCCTCGGGGACGAGCATCCGCACACGCGGAACGTGAAGACTTGGGTGGAGGGCGTGACCAAGTTGCTGGCCGGGAAGACTCCGTCGGGCGGATGACCGAGGGGGCTGGTCGGGAGGGCTGCCTCGCTGCGAGGGTCTTGAAAGTTGCCTTCATCGCTCCGCGTGAAGTCAGCCGGTGACGGGTGGGACGTCGGTTGTCGGATCGCCGCCGAACTCGCAGACGGCTCTCTTCACGCGGAGCGATGAAGGCGACAAAAAAGCCGGTCGATTTGCGAAACCGGACGGCAGAATTTAACCACAGAGAACACAGAGGGGGCACGGAGGTCTGCATCTCTGTGATCTCTGTGTCCTCTGTGGTGCCATTCTTCTCCGGGTGGTTGTGGGCGGGCGAGAAACCTGGTTCGTCGGACGTGGTGCGGGGCGACAAAGTTTGTCGCCCGACTCAAAATGGGCGTGGCCCGACGGACAAAGTTCGTGGCCCGACCAAAACTGTTTATTGCCCGGCCAGCCCAGTTTGTCGTCCGACGGAAAATGTTCGTCGTCCGACTCAAAAAGTTCGCCGCCCGATTCAAAGTGTTCGCTCCCCGATCAGTTTGATGTGCCGTCCGAGGAGGATTTGGCATGCGCGGTGCTGCCGCGAACGGGGCTCGATCCCGGAGGGGCGCTCACGATGCGGCTTGGGGCGGGCCTCGATGAGCGGACCGGTGGCGTGAGGCGGCGGCTAGCCTGGCCCCGCCTGTGTAGCTGAGTTCGAAAGAACTCAGCCCAAACCACCAACAGGAACTGAGTTCTTGCGAACTCAGCTACGAGGCCACGAACAATCCGGGTTAGGGGGATGGAGAACGACTGGCCGTGTCGTCGATCAGGAACTGATGTCCCTTGGGATGCACGGTCAGCACCGGGCAGGTGGCCAGACGCACGATTTTTTCGGCGACGGAGCCGAGCAACAGGTGAGAGAGTCCGGTCCGACCGTGAGTGCCGATGACGATCATGCCGATTTCGTGCTCGTTCGCATACTTCACGATCTCCTCGACGGCGTTGCCGACGACGGCGGCATGGACCGTGCGACGTTCCTCGGCCCAGTCCGGCGCCAGTTCTTCCAGCAATCGCTTCTGGGCGGCTTCCACCAGCAACTGGAGGTCTGCCGGCGGCAGCGTCCACGCCGTCGTCGAATCGGGAAGCGGCATGGCGACTTCCGGGACGACGTGCAACAGATGCAACTCGGCTCCGAACCGGTCGGCGAGTGTCATCGCGTACTTCTGGGCGGCCTTCGCCGGTTCGCTGAAGTCGGTCGGAAACAGGATGCGACGAATTGGGACGAACATGATCGGTGCCTCCGAATGAACTCCTGAAACCGGTGAACCGCGCCGATGCATCTTAGCAACGTCTCGAATCGTGGAAGTAGTACGTTTGAGATGGGCCGTCGAAAGAATCCCAAAAACGGAGCGGCCTATTTCAAACTGGACGACGACCGCCCCGCGCTTCTGCATGGACAAGGGAAGGTTGTTGGCTTTATCTTGGTCCCGGATTGGCAAACTCACATGTGAGCGACGGAGGCTGACCGATGATGACGTTGCTTGGGCCTCAACATCAGTTTTGTGACGGGTTGACGCGCCGGTCGTTTCTCAAGATCGGCGGCTTGGCGATGGGCGGGCTGTCGCTGCCCCAATTGCTTCAGGCCGAAGCGGCCTCGGGGCGGAAGTCTCACAAGTCGGTGATCATGGTCTTCCTGTCGGGAGGCCCGCCGCACCAGGACATGGTCGACCTGAAGATGGACGCCCCGGTCGAAATCCGTGGCGAGTTCAAGCCGATCGCGACCAACGTTCCCGGCATCGACATCTGCGAGCATTTGCCGCTGCTGGCCCAGCGCATGGATCGGCTGGCGATCATTCGGTCGCTCGTCGGTTCGGAAGGCCGACACGCGGCGTTTCAATGCATGACGGGACACAGCGTCAACGGCCAACCGGCGGGAGGATGGCCATCGCTCGGCGCGGCGGTCTCGAAAATCCAGGGGCCTGTCCGGTCGGGGACGCTGCCGTTTGTCAGTCTTTCGCCTCGCATGAAGAACGCAACGTGGGGCGATCCGGGACAGGCCGGGTTCGCGGGACAGGCTCACGCGCCGTTCTCTCCGAATGCGGAGCAGGCGCGGCTTGGTTTGAGCGGCATCAGCCTGGAAGGCCTGCGCGGACGGAAGTCGCTGCTGGACGGCATCGATCGTTTGAAGCGTGAGGCCGATCAGAGCGGCGCGCTGATCGGACTCGAATCGCAGTACCAGGCGGCGTTCGGAATTCTGACGTCGAGCCAACTGGTTGATGCTCTCGACCTCGAGCAGGAAGATCCGCGCGTGCGAGACCGTTATGGACGGGGCGCGATCGAGAACGCGGGCTATGGCGATGCCGGGCCGCTGATGAACGATTACCTCCTTGCGGCGCGACGGCTGGTTGAGGCGGGGGCGCGCGTCGTCACGCTGGCCTATGGCCGCTGGGACTGGCACGGCCGACCGCACGGCACAAATTTTGAGAACGCTCGCGATCACTTCCCCGTGTTGGATCAGGGACTGACGGCGTTGCTGGACGATCTGCACGACCGGGGTCTCGACAAGGATGTCAGCGTCGTCGTGTGGGGCGAGTTCGGACGCACGCCCACCATCAACAAGAACGGCGGCCGCGACCATTGGCCCCAGGTGGCCTGCGCGATGCTGGCCGGTGGCGGCATGAGAACCGGACAGGTCATCGGCTCCACCAATCGTCTGGGCGAACATCCCAGGGAGCGGCCGGTTCATTTCCAGGAAGTCTTCGCGACGCTCTACCGAAACATGGGGATCGATGTCAGCAAGACGATGATCCCCGACGTTTCCGGCCGACCGCAGTACCTGGTCGATCCGATCCACGAGCCTCTGCCGGAATTGGCGTGATGCCCGACACGGTTTTGAGATCAGACACGGTTGTGACATCAGACACAGTGCGCCTCGAGCGGCGGCATTCGCTCACTCACGGCAATGCGGCTTACAGCGCGGCGTTCTCGCCGGACGGCAAGCGGTTGGCTACGGCCAGTCTCGACAACACGGTGAAATTGTGGAGCGTCGCCGATGGTCAGCACGTGGGGACTCTGAAGGGACACGGGGACGGAGTGGCCTTCGTCGGCTTTCTACCCGACGGACGGATTGTCACCGCGAGTCTCGACAAGTCACTGAAGATCTGGCCGGCCGACGGGGGAACTGCGACCGCGACGTTCACCGGCCACCAGGACTATCTCACGTGCGCGGCCGCGGCCCGGACCGGAACGCTGCTGGTGTCGGGCAGCTTCGACAAAACGGTGCGGCTGTGGGACTCGCAAACGAACGCTCCGGTGGCCGTGCTGGCGGGACACGAAGCCAGCGTGCAGGCAGTTGCCATCTCGGGGACCGGCAAGTTGGTCGCGTCCGGGGGAGACGATCGCTCGGTCCGCTTGTGGAACGTCGAATCGAAATCGTTGTTCAAGGCGTTGCCCGGACATTCGCGAGCGGTCGAGGGTCTCGCCTTCTCACCCGACGAGGCGTTTTTCGCGTCCGCCGGGGCCGACGGCAGCCTGCGACTGTGGACGGTGGCGGGAGACTCCGTCGCAGCGTTCGAGGTCCCCGCGGAGCGATTCAAGTCGGTCTGCTTCTCACCCGACGGACGCTTGCTGGCCGCCGGAACCTTTGAGGGAAACGTTCACCTTTGGAGCGTCGCGGATCGTCAGGAAGTCTTCGTTGCGAAGGTGCACAAGAACTCGGTCTATGGCGTTGCGTTCGACTCGACCGGCAAGCTGCTCGCCACCGCCGGCTTCGACCGCACGATCCATGTCTGGTCGGTGGAGCCGACCGAGTCGGTGAAGTAGGGGCATTCGTTTGGCTGCGAGGCCGATCTTGTGAAACGCTGAGCACCGACAATGCGAATCAACAAGGCACTTTTCCGCTGGGTGACGCTGGCCGCTCATGTTGTGGCCGCCGCTGCCGTCGTGTTGACCTTTCTCCAGACCCGGGCCATGACGGGTTTCTGTGTCGTGGCCGCGACGCTGATCGGCTGCGGAAGTGTCAACTCCGTTCCCGGTCAATCCGTCTCCACGTATGCGGCATTCGGTTCCCTGATGGGCTATGCGTTTTGGATCAGCGTCAGCGCCATCAATCAGGGTGAGTACCTGGCGCTGGTCCCGGCCGCGTTGCTCGTCGCGGGAAGCGTCTGGTTTCTGCAGGCAACGCAGTGGCCTTCTTTCGTATTCGCGGCCTGCGTCGCGGCAGTGATGCTGGCGGTGGCAGTCTCCAGTTACCGCCAACCCTACGATGTCGATGGTTGGGAGCCGGATGAGGTTCGTCGCAGTGCAGTGACTTCGATCGGCGTGGTGAGCGTTGGGCTGATGTACCTGTTCGTCTCCCGCGCCGAAGCGGTGTTGGTCAACACCCGCAAGCCCAAACGGAAGCAACTTCGAAAATCGAATGAGTAACATCGGCCGCTCATCACGAACCCGCTCTGCCGGAGGGTTTCAGTTTCGTCGGGGCAACGCTTATCATCCGACGGCTCGCAGCCAAAGGTTGCGAGCCGTCGTGTGTTCAAGCTGTCATCGCCTCGAAAGGACCGTCATGCCTGCTGTTGGTCTCCTGCCCGAACAACTGAACGAACTCCGGCAGTTCGACTCGCCTACCATCTGCAACGCCGTCGAGCTCTGGAATCTGCGGCCGCGCAACACGGGCTACATGAACTCGTCGATCAAGGCTTGTTTTCCGACGTTCCCCCCGATGGTCGGCTATGCGCTGACCTCGACCTTCCGCAGCGTGGCTCCCCCGCGCGGCGGCGACGCGTATGGCAGCATCGGAGCGCAACTCGATGCCTTCGCCGCCATTCCCGGCCCGCCCGTGATCATCTTCCAGGACCTGGACGAACCGTGTGCCTCGGCGACGTTCGGCGAGGTGATGTGTTCGACCTACAAGCGGTTCGGAGCCCAGGGCCTCATCACGTCGGGGACGGGACGAGACCTCGCGCAGGTGGAGAGCCTTGGCTTTCCGGCCTTTACGAACGGAGCGATCGCCGCTCACGGCTATTGCCACATCATTCACATCAACGTGCCGATCACCGTCGGCGGGATGATCATCTATCCGGGAGACCTGTTGCACGGCGACCTCAACGGCGTGACGACGATCCCTCACGAAATCGCGACCGAAGTTCCCCAGGTCTGCCGTGAGATCGCGGCGGCCGAAGCGATCATCCTCGATTATCTCAAGCAGGCCGACGTGACGGTCGCCGGTTTCAACGCGGCTCGCAAAGACTGCGGCGACGCGATCAACAAACTCGGCAAGCGGCTGCGGAAAGAGTGAACGTGCGCTGCCGCGCCAACCAACTCCAAACAATCACCATCAGGAACATACCATGAAGAACATCAGGCGGATTGTGCTGTGTGGCGGCTGGTCCGTGCTCGGGATCGTGGCTCTCGGATGGAGTCTGTCGTGGGGACAGGCGCGTGGCGCGGCGATCAAGCCCGCCGCGCTGTTGCCGGCGGGCACGGTGCTGTACGCGACCGCGGATGGAGACGTCGTGCATCAGGCCGCGTGGGAAAAGACCGCCGCGTATGAGGCGTTTCGCAAGAGCGGCTTGCTGGACTCCCTGTCGCGTCTGGCGACGAGCGTGATCGAGCAGGTTCCCGATGAACGCGCAAAGACGTTGGCCACGATCTGGCAGTTTCTGTCGGAACATGGTGCCTCGGTGGCGGTGGCCTTGCCCGAAGGCGAGGGGCCGGCTCTGCCTTATGCCGTGATTGTGGCGCATGACGCCGGACCGCATGCGGGCGCTCTGAACGAACTGGTCGAGTCGTTTGGGATGGGTGCTGAAATCAAGACCGAGAAGATCGGGAAGCGTTCCATCACGAAGGGGCTGATCCCCGAGACGCCCGGCGTGGAAATCGGCTGGTGGGTGGAAGGCAATCATCTGGTGATCGCCGTCGGCATGAATGCCGTGGCCGAGGCGGTGGCCGTCGCGGAGGGCAAGAGTCCCAACTTTGCCTCGACGACTCATGCGAAGCAACTGGCCGCAAAGGTGGACTTTGATCGCACCGCGATTGGCTGGATGAACTTCGCCGCGATTCAAGCTCGTTTCGGCGACCTCCCGATTCCGGGTGCAGACCAGACGGTCGGACAGATTCTCAACACGATTGGCCTGTCATCGGTCAAGACGGTGCTGATGCAGTCGGGCTACAAGGGCCGAAGCCTCTGGTCGACGATGGACATCGAGGCGCCGGGCCCCCGAACCGGATTGCTGGGCCTGTCGAATCAATCGACGATGACTCTCGCCGATCTCCCTCCGTTGCCCGTCGAAAACGTCGGCTTTCACGCGCAGAGCCTGTCGTTGGCGAAGGCCTACGATGAGGTGTTGGGATTGGTGCGCAACGTCGCGAAGCTCGGTCCGCCCGAGGCGTCCGAGCAACTCGAAGGCTACCTCGAGCAGATGCCCGAGTTGCTCGGCTGCAACCTGCGGGACGATCTGTTGGAGACGCTCGGACCGGTGCAGTGCGTTTACTCGGACCTGAATCAGGCGATGTTCGGAGCCGACTATGGTCTAGCCTTGCAGGTCAAGGATGCTGCCAAGCTGCGCGCGACCCTGGGCAAACTGTTGGATCAGGCTGCAGAGCAGATTCCCCCACAGTTCTTTTCGGTGATCCGGCGGCAGAAGCACGGACGAGAACTGATCACGTTGCAGATTGGCGGAGGAGGCTTCAATCCGACGCTCGTCATCGACGACAAGTGGCTGGGCTTGGGCTCGTCGTCGCAAACGGCCGAGTCGTTCGCCATGAGACTCAGCGGCGACCTGCCATCCTGGAAGCCGAACGCGGAAACAACCGAGTCACTCGCCTTTGTGCCCAAGCAGTTCTCGGCCGTGTCGGTCGCCTATCCTCGTCAAACGCTTCGAGGTCTCATCGCGGCGACTCCGTTCCTGATCGGCCTGGCGGAATCCGGCGTCAATCAGGCCAGTCTGTTCGGAGCGCTGCCACCGATTCAGTTGCCGAAGACGGCGATCGAACTGCCGCCGGCCGAGTTGGTGGTGCAGCCACTCTTTCCCAATGTCTCGTGGGCCGTCGTCGATAAGACGGGCCTCCATTGGACGACGCGCAGTTCGGCCCCCGCGATCCCGTTGGTGAGCGGAGCCGATGGCAGTTCCGTCGCGGTCGTGGCAGTGCTCGTCGCACTGTTGTTGCCAGCCGTCCAACAAGCCCGCGAGGCCGCGCGACGGACTCAATCGAAGAATAACCTCAAGATGATCGGCCTCGCGATGCACAACTACCACGACACGTTCAACCAGTTTCCGCCAGGAACCATCCCGAGCAAAAAGTTGAAGCCCGAGGAACGCCAGAGCTGGCAGGTGTTGCTCCTGCCGTACCTCGACCAGGCGCCGCTCTACAATGCGCTCGCGGTCGATCAGCGCGAGTCGGCCCCGTGGGATGGCGATCAACAACAGAATTTGATCGCGACGGATATCTCGACCTTCCGAAACCCGTCTCAACCGGCGGCTCACCAACAGGGCGATCCGGGGCCGACCGATTACGTCGGTTGGGCCGGAGTCGGCCGGGACGCGCCCACCGAAAAGAGCAAGGACAACAAGAAGGGGATCTTCGGCTACGATCGCGCGACGAAGATGCGCGACATCCTCGACGGTACGAGCAACACCGTCATGGTCAGCGATGGTGTGGGCAAAGAACGCGGCCCGTGGGCTCAGGGCGGCAAGTCCACGATTCGTGCTCTCACGACGAAACCCTACGTGAATGGCCCCGACGGCATCGGCAGTCCGCACACGGGTGGATTCCATGTGTTGTTGGCCGACGGCTCCGTGCGATTCGTGTCTCAGAACATCGACCAAGACGTGCTGGAGGCCCTGGCCACGCGAGCCGGCGGCGAAGTCGTGGGCGGCGTAGATTTCTGACTGAAGGAGGAGGGGCGCTCGTTCCCGACTGACTTCCTTCATCCTTCATTGCGAATTCGGGTCAGTCAGGACTGCCCCTCCTTCAACGGCCCGGTATCGTCGGGCGAGCACCGTGGTTGGGCCGCTCATCGTAGCGGGACTTCCGTACTCGATGATCCGCAGGGCACCTTGCCGTGATGAAAGTGGGCGATGCAAGCTTCTTGTCCAGGGCCATCGCCTAAATCACAAAGCCGAGTTTGGTAAAGAGTCGTTGAGATTGTCGTGTGAAGCTGCGGGTGGTGGCGGCGAGATTGACGGTTCCGATCAGCCGATGCCAATTGAGTGCCGCGTTTCGGAAGGCGGCGAGGTTCTGTGCGGCGTGGCCCCGGAAGATCGTGCAACGGTCCTCATCGAACGTCGTGTCACGTACATGATGCACGCCGTTTTCGATGGCTCCCCAGTGATCTCGGA
>JANODP010000093.1:0-10700 GCA_031412755.1 Schlesneria sp. | reverse complement strand
CGCCCCTCGCCACGCAGCAGCAAATCGTCGCCGAGATCGAAGCGGAGCAGCGACTGGTGGCCGGCAACCGCGAGTTGATCGAGCGGTTCGAGTAGAAGATCGCCGCCACCCTCGCCCGCATCTGGGGCGAGGAAACCCGCGAGGCCGCACCCCAGACCGTAGCCACGCTCGCCTAGAGCGTGGCTACTCACAAATCAGCCGGAACGCGCTAGCGTCCGGTTCTCGATGGACCCCACCAAACCGGACGCTAGCGCGTTCCGGCTGATGACCTAAAGAGACGGATCGGATTCCAAGTCGGGCTTCGGCGCGTGGGGATAGTCGACCGGTTGATACCGAATGGCGAGTTCGGGAGTCATCCGCTTGACCTGCTTCTGAGTGAGCGACGTGAGGGCTCGGTCGAGAATGCCGCTGGTCAGCAACGTCCGTTCGACCGGATAGCTGGGGCGGCCCGTGTGAATCATCCGCTCGATCCCCTTCAGCAGGTAGGCGAAGTGCGGGTGGCGCGGTTCCGTTCGTTCTTCGAATCGAGTCGCCAGCAGTCCCGTCTGTCCTTTGAGTTTCAAGGCCACGGACGTCCCGCCGGCAATGCCCGGCAGCATGAAGACGGCACCGAGCAGGCCGTCGTGGTATTGAAAGAGGAACAGCGTCGATTGGTCGCTCTCACGGACACGATCTGGCTGGTTTGAGACCAGCGCGAGGGCCGCGTCGAACGCAACCTTCGAAATCACGCCCTCGTCCAGGGGCTTCCACATCGCGTCCCCCTGGAGGGATTGCACCCACTTCACGCCGGTCTCCGCGCCCTTCCGCCGTTCGACGTGGCATTGAAAGAACTCCAGGGCGTGACTGCCGTAGATGTCGAGGCCCGAGTAACCAATCCCCACGGCCACTTCGACCTCACAGCCCAACGGGACGGAAATCTCCGGTTCGCGAGCGCCGACCGTCATGGACGAACCGGCCATGAACGGCACCTTCATCTCGATGGCCCGATCGTACATCCACTTCGCGTCCGACCAGACCGGCCCCAGGTGTTTATCGCTGAAGACCGGCACGACGCGACCGTACTTTCGAAACGTGTCCGTGATCGCTTCGAAAAAACGGCGGCGCGGATGCAGAACCTGCCCCTTGTCATTGGACGGGTAGCTGCCGTGCTCGCCGATGCTGATGACGCCATCGACCGGAATGCGATCGCTGCCGACGGTCACCGTCTTCTCGATCGTGTCGAAGAGCGGCACGTCGTACTTCTTCGCCATCGCGCGGGCCAGGTCTTTGTCGGTGAACTGCTCGACGTACATCGACGCCAGCTTCAAAGCCGGCCCGGGACCGCCGTCCTGTTTCCAGCCCTCCAGGATTTTTCCGATCAGCACGTCGGCATGAAGCCCCTTCGCATAGGTTGTGACCACGGCCGCGACCGACTTCAGTTTCGTTGGCGGCTCGGCGTCGGCAGTCGTGGGCCGAGCCAATGCACTCCACGCCACTGTTGCCGCCGCGCCGGCCAGCCAGTCCCGGCGAGTGATGTCAGCAGTCCTGTTCAAAGTCTTCTCCGTTGATTGTGGGCGCCGTGTTACGGCAACGTGACATCCCAGACTTTCGCTCGGCGCGCCTTGCCTTCCGGCCCCTCGACGCGGAGCGTCACGATGAACTCGCCGGCCTTCTCGTAACGATGAGTGGGATGACGTTCCGTCGAAGACGTGCCATCGCCGAAGTCCCAGCGCCACGAGGTGATCTTCCCATACGAACGATCGCGAAACGCGACGACCCGATCCTCCTGGCTGACCACTTTGAACGACCAATCGGCCTCGACAGGCTTGCGGAGGCTTTTCTCGATCGGCATCAGGCGGAACGCCACCAAGTCGGACGCGTCGCCATACATCGTCGTCTTGTGCGAGAGGTTCCAGAACCCGGCGTAGCGTTCGGCCTGCTCGTCGTCGTAGTCGAGAATCGCCCAGGACATGCCGATCACCTTGTCCTCTTCGAGCTTCGTCTGCACCGCGCGCGAACGGTCGGGCGGCGCGTAATCGAACGGCGTGACGAAGAACTCCAGCACCAGCTTGCCACTTTCGCCGTGCTGGAAGTTGTACTTGCAGGCCGCGTTGGCGTACGGCAATTCCTTGATCCAAGGTTGGCTGCCCCAGACCATCGCCCAGTCCTTCCCTTCGGCGGGAGTGAAGATGTGGTAGTTCTGGGCGTGAACACCGTGAAACAGGGAGTGCGTTTCCAATTTGTCACGCAGCTTCTTGTTGGGGTGCATCTGTCGGATCAACGGTCCGCCCGAAAGATCGCCGTCGATGACGACCTCGAAGATGTCGTTGTGCAGATCTTCGCGAGCGAAGTCCCAGTAGTTGTCACTGGCCTCGTAGAGAAAATAGAGATGGTTCTGCCCCTGCACCCAGCCGACCTTCACTTTCACGTCGAGATTCTTCGGGTCGTGTTTGTCGCCGATCCCGATCACCGTTTCGCGCAGTTGGTCCATGCCGATCGAGTAGGAATCCGGAACGACGGACCAGTCGTCCGCGTTGCCGTCAATCCGCGGAATCTTGTCTGCGGGAAATTGAAAGATTTTGAACTCAACGTCAGGCCGTTCGAGACCGACCTCGCCTCCGAGAACCATCATCAGCAGGAACATTGAAATCATGTTTGTTCTCCAGGGGATCGCAACTCAACGGGGGGGCAGTCGCTAATTGGTGGTCGTCTTCCGGTCCCCTCGCCCCCGTCTTCGGGGGAGAGGGTTAGGGTGAGGGGGCCAGGTGGTCGAGAGACGTTGGATTTGGCGAACCCCACGGGAATCGGTCGCCGTCAATCCAGCGGTCACTCTGCCTCACGCCAACCCCCCCTCACCCTAACCCTCTCCCCCCGAAGACGGGCGGGAGAGGGGATCAGAAACAGCGACCACCAATTGGCGACTGCACCCTCAACGAGAGATTCTCATCGGCCAGCTTGCTCGCCGCCAATCTGGAACGAGTAGAGCTTGGCATTACGCAGGCGAAACTTCAGCCGCACGACCTTGTTTCGCAAGGCCGACAGGTCGGTGTGTTTCTTCCATTGAGGCTGCCAACGGAGTTCGTTCAGTTTGGTGGCAGGCACGACCGCGTCTCCGGAATAGCCGACCAGCGGTTGACCCGTTTCGTCGAGCACCTCGACCGACGCTTCGCCGCCGTGCGCATCGATGTTGACCATCAGCTTGTCCCCTTCCAGCTTGAACGGCTTGGTCACGACGGTTCCCTCGTTCTCACCGGCGCTCAGCCCCACGAAACCATCGAGCCGGAGCGTCGCCAGGCCGATCGCGTGTTTGCGGTCGAACTTGACCTGCTCATTGCCATGCCGCTCATTCGCGCCGGCGTAGTAGATCCAATGCTTGTCGGCGTGAGTCACAATCGTGGACGCGGGCAGGAGGAGGTCTTTGTCGAAGGCCCCGTCCGGGCCGCGTGGCACCAACGGTTGGCCAGCGTAGACCCAGTGCATGTCCCATGAGTCACCATCGCGACTGGTGGCGATGTAGAAATTCATGATGTCCCGCTCATGCCGTTTCTGTGTATCGGTCTCCTTGCCTTCGCTCACGTCACTGGGATGGTCGTAGACCGACAACAAGGCGAAGTAGACGCCGTGATAGATCCAGCAGGTCGTCGCGTAGATCTGCCGGCGCTGTGACTCGGCCTTTCCCTCTTTGTCGAAGATCCACTCGCGCACCAGCGTCCAATTCGTGGGATTCGTTTTCGGAGCGGGGTTGGTCATGCTGCGCGTCCCTCGCAGTTCGGTCGATCCGCCCGCCGTGCCGAAGTCGGTGCGCGTGAAGAGCCGATACGTTTTGGCTTCGGGATCCCAGAGGATCTGGTTGTAAGTATCCGCGGCCCGCTTGGTGACGGGCTTGCCGTCGTGATACGGAGTCCAATGGATACCGTCGGCCGAATGAGCGATTCCCGCCGCCATTCCCGGCGCGTCGTAGCCCGCTTTGAACCGGTGCTGCGGGTCAGTCTCCGCCGGGTCGATCTCGACGGCCAGCGTGTAGTCCCCTGCGAAGTTGATCCCTTGCAGGTCCGCTTGCTTTTTGAAGTTCAGCCCGTCCGTCGATTCTGCGTAACCAAAACCATTCGTTCCCGGCTTGCGGAACCAGAGTTTGAACTTGCCTTCGTCGTGCCAGACCGAGCCGTAGAACCAGCCATCGGTGAAGATCGGTTTGCCATCGTTGGCTTTGGTGACCTGCCCCAATTCGCGGGTCACCCGTTGCTTCTCGGCGACGACGAAGTCATCCACGAACAACTGCTTGCGGAGCCCGACATCCTTGCCGACTGGTATCACTGGCAACACGACGTGAGACGACTGCGAACTGTCATGAAAAATCGTCTGGCGGGCGATCACGGGTTGGGTTGCCAAACCGATGTTGTCCTCGCCCGTGTTGAGGTTGCGTAAGAAGTACGGGTAGTAGCTGCTGGAGATCTCGATCCGAATCCGATGTCCGCGAGCAAACCTGTTGCCGGTCGGTCGCCAGAAGTCGATCGAGTATTCGTACGCTTGGTCCGGAGCGATCGTGCTGAGCCGCTCGGGATTGAACGCGCCGCCGCCGCGCTGCGGATCGCGATGGCGAGCCCGCATCACTCCTTCGCCCAGGAAGAGCGAGCGTCCATCGGGATGAACATCGGACAGGCGGATCATCCAATCGGTGTCCCGCGCACTCGTCGCGGCGAACAGCTTGGCCGTGATGGGACCGATCAGCTCAACGTCCTCGGTCAGTTCGGCGGTCGTGTAGACCAGCACGTCCTTGCGGGCCGCCGACGAACGGATGTCACGTGGGCCATCGATGTGCCCGTTCGTAAAACCAGCGGACGGAGTCGGATCATTCGGGTCGTAGGTGTAGTGATCCGGCTCTTCGACTCCGGGCGGTTCCGGGCTGAGTGTACCGTCGCCTCCGGACGAGTTCGCGTGGCCACCGCTGTGCAGGTAGTACTTGGTGAATTGCGTTTCGGGGAGCGGCCAATCGGTGGCCGTGCGCCATTGGTTGCGACCCATCACAAAGAGATGAATCGGCGGATCGTTCATCACTCCGTTTTCGATCCCTTTCAAATGAAAATCAAACCAACGACAGACATAGCCGTCCCAGTCGATGAGGGCATGCGGACCAAAATCGACGCCGGCTGCTTCGCGCTTCGTGTTGATGATGTGCTCCCACGGGCCAATCACCATTCGCGGTTGCCGAGCGGCCGGCGAGCCGCCGTGTTGCTTCATCCCCGCGTAGTTCAGCGGCGATCCATTGAAGTTTGCGTCGAACCAACCGGTGATGGCCAGCGAGGGGACCGTCACACGCGCGTAATTCTCCGGCGTCTGATAGGCGATCCCGCTCCAGTACTCGCCCGTGGAGGTGTTCTGAGTGATCCACTTCCGCCACCAATCGGTCGGCAAATACTTGCGAGTCTTGTCGAAGTCGATGTACGGCGTCTGGCGGTAGGCTTGTTCGCGGTTCACGGCGAAGCCGCCATACGCGCCCGGCCCGGCGGAATGGGGCAGCCGGCCGGACATCGAGCCGGCCCAATCCATCATCCAGCCAACCAGGATCCCATTCAGATACGGGCAGTTGAGCAAATGATCCGGCGGGGCCACTTCGGGCACCATCGCTTTGAGCGACGGGGGCGCTTGTGTGGCGGTCCACCACTGAGTCCAGCCCATGTACGACAGGCCGTAGGTTCCCACCTGGCCGGTACACCAAGACTGCTTGGCGACCCATTCCACCAGGTCGTAACCATCAGACTTATGCAGCGGCGTGAACGGATCCCAATCGCCTCCGGAACGGAATCGGCCTCGGGAATCGACGTTGATCACCACGTATCCGCGGGCGGCAAAGCGTTTCGCCCGCGCCGCCCCGCCGCTTTTGTTGTACGGC
Organism: Schlesneria sp.; assembly: GCA_031412755.1. Classification (GTDB taxonomy): domain Bacteria; phylum Planctomycetota; class Planctomycetia; order Planctomycetales; family Planctomycetaceae; genus Schlesneria. The sequence continues at coordinate 4,831 of JANODP010000093.1, read as the reverse complement.
GTTTGTTGCAGGATGGCGGGAAAGCGGCCTTCCTCTTTCGGCCGGAAAATATCCAGCATCAACTCCACGCCATCGCGCATCGGCGCGGTGCGGTCGAGTTCTTCGACCACCTCGTACTTGGCGGGCGAGTAATCACCCGGTTGCGGCTGCGCCCCAACAACGGATGGGGCGAGCAGGACATAGAACACCGCAACACAGGACTTCCAAAAATTCATTGCGAGCTTTCTACCGCTTCGGCCACGGGGCGCCGGGTTTGATGCCGGTGGGTTGAGGCATGCCTTCGGTGATGATCCAGTCCGAGCAAGTGCCAGATTGTGGCGTGGACATTAGAGGTGGTTTCAAAACCAACCCGAAGCGTGAGCGAGGGCGATTCCTTGCTGGACATCCAACGCCCTCGCTCACGCTTCGGGTTAGTTTCGGGATTTGAAATCGCTGCTAAGCCTCCTGCGGCCCGGGCTGACCGTGCTCGACGACGAAGGTCTGGAGGGTGACGACCGGCCCGCCGGGTACTTCGATTTCGGGAATGGCCCGGTAGGGAGACGTCCAAGTCTTCGGCGTCAGCGTCATCAGTCCTCATGCGTCGGCCATTTCGACGTTGTTCGCGGCGACCTCGGCCACACCGGCAGTTGCCGCAGTTGCCCGGCATTGGACAAGCTGACAAACAAAACGAGCAGCAAGGCATTCGTCATGGTGAGTTCAGTGCTTGGCTGATCCGTCCTGGTTGTATTCCGCAACAAGCTGCCAGATGCCGCCGTTGCTCTTCTCAAGTTTCTTGAAGACGCGAAAGCAGTGCAGGCTCAGAAAAGAATTGCCGAGCGATTTGGCAAACTCAACGGCATCATTGAGCGACTCAAATTGAGCGTAGCAGACGCTGCCATCACCATAGAAATCAACGTGGTAGAAGTTCACAAATCCCTCGCGATCCAACTCGCCTCCTCCGGCATCCTTGCCTCGGGTGCGGCCTACTCCTTGTCCAGGTTTGCCACGGTAGCGTCAATCCATTGGGGCGGGAAGGAGCGGGAATCGTCGAGAGGGATTCCTGGCCAGTCGTCATCGTCGCGTGAAAACCGCCGTCAAGAAATAGCTGATGTAGACCCCATGCTTAGCTATTCGTGGCCTGAGATGGGACGATGGCTGGTCTGGCATGTGAGGATCAGGGTCACAGGCTCGAAGCACGGCAGCAGGCTGGCGGGGAAAGAGGGTGGTCGCTGTGGGAGTCGGTACTTTTGGAATTCGGCGGGCGATTCTGACGGCCAGAGATGCGGGCTGTTTGCCACCAAGTCGTGAGGTTCCCGAAGAAGTCCCGAAGTTGGACCGCGACCAGATCGTCGTCCGATCTTACGTGAGAGGATTGGTGAAGTCGTTCGAGCGGAGGGCGACGAGACAGGTGGACGACTTCTCGCTGGCATAGGCACGAAGGCCGTGTAGAACTGATCGTAGAATCCATTTGGCGAGGTCACGTTGCCACATGTGCTTCCAGGCGGAATGCCAATTCATGAGCCAGCGAATCGGGAAGTGGGATTCTTTCAGCGAGGACTTCGGTGCTTCTTGCGTCGGTGCGGAAGCTCTCACCCATCACCACACTGAACCAACGCTCGCGGTCCATCACGACGCGATACTGCTTTTCATCTTGAGTCTCTGCCAAAAATGGCAAATAGATGCGAATTGGCTTGCCGCACTGCTCAACTTTGGCCCCGATGCGATCGACTCGGCCCGTACGTTGTTCGAGCGTGCTGGGATTCCAGCACAGGTCGTGATGGATGACATACCGGCAGAACCGATGCAGGTCGACACCTTCAGCCATGACGTTGCTGGCCACGAGAATCTCTGGGAAGAAGGGGCTGTTGAATGTCAGCATCAGCCGTTGCCGTGTCTCTTGTTTCGTGGCACCGTTCACCAATCGCACGTTTGGCAATCGGCGCTCCGTCGTCTCCGCATGTAATTCATCCGCTGAGAATGAACCCATAGCTTCGTGACCCACTATGTCGCCCGTTTGAGTTGCGCTGATGGCATTCAGGAATCGCTTCCGTTCATCTTTGCCGCAACATCGCGCCAGGAAATCAAAGAAACCGCTGAGGATCGTTCGCAGATTGAGCCCAGAGGCATCGTCCGCACCAAACGCCTGCTCTACCATCACCGCATCCAAGACTTCGTTCTCCAGCGAAAAGTAACGCACCAGAAATGAGGGCGTGCGAATGAAGCGACGACATACTTCCTGAACGCGGTCGCGGTGATCGTAAAGGTCTGAGTAACCCGCCAACAATTTATCGACCTCCGTCGCACACGCGGTACGCGCCGGCGAATCAACGTCAAAGAAACGATTCCCCATGCGAGTCAGCCGTTCAGCAACTTCCTCGCGAGCGCACTGCATCTTCTCGATTGCCATGCGCTCGATCTCTTCATGAAGCAGTCCGGAGATGACATGCCTTAATGATCGGCCCGTGGCGATGAAATGGCAGAACACCAAGACTTTTTCCCCGGCTCGCCACGCGGCCAAAGCACGCTGCGCTGTTGCTTCGATCTTGGGATGTGTCGCCGACGCATGCAGCGAATCGCGAGGCAACGCCTGATCGAGTTGTTTCAGGTACCACTCACAGGTTCCTTTGGCATGCACGGGCTGCTGATTGTGGTCGTCATCGCCATCCGTGGAGTGCTCGGGACTTCGCCGGGTGTCCCGGAAGGCTTCATAACTTGATGCGAGGCCCTCGGCAAAAACAGGACGAGACTCCGGATTGCAGGCTGTGGCGCGAACGGCGAGCAAGAACGGCATCAAGGCTCGATCCGACACCTCCAACCCAACTTCAGGACCACCGTTGGTGTCGAGCGTGATTGCAGCTCCTGCGAGCCGTTCGCGACGTGGCTGCCCCCGAAACCACCGGGGCCTGAGATGTCGCAGAACCCACGGTCGCAACTGTGTTTCCGCGGCCCGCATTCGGTCAAACGTTCGCTGGTAACTGGACCAGATTCTCTCGGCCACCGGTGACTCAGGACCGTCGGCCTTGAGTCGGTTCCACCACTCGTCCACATCGCCCGGTGCGGAGTCCGTTGCCAGATCCGCCGGGCGCAGCGTTCCCCACGCGGCTTCCAAATTAAGTGCCGCATGTTGTGCGGCGTCGAGGTTGGTCCGCAGATCGTTGAGCTGTTGCTGAAAAGCCTGTTTCCCGGATGGCGGTGCTGTCGCGGCATCCCAGGCGATGCCATTGAACCGCTCCAGCACGGAGCACAACTCGGAATGTCCCAATTGAAACGGAGTCGCCGTCAGAAACAACATTCGCTCGAAGACATGTCCGAGAGCACCTTTCGCAATTTCCTCTGCGTCATCTGCTGCCTCCTGACAACGGAACAGGCTGGCCAACTGGGTGTCGTCGTTCTTGAGATGATGGGCTTCGTCCATCACCAATAGGGGCAGTCGAAACTGGAGCTGCGAAAGGCACTGCTTCCAGACCTCCTTGATTTGCTCGTTCAGTACTTTCCGGGCCTCGGTAACACGCTGATTCCAAGTTTCGGATTGACGCTGAGGAATGCTCTGAATCGCTTCGTAAAGCGGCGACAGATCCAGACCGCGCAGAGCTTCGACGATTGCCTGTGGTACCGGATCATCGTCGGTTTCTGTCTTGCGATCATCTTCAGGGTCAATTCCCTGCTGTTGCAGGATACTCAGCCACTGGTCGGGCTGCTTTTCCAGCAACAATTCCCAGATGTTCGGGCAGCGGTTCTCGACCCAGCCCATCCCCAACAGCCTTCCTGCACAGCGCGTCAATGCTCCCCGAATCGCTTGAGCATCCCGCTTGTACCGCAGCGAATGCTGAATCATTGCCAGTTTGACCCAACCGTCGGTCAATCCGCGATGCATCGCTCCATGTGTGAGAAAAATGATGGAGGCACGCCGTTCCAAGGGGTCGTCGAGCAGCTTGAGAAACGCCACTCCGGAGGATGCCGACCTAGCGCGCAGGCATCGCGAGGTTTCAGGTGTCAAGCACTTTTCCTGAAACACTTCAAAGTCACGCGGCCATTTCTCGGATAGGGACGAAGGCACCATGACCACGACTGGCCGACGACGATGATCGGCCAGCGACACCGAGACTGCGACAGCCAGGGCCACAAACGTCTTGCCCATGCCAACCTCATCCGCCAGAACAATGCCAGGTTGATCGTGCAAACGCCTGAGGATCTCGCGTGCCGTGGCCTCCTGCCGCGCAGCATCCTCGGGGGAAATCCGATGCTCGACGTGTAACCGGATCGACTCATGGAGCGGATACCAAGGTGTCATGCGAGTGCCTCCTCAAATACCGTCTGCACGTATTGCCGAAGCGTCGCGGCGGAAGTGACATCACCGTGAGGCATGACACCTGGTACTGGAATTGGTAGTGCAGGCAAATTCGCCAGCGCCGTCTGCCGTAACTCGTCCATCAACTCCCTGATCGCGGCGAGGATTATCGAAGCAGGTAGACTGCCGGGCATTTCCTGCGGTGTCACCCGACGAAGTTCCAGACACAGTTCGGCCAACAGAAATCCTCTCTCAATGGGCGATTTCGCCGCGCGATTGATCGCGTCGGCCAGTGCATGCGCACCCACGGGGCCGCGCAGTCGCCACTGCAGCACCTGTTCGGAAGCGACCGGCCGTTGGAGACGCTCACGGAGGGCATTCAAGGCTGCCGACACGCGGCGCGTTCGTTGCAGCAGAAAGCCGGAAGTGTCAACTCGCTTGTGCGGATCCAAGTCGGTATTCGAACTGCGGGATTTCTTTGCCGCCTCACGCTTCTTCCAGGCAGCGACGACCTGATGCACTGGTTTGGCTGAGGTAAGGATTTCAATCAGGACTTCGAGGGGG
>JANODP010000092.1:0-51055 GCA_031412755.1 Schlesneria sp. | reverse complement strand
CCGCATTCAGGGGACTCACGTCCCCCGCTCCGAAACCGGTTTTGAAACTGCTTCTAATGACTAACAACGGCGTGTGACGGATGCCAAAGAGGACGCATGATGAGCGGGCAACCGATGAGTGCTGTTTGTCGTTGGCGATACCTCGGCCTGGCACTGGCTGTTGTCGTCGGCGCGTCGGCGGATCGGGCGTTCGCGGAAAGCGACAGCGACTTCTTCGAGAAGAAGATTCGGCCGTTGCTCGTCGAGCGTTGCGGTGCCTGCCATTCGGCGGCCAAAGGGAAGACGCGGGGCGGATTGGCGCTGGATACTCGCGAAGGTTGGCAGCAGGGGGGCGATTCGGGACCGGCCATCGTGCCGGGAAAGCCGGAAGAGAGTCTGCTGATCCGAGCCGTCCGGTATCGTGACGATGGTCCGCAGATGCCTCCGAAAGAAATGGGAGGCAAGCTGGCCGAAGCCGAGATCAATCTGTTGGTGGACTGGGTGCGGCGGGGAGCCCCCGACCCGCGCACGACCGCCGCTCGCCTTGGCGGCGCGACGCTGGACGACGCCCGCAAGTGGTGGGCCTTTCAACCCGTTCGACCGACGACTCCTCCAATGGTCCGGGATTCGAACTGGCCGCGAACGGACATCGATCGCTTCGTTCTCGCCGAATTGGAACAGCGCGGGCTGACTCACGCGGACAATGCCGACAAGCGAATGCTCATCCGGCGGGCGACGTTCGATGTGACGGGATTGCCTCCATCGCCCGACGAAATCGAGGCGTTTCTCCACGACGAATCGCCGGGGGCGTTTGAGGCCGTCGTGGATCGGCTGCTGGGGTCACCCGCCTACGGGCAGCGGGGGGCTCGGCACTGGCTCGATGTCGTCCGCTATGCCGACTTCCACGACGGTGATCCGAAGACGCGGAACCCGGTGTGCGAGCCGCTCGAAGCGTGGCGGTATCGCGATTGGGTCGTCGAGTCTTTCAACCACGACCTGCCGTTCGACCAGTTCCTCGTGCATCAGGTCGCGGGCGATCTGCTCCCCGCACCCGATGGCAAGGAACTGAACGCCGAGGGGCTCATCGCCACGACGTTTCTCGTCAACGGAGCGTGGGATCGTGGCGATGCGGACAAGGAGAAGATGGTCAGCGACATGGTCGACGATCAGATCGACACCGTGGGGAAGGCGTTCCTGGGGCTTACGCTCGGATGCTCGAGATGCCACGACCACAAGTTCGATCCGGTCACGCAGTCCGATTACTACGCGCTGGCCGGCATCTTCTACAGCACGCGCATGCTCAAGGAACTGGGGACGAAGGGGGGCGAGATCACCCTTCAACGCCGGCCGCTCGTGCCGAAGGAGGTGGTTGAGAAACGCGACCGGCAGATGAAGCAGATCGCCGAGTGGAATGCGAAGCTCGCCGAGTTGGACAAGCAGTCGCCGAAGCCGCCGGCCGATGATCCCACCCGGTTGGAGTTGGTGGCGCAACGCGACCGGCTGCAACAGGAACTGCCACCCGAACCGCCCGCGACCCTGGCGGTCAGCGAGGGAGGCGTTCCGGGCGGGCTGTTCCCCGGAATCCAGGACGTGCCGATTCACATCCGCGGCAGCTACACGCGGCTGGGAGATGTCGTGCCTCGGCGGATGCCATCGTTCTTCGCTGGCGACCGGCAACCGCCGATCGCCAGCGGCAGCGGCCGGCGCGAACTGGCGGAGTGGGTGGCCTCGCAGGAGAACCCGCTCACGGCGCGCGTGATCGTCAACCGCGTCTGGCAATCGCATTTCGGAGCGGGACTCGTTCGCACTCCGAACAATTTTGGGATGCTGTCAGAACCGCCATCGCACCCGGCGCTGCTCGATTGGCTGGCGGCCAAGTTTGTGGAAGAGGGTTGGTCGCTGAAGAGGCTGCATCGGCGGATCATGCTGTCGGCGACGTATCAACTGTCGTCGAAGGTTGATGGTCGAGGGTTGATCGTTGATGGTCGGAAGCAACATGGTGAAGCCGCTGCCCCGTCTTCACCCTCAACCCTCAACACTCAACCTTCAACCACACTCGATCCCGACAACCGCTGGCTCGGACAATTCACGGCGCGCCGTCTGGAAGCGGAAGCGATTCGTGACGCGATGCTGTTCGTCACCGGCCAGCTCGATCCCGCCACCGGTGGACCGGCGAGCGACAATCTCGCGATCGCCCGCCGGTCGCTGTACGTGCAGACGGCGCGTTGGGATCGCAGTAACTTTGCGACGCTGTTCGACGCGGCCAATCCGGATGCGTCGGACGAACGGCGAAACGTCAGCACCGTCGCACCGCAATCGCTTTTCCTGCTCAATCACCCGTTCGCGTTGGACCAGGCCAAACTTCTGGCCGACCGACTGATCCGCGAAGTGCCCAACGACACACCGAACGTGGAGGCCGCTCGAATTCAACTCGCCTACCAGTTGCTCTTCAGCCGTCCGGCGAGCGACGAAGAGCTCGCAATCGCCCGGCGGTTGATGGCTCCGGGCACGGAGTCGACGGCGGAATCCGGCTGGACGGATCTCGCTCACGTGTTGCTGTGCAGCAACGAGTTCATTTACATCGACTGAATTCTGGACGCGAACGATTTGGGGGAGTGATCGCCATGACGCACGACGTTCTCTCGCGACGCGAATTGCTGGCTCGCACCGGTTGTGGTTTTGGTCTGCTCGCATTGGCCGACATGCTCGCGGCCAACGAACCCGATCGCGCCACGCATCCGTACGCGGTTCGCGCGCCGCACCACAGGCCGCGAGCCAAGCGAGTCATCTTTCTCTATATGCCGGGCGGTCCGTCGCATGTCGATCTGTTCGATCCAAAGCCGCGATTGACTGCCGAGAACGGCCAACCGCTGCCGTTCGAGAAGCCGAAGCTCGAACGGACGAAGACCGGCAACCTGCTGGCCTCACCGTGGAAGTTTTCCAAACAGGGCGAGTCGGGCGTCGAAGTCAGCGAGCTGCTGCCGCAGACGGCCTCGTGCATCGACGACATCTGCGTCATCCGGTCGATGCACGCCGACAACATCAACCACACCGGCGCAGCGGCTCAGATGTGTACCGGCGAACAAGCCTTCTCGCGGCCAAGCATCGGGTCGTGGCTGACCTACGGACTCGGCACCGAGAACCAAAACCTGCCGGGCTTCGTGGTGGTCAGCCCGGCGGCGGTCTTTCAGGGAGCACAGCTTTGGACGTCGAGCTTTCTGCCCAGCGCGTATCAGGGGACGCTGGTCCGCGATCTGAAGAACCCGGTCGCCAATCTCGACGCGCCAGCCGGTGACCTGGCGCGACAGCGGGGGAAACTCGACGCACTCGCGCGGTTGAACGAGATCCACAAGCGAGACCGCGTCATCGACAGTCAACTCGACGCCCGGATCGCGTCGTTTGAATTGGCGTTTCGGATGCAGCGCGAAGCCCCCGAGGCGTTCGACATCTCGCGCGAGAGCGAGACGACTCACAAACTGTACGGCACGGATCAGCCCGCGACCGAACTCTTCGGCCGGCAATGCCTGCTCGCCCGGCGGCTCGTCGAGCGCGGCGTGCGGTTCGTGCAACTCTTCGACGCCCCGCAAAACAACGCCTGGGATCATCACGGCGGTCTGCGAGAGAACCTGCCGAAACGCTGTCAGGCCGTCGATCAACCGATCGCCGCGCTGTTGACCGACTTGACATCGCGCGGGTTGCTCGAAGACACGCTGGTCCTGTGGGGCGGCGAATTCGGTCGCACGCCCACCGCCGAAGGGAACAACGGTCGCGAGCACCACCCGTTCGGCTTCACGATGTGGCTGGCCGGCGGCGGCGTTCGCGGCGGCATGGTTCACGGAGCCACCGACGAGTACGGCTGGCACGCAGTTCAAGACAAAGTCCACGTTCACGACCTCCATGCCACGATCCTGCATCAGATGGGCTTCGATCACGAACGCCTGACGTTTCGCCACGGCGGCCGTGACTACCGGTTGACCGACGTGCATGGGAACGTTGTGACGAAAATCCTGGCCTGAACTTGTACAAAGACAGTTGCAGTCTTCGAGTCGCTGAGTTCGCAAGAACTCAATTCTGCTCAACTCAACCTCACGAACTGAGTTCTTGCGAACTCAGCTACCGAACCATGAATGGGGGTAACGCGATGACTTGGCGACCTGCTGCATTGCTGCTGGGACTGATGCTTGTCGGCATGCCCGTCGCGGTCACCGCTCAGGAGAAGTCGGCTGAGGCCGAGCGGTTGTTTGAAGCGAAGATCCGGCCGCTGCTGGTCGAACGCTGCCACAAGTGCCATGCGGGGACGATGACGAAAGGCGGACTGCGGCTCGATTCGCGCGAGGCATTTCTGAAGGGGGGCGAGACAGGGCCGGCCATCGTCGTGGGGAAGCCGGACGAGAGTCGGCTGATGAAGGCGGTGCGGCATCAGGACGGGTTGGCGATGCCACCGGACGGAAAGTTGAACGAGACTCAAATCGCCTCGCTCGCGGAGTGGATCAAGTCGGGGGCCGTTTGGCCCGGAGCAGCCGCACCGACGGCCACGGCGACGAGCGCGGCGTTGAGTTCGATCGTGGCGACTCCGCCGAATGACGGCGAACTGGCGGCGTCGTTGCAGCTTTGGTTGCGCGCCGATTCGCTGACGCTGACAGACGGCGAGCCGGTTTACGTCTGGCCGGACCAAAGCGGTCACGGTCGCGACGTCTCGGCCACGAAGGGCGTGCGCGTCGGCGGCGTCGGGTTGCCGGCGCGGTTCGTGCGTGAGAGTACGTTGCTCAAGCGGCCCGGCGTGCGGTTCGAGACGGGCACGGGATTGGCCTCGTCGCCCGACAACCCGGTCGACATTCGCGGCGATGCGGCGCTGACCATCATGCTCGTCATGAACCTGCAACCGCATGAGGCTCAACCGCCGTTCGATGGCGTGTTGGGGATCGGCAACCCGGCGTTTCCGAGCGATCCGGGTCGCCCGCTCGCGGCGCTGGTCCAGATCAATCGCGGCGAGGATCACGCGCTCCATTTCGCGGGGGGTTGGAATCACGATGCCTCGCTGGGAAGCGGCTCGTTCAAACCGCACTACGGCAAACCGATTCTGTTGACGATCACCAAGCAGCCCGGTGCGATGCGGTCGACGACGCGAATGTTCCTCGACGGCGAAGCGGCTCTGCGTCCGAATGGCGAACCGCTTGAAGGCCGCGACGGTGTGCCCGACATCCAGCATCGCACCGACATCGGCGCGTATCTCGGCAAGGCGCTGAACTGGGCCGGTTCCATTCAAGGCGATCTCGCCGAGGTGCTCGTCTACAACCGGGCGCTCACCGACCCGCAGCGGCTGAGCGTCGAATGTCATCTGGCCGACAAGTTCGGCCTGCTGCTCAAGCCGCTGCAGAACGCGGCGGCTCGCGCAGTCTTCACGGCCGAAGAAAAAAACTTCTGGGCGTATCAGCCGGTCAAGGACGCTGCTGCGCCGAGCGTGAAGAATGAGAGTTGGGTTAAAAACCCGATTGATCGCTTCATGCTGCGGGCACTCGAAGCCGAGGCGGAGAATGGTCGTGGGACAGGCTTCCAGCCTGTCAACACCTCAAACAAGTCCGACAGGCTGGAAGCCCATCCCACGGCCGACAAACTGACGTTGCTGCGGCGAGTCACGTTCGATCTGACCGGTCTCCCGCCGACACCCGACGAGGTTGCCGCGTTCATGGGCGACGACTCGCCGCAAGCCTGGGAAAAAGTCGTGAACCGGTTGCTCGAATCGCCGCATTACGGCGAGCGGTGGGCGCGGCATTGGCTCGATGTCGTCCGCTACGCCGAGTCGACCGCCAACGACGCCAACGCGGTGATGCGGTTCGCGTGGCGGTATCGCAACTACGTCATCGACGCCTTCAACCGCGATCTGCCCTACGACCAGTTCCTCATCGAGCAACTCGCGGGCGACCTGCTGCCGCCGACCGACTCGGTCGAGACGAACACGCGGCGGATCATCGCGACGGGCTATCTGATGGTCGGTCCGAAGGCGCTCGCTGAAACGGACAAGGAACAATCGCGGCTCGACATCGTCGACGATCAGATCGACGTGACGGGTCGAGCGATGCTTGGGCTGACCATCGCGTGCGCCCGCTGTCACGACCACAAGTTCGACGCGATCCGCACGACGGATTACTACGCCCTCGCCGGCATCTTCCGCAGCACCGAGCCGTTTCAGAACGAGGTTCGCAACGCGACGATGTGGTGGGAGTTCCCGGTGCCGCAGGGCGAGGGGAAAGAACCGATCACCGTGATGGCCCCGAAAGATTCGGTCCCGCGCAACCTGCGAGTTCACCTGCGCGGCAATCGCTTCACGCTCGGAACGACCGTGCCGCGCGGCTTCGTCGAAATCCTGGTGAGCCGGGCGGCGTCAGCCCCCGGACCCAGTGGGACCGCTGATCAGAGGCATTCAGACCAAAGTCCGGGGGCTGACGCCGCCCGGCTCACCAGTTCTGTCACTTCGAGCGGGCGATTGGAACTCGCCCGCTGGATCGCCAGCCCCGCGAACCCGCTGACTGCGCGCGTGATGGTCAATCGGATCTGGCAGCATCACTTCGGCCGGGGACTCGTGGCCACGAGCGACAATTTTGGGACTCGCGGCGAACGGCCCTCGCATCCGGAATTGCTCGATTGGCTGGCCTCGCGGTTCGTCGAAAGTGGCTGGAGCATGAAGTCGATGCACCGGTTGATGGTGCTGTCGGCGACTTATCAGCAAGCAAGCGTGTTGCCGGCGATCAACGACGAAGGGACGAAAGCGACGGAAAGGACCAAAGGGATTCCGACTCTGCAGTCCCTTGAGTCGCTTCCGTCCTTGTCGTCCCTTGCGACCGAATCGGCCCCACGCTTTTCCCGTCGCCGTCTCTCCGCCGAAGAACTCCGCGACGCGATGCTGGCCGTCAGCGGCAAGCTCGATCGAGCCCCCGGCTCCAGCGAAAGCGGCGAGTTCCTCGTCAGCAAGGCCGAGAACATCGGCGCGATGATCCTGCCCAACCGGGTCGCCGCCGACGATCCGTTCTATACGACGTTTGCCAAGCGCAGCATCTATCTGCCCGTCGTCCGCAACATGCTGCCCGACGTGCTGGCCCTGTTCGACGCCGCCGATCCCAACGGAGTCACCGCCCAGCGCAACGAAACGACCGTCGCCTCGCAGTCGTTGTTCCTGCTCAACAGCCCCTTCGTCCGCGACCAATCCCGCGCCTTTGCCGAGCGACTGTTGTCCTCGGACAAATCGCAGACCGATTCGCAGCGAATCGAACAAGCCCACCGCCTGGCCTTCGGCCGAACCGCTTCGGCCGACGAGCAAGCTCAAGCCAGCGACTTCCTCGCCGCCTACTTGAACTCGCCCTCAGTTCAAGGTCGCCCCGAACCAGAACGCCAGCTTTCCGCGTGGCAGAGCTATTGCCAGTCGCTGCTCTGTGCGAACGAGTTCTTGTATGTGGAGTGAAGCCCCCATGACGACACCCCTTTCCCGCCGCGACTGGCTGCAACGTTCGGCTTGCGGGTTCGGCAATCTGGCGTTGTTGGGCCTGCTAGCGGACGAGGCTCGCGCCGACGCGACACCATCGGCCAATCCGCTTTCACCGCGGGAACCGCATCTGCCGGGCCGGGCCAAACGAGTCGCGTTCCTGTTCATGCACGGGGGCGTTTCTCATGTCGACTCGTTCGACCACAAGCCGAAGCTGACCGAGCACAATGGCCGGCCGCTGCCGTTCGCAAAGCCGAAGTTTGAGTTCGCTCCGACCGGCAATCTGCTGGCGTCGCCGTGGAAGTTTCAGAAGTATGGCGAAAGCGGGATCGAGGTGAGTGACCTCTTTCCGCAGATCGGATCGTGCATCGACGACATCTGCGTGATTCGCTCGATGAACGGCGGCGATCAGGTGTCGCACGGGCCGGCGCTGCTCAACATCAACACGGGCAGCGGCGTCTTTGCGCGGCCCAGCCTCGGCGCGTGGACGCTGTACGGGCTCGGCACCGAGAACCAGAACCTGCCGGGGTTCATCAGCCTCAGTCCGTCGCTGTATCACGGCGGGGCGCAGAACTACGGTTCGGCCTTTTTGCCCGCGAGCTTTCAGGGAACCCGCATCGGCGACGGCAGCACGAATTTTAAAGACGCCAAACTCTCCAACCTGACACCGGGAGACGATCCCGCGCTGCAGCGACTGCAACTCGACCTGCTCGCGCGACGCAATCGAGCCCATCTGGACCGGGTCGGCGACGCGCCGCAGTTGGAAGCCCGCATCGCCGCGTTCGAGATGAGCTATCGCATGCAGGCCCAGGCCCCCGGGGTCATGGACCTGGGCCGCGAATCGGCCGCGACGCAGGCTATGTACGGAGTCGGCACCGAACCGACCGACGAGTACGCCCGGCAATGTTTGCAGGCCCGGCGGCTGCTCGAAGCGGGCGTCCGGTTCGTGCAGGTCAACTTCAGCTATCCGCGCAACTATTGGGATGCTCACGGCGACCTAAGGAACAACCACACGACCAACGCGAAGAAAGTCGATCAACCGATCGCCGCGTTCCTCACCGATTTGAAGTCACGCGGCCTGCTCGACGACACGCTGGTGATCTTCGGCACCGAGTTCGGCCGGACACCGGCCGCTCAGGGGACCGACGGCCGCGATCATCACCCGCACGCCTTCAGCGTCTGGCTCGCCGGCGGCGGAGTCCGAGGCGGCCTGGCCTACGGCCAAACCGACGACTACGGCTACTACGTGGCAGAGAACAAGGTCACGATGCCCGACTTCCACGCCACGCTCCTGCACCTCCTCGGCCTGAACCACGAACACCTCACCTACCGCCACGCCGGCCGCGACTACCGCCTGACCGACGTGCATGGCCAAGTCATCCGCGAAGTGCTGGTCTGACAGCATTGAAGCTCCACTTGGAAACGCCTCCGTCAGGTTTTCTCGGTGTCCGACGGAGAATGACGTCGCGATGATGTCCCCGAGCCGCGATTCCTCTCGGTTGGACGAGGAGTCCACCAGGTTTGATGACTTGCCCAGTCAGTTTTTTGGCGCGTCTAGCTGGTTTTTTGGCGCGTCTAGCTGGTTTTTTGGCGCGTCCAGTAGGTTTTGCGGCGCGTCCAGCAGGTTTTTTCGCGCGTCCAGTAGGTTTTGCGGTCCATCCAGCAGGTTTTTTGGCCCATCCTCACGGTCTTGAGCCCCGTCCAGTGGCTTTTGTCACGCCAATAGTCACTGGATGCGCCGCAAAACCAGCTTTAACCCTAAAAAAAAGGCTTTTCACGCAATACAACCGCCAGACCAGACCATCCCACTGACAGGCATCACGATCCAAGCCAGAAGTAGCGTCATCCAGACAGCTCGACGAACCATCCAACCGACAAAACACCCAAGAGTTGACTCGGGGAGTCCGATCAAATAGACAATTGCAGATTCGTCGCGTAGATTGGTGGCAACTCGCGCTGCCGAACGGACATTGAGAGGAACCGCCATGCTCACGATTCTCGGTCAACAGCCTTCCAGCCGGCGCGGGTTCTGTGACGGGATTTCTCGCCGAGATTTCCTCACCGTGGGGGGAATGGCACTGGGTGGGATCAGCCTGAGCAACGTCCTGCGGGCGGAATCAACGTCGAAGTCGGCCCTGTCGCACAAGGCGATCATCAACATCTATCTGCCCGGCGGGCCTCCGCACATTGACATGTGGGATCCCAAGCCTCAGGCACCGGCCGAAGTCCGCGGCGAGTTCTCGACGATCCAGACCAACGTGCCGGGGATGGAAGTCAGCGAGATGTTCCCGCGCATGGCGCAGATGATGGACAAGTTTGTCCTCGTGAGATCGCTGGCCGATTCCGACGGCGGGCACGACGCGTACCAGTGCATGACGGGGCGGCACAAGGGTGGGCGGCAACCACCGGGTGGCTGGCCTCAGGGCGGGGCATGGGTTTCCAAGATGCAGGGACAGGTGAACCAGGCGATCCCCGCCAACGTGGCGTTGATGTACCAGACCGGCAATCGGACGTGGGGCGAGACCGGGGACGGCGGGTTCCTCGGCGTGGCGCATGCTCCCTTCAACATGCTCGGTCGCGAAGCCCGCAGTACGCCGGACAACATGGTGCTGCAAGGGGTCACGCTGGAGAAGTTGCGTGACCGGACGAGCCTCATGCAGTCGCTGGACCGGTTCCGCCGATCAGCCGATCAACGCGGGCAGATGGAAAGCATGGACGTTTATGCTCAGCAGGCGATGGGGATTCTGACGACCTCCCGACTGGCCGATGCGCTGGACTTGTCGAAGGAAGATCCGGCGATCGTGGCCCGCTACGGCAAGAGCAACACCAAATTTCAGCGGGATGGTGCCCCGCCGATGATCGAGAACTTCTGCATCGCCCGGCGGCTGGTCGAGGCGGGGGCGCGGTTCGTCTCGATGAACTACAGCCGCTGGGATTGGCACGGCTCCGACGGCATGAACTATCCCAAGTGCCGCGAAGAATGCCCGCTGCTCGATCAGGGACTGTCGGCCCTCGTGACCGATCTGCACGAGCGCGGTCTCGACCGCGACGTCTCGATCGTGGTGTGGGGCGAGTTCGGCCGCACGCCGAAGATCAACGGCAGCAACAGCCGCGACCACTGGCCGCAGGCGAACACGGCGGTCCTCGCGGGAGGCGGCATGCGAACGGGCCAGGCGGTCGGCTCAACCAACAAAAATGGTGAGCATCCGCAGTTGCGGCCCGTCAAGTTTCAAGAGATCTTCGCCACGCTCTACAAATGTGCCGGTATCGACGCCCAGAACACCCGCGTCTTCGACCAATCCGGCGTGCCACAATACCTCGTCGATCCGGGCCATGAGCCGCTGCACGAAGTGGTGTAGACCATACGCCACCGGAAGAGCGTCAACCCTATAAAACAAACAACCTCGCCCGCACACAGTGCGGGCGAGGTTTTGTCATTGGAGGATAGCGGGATCGAACCGCTGACCTCTTGCATGCCATGCAAGCGCTCTCCCAGCTGAGCTAATCCCCCGAGTGATTGACGATCTGGCAACTTCCAGACTTGGACGAGTCTATTCTTCGGCAAGTCGGATCGCCGACTCTAACAATTCTGCCGCGTGTGCCGCCGAAATCGTGGTCGGACCATAGCAGCCCACTTGGAAACCGTCAAGCAATTGCCAGCACGCCGCTGCGGCACAACAACAGGCAGGTCAAACACGGGCATTTGACCGTGCGGGACCGAGAAGGGCGGCTATCAAAGGCTGTCGTCGGCCCCCCACAGCCTCCGCTCGCGGGCAGTTCTTACCTCGGCCGCATCATCAAACTGCTTGACAGCTTGCAGTTCGACCAGTATCGTCTCGCCCGTATTGCAAGTGCCTGTCGGGCTTTGTTTGTCATCGAACGGTCAGGACTGAATTGGTCTCAGTCTTGGCTTCTCGATCGGGGGCCTCGGCCATGTGATTCGGTAATTGTGGTTCCATTTCCGGTAAATCGGAACTGCGGTTGGCTGTGCCGATCGCAGTTGTTGTTGCCGGTTGCACCTTGGTGGTGTCGCCGGGAAAAAGTGGGACATGTGCCCACTTTTTTTGTTGGTTGAGGTTTGGTTTTGCTGGCTGAGGTTTGGCGACCAAGTTGAGTCATCGTTGGGGTTGAGTTTCCGTCTTCGTCAGACATGTTGCGTTCCCGGTTGCTGTGTCGGCCTTCGACACGGCGGCGTCATCCGCCGCTCGTCGAACATCGGACACGAGGAAAGATTGAAATGAACGGTACCGAGTTGCTTCGCATCGTTGATGCGATTCATCGCGACAAGAGCATCGACAAGGAAATCGTGTTCGAGGGAATCGAGCAGGCGATCCTGTCGGCGGCCCGCAAGCACTTTGGCGAGGAAAACGAACTCGAAGTTCACGTCGATCGCGATCACGGCAATCCCACGGTCAAATCGAACGGACAGGAAATCGACGCCGATGCCCTGGGGGATCTGCTGGGCCGCATCTCGGCTCAAACTGCCAAGCAGGTGATGATCCAAAAGATTCGGGAAGCGGAACGAGACTCCCTGTTCAACGAATACACCGAACTTCGCAATCAGATCGTGACCGGCACCGTGACCAAGATCGAGGGGGGTGCGGCCATCGTCAGCCTCGGCAAGCCGGAGGGCCTGCTGCCGCGCGGCGAACAGATTCCGGGGGAAAGCTACCGCGTCGGCGATCGGGTGCGAGCCACCGTCCTGGAAGTTCGCAAGTCCGGCAGCCGGGTGAAGATCATCCTGTCGCGGACGCACGTCGAGTTCGTTCGGCGGCTGTTCGAGTTAGAGATCCCCGAAGTCGGCGAACGAGTGATCGAAGTCCGGTCGCTGGCTCGCGAGGCGGGGTATCGCTCCAAGGTCGCGGTCTCGTGCATCGACAACAATATCGACGCCGTGGGTGCCTGCGTCGGCGTCCGCGGTGCGCGCATCAAGAACATCACCGGCGAACTGGGTGACGAGAAGATCGACATCGTCCGCTGGAACGACTCGCTGCAGGTGCTCGTCCCCAACGCCCTGCAACCGGCGGAGGTGGAGGATGTCATTCTGTGTCCGATGCTCGGACGGGTCATCGTCCTGGTTCGAGACGACCAACTGTCACTCGCCATCGGCAAGCGCGGCCAGAACGTGCGATTGGCCTCCAAACTGGTCGGGTGGGACATCGAGGTCATGACCCAGGAAGAGTTGGATGAGCAGCTCGAACGGGCCGTGCAGGCGTTTGCGGAAATTCCGGGATGCACCGCCGAACTGGCGGAGAATCTGGTGGCCCAGGGCTTCCTGAGCTTCGACGACTTGTCGGTCATCGAACCCGACCAACTGGCCGAGTTGGGGGGATTGACCGCAGAGCAGTGCGACGTCATCGTCGCCTATGCCGAACGAGAAAGTGAACGGCTCGAAGCCGAGCAGCGCCTGCGGCGAGTCACCGAGCGGGCTCAGTCGATGCAGGCGGGAATGGTCAAACCACCTCCTCCTCCGGCAGTGGTACCCGCCGCGGCGGAGGCAGTGCCGGAGCAAGCGGATGCAGCGCCGGAACAAAACGGCGCTCCCGTCGAAGCGGCGCCCACCGACAATGGCGAAGTGGCACCGAGTGCCGCATTGGAACCAGAGACATCCGGGGCGGGAGAAGATTCACCCGCACAATGATCCCCCGGGTGTGGAGATCGACGCCCAAACTGAATACACTACGACAGCATTTCAATCTCAAAAATGAGTGGAGCGTCCATTCGTCGTCAGGAACGGCCTCAAAAACATCGTCCGAAGCGGCCGCAAAGAGTTGTTCGGATAATCGGGTTCATCAGCAGTTCGGTGTTCTCCTAGGGGATAATGCTCTCGACGGGTTGGCTGCCCGACGTGTGAATCAAGGCTGGATTGGCGAACCGTCCAGGCAAACAACATGGCATCGACAGCCCGGGAGCTGTCGGTTTCGGCGACTTCGAGCTGATCAGAGCAATACCCCGAACGAGGAACCGCGTTTGAAAATTCGTATCTTTGCTCTTGCCAAAGAGCTCGACATCGACAGCAAGCTGCTCATTGATCATTGCGCGAAGGCCGGGATCACCATCAAGAACTCGGCGCTGGCGAGTATTTCGCCGGAAGAGCGGGATCGCGTGATGGACGTCATTCGATCCGGCAGCAAGCCGCAGACCGCGACGCCCGCACATAGCCACACGCCCGTGGTGCGAGAGCCCTCGGCGGACGGACTCGGCAAGACCCGAGCCATCCGGAATCTGATGACCACGCGGTCGCAGACGGCAAGGCCGCAGACCGCAGATGCCGGCCTCGCCCCCTCCAGCACAACTCCGTCTGAACCCGTCCGTGCCGTTTCTGGCGCCGCCTCAGTCGGTGAATCGGAGACGGTTTTCGACAAGCCGAAGACCGGTTCACCGGGTGACTCGGTGGACTCTGCCACCGCCGTTGACCAATCCGAACCGCCGGATTCGGAAGGGTTGGACGGACCCGCAACCACATCAGACGACACTCCGCTCGCCGAACCGCAGCCCGATCCTCGCGAGCCCACGGCAAAGCCAGATTATCGGCCTCAAGCCGGCTTGGTGCCGCGCGCGATGCGGTCCATGTCGATGACGGCCCGATCATCCTCCGATTTCGGCGCTGTCAAACCGGGAGGTCTCAAGAAAGGCCGGACGTCATCCCCCAATCTGGCGGCCATCCCCGATTTCAAACGTCCCGCTGCCAAGATTCCGAAGCCGGAAGAGGCGGCTGCGCAAAAGCCGGTGATTCGCCTGAATCCCGACGGCCAACAAAAGACGGCCAGTCCGCTGAGCCGCCACCTTCCCAAGAAGGGGACGGAAAACAAAAAACGCGACATCGGCGATGTGGACGAGGGCGCGCTCTCGAAGTCTCGACAGGGAGACGCCGGCCGGAATCTCGAAGAAAGTCGAATGCAGCGCCGGACGAAGAAGAGTTCGTCGCGGACCGAGGAAGAAGAGGAGGGCCGCCGCCGGATCGGTCATGTTCGACCCAAGCAACGGCGGCACGTTCGATCCGAACTCAAGAGTTCTGCGGAAGTGGACGTGCCGATCACGGTGCGTTCCTTGTCGGAGGCGATCGGTCGGCCAGCGAAGTCGATCATCCAGATTCTGTTCGCCCGCGGCGACATGGCCACCATCAACTCTTCGCTCACGGAAGACATCGCGGTTGAGGTCTGCCTGGAACTGGGTGTCGATCTGAGCATCCATCGCGAGAAGGACATTGAGGAGCAGGTGTCCGAAGCGGCCACGGGTGAAGATCGTCCCGAAGATCTGGTGCCTCGTCCGCCGATCATCACCATCCTCGGACACGTCGATCACGGCAAGACCACGCTCGTCGACAAACTGCGGTCCGCCAACGTGGCCGCGTCGGAATTCGGCGGCATTACACAGCACATTGCCGCGTACCAGATCGAGCACAATGGCCACAAACTGACGTTCGTCGATACTCCCGGCCATGCGGCGTTTGGTGAGATGCGGGCTCGCGGCGCCAACGTGACCGACATCGTGGTCCTGGTCGTCGCCGCCAACGACGGAGTGATGCCGCAAACGGTGGAATGCATCTCGCACGCCAAGGCGGCCGGCGTGCCGATGGTCGTGGCGATGAACAAGATCGACCTGCCGGATCGCAACGAGCAACGCGTGTTCACCGACCTGTCGACGAACGGGGTGTTGGCCGCCGAATGGGGCGGCGATGTGGAAGTCGTGCGAACTTCGGGACTGACCGGCCAGGGTTTGCCCGAGTTGCTCGACACGATCCTGTTGACCGCCGACCTGCACGAGTTCAAAGCCAATCCCAACCGTGCGGCATCCGGCAACTGTCTGGAGGCCTTTCGCGACGAGGGCCGCGGCCCCGTGGCCTGGCTCATCGTTCGGACGGGGACTCTGCGGGTCGGCGATGCGATCCTGTGCGGTGAGGCGTTTGGGCGCATTCGGGCGATGTACAACGAACGAAACGAAGAGGTTCTCGAAGCCCCCCCATCGACGCCCATCAAGGTTGCCGGCTTGGACATCGTTCCCAGTGCGGGCGATCAATTCCTGGTGCTCGGCGATCTCGATGCGGCGCGCGAAGCGGCCGAACAGCGGCGGCAAAAGGGTCGCGAGTCGGTGCTGTCCAACATGGGTGGCCGACGCACCCTCGAAGACATCCTCAATGCGGCGCGCGAGGGGGCGGTCCAGGATCTGACGGTCATTCTCAAGGCCGACACCCCCGGTTCGCTCGAGGCGCTGCGGGGAGAACTCAACAAGTTTTCACATCCGGAAGTCCGCATCAAGCTGCTGCACGAGGGTGTGGGCGGCGTGAACGAAAGCGATGTCTATCTCGCGGCGGCATCGAACGCCGTGATCTTCGCGTTCCACGTGATTGCCGAGGACCGGGCCCAGTTTCTGGCCCAGCAGGAAGGGGTGGAGATCCGCCGCTACAACATCATCTACGAAGTCATGGACGAGATTCGGCGGATGCTCGAAGGGATGCTGCGGCCCGAGAAAAGGGAGGTCGTCACCGGACGTGCGATCGTGTTGCGAACGTTCAGCATCACCCGCTTCGGAACGATCGCCGGTTGCCGCGTGTTGAACGGGACCATCGAACGTTCTCACCGGATGAACCTGATTCGCGATCAGAAGGTGCTCCACACCTATGGCATCGCCTCGCTCAAGCGGGAAAAGGACGACGCGAAGGAAGTCCGCGAGGGGATGGAATGCGGCATCCGCCTGGAGAATTTCAACGACATCAAGGAGGGCGACCTGCTGGAAGCCTTCAAGATCGAGGAAGTCAAACGAACGCTCGAATGAGTGGCGTTCTCACAGGTTCGAGTTGCCGCCGCCGTGAAGACACGCGCCGGCCACTCGAATCCATCGCCATCGGTCCGGTAAACCGAATGCCGTTGGGCGGGTCACGAATCGTGGCGGTTATTTCAAACCAGGTCGGGGTACGGTTGCGGATGAATTCACGTCGAGCGGAACGAGCTGCCGAAGCCATTCGAGAAACCGTCAGCATGACGGTGCTGTTCGGGCTGCGCGATCCGCGCATCAAGAACGTGACCGTGCTGGGTGCCGAAGTCGCGGCCGACCTGAGGGCGGCCAAGGTTTTCGTCACCATTCTGGGGGATGCCAAAGCGCAGTCGCTGGCCATGCACGGACTCAATTCGGCCAAGGGTTTCATCCAGGCCAAGGTGGCCGACCGGTTGCAGACCAAGTACACACCGGTGCTCAGTTTCGTACTGGACCCGTCTGTCAAGAAGAGCATCGAGGTCTCGCGCCTGTTGCAGTCGGTCCTGGACGGCGATGCGGCGGCCGAGACCCGCACCGAAACGGTTCCAGACCAGGCGGATGACGATCGGGCGGATGACGATCATCATGCGGATGACGGCGCGACAGAAGTTTCGGCGGCGGATGAGTTCGCGCCGTTCGTCGTGCCTCCGCCAACAATCACCGAAGTGTGACCGCTCTGCCCACGGAGAGAGTAAAGGATAAACATGGTTGCTGCGTCGCGTGCCAAGACGTCGGATCGGGCGGCGATCCTCAAAAAGTTGCTGCCGGCGATCAAGAAGCAATACAAGGTCGCCGTGCCCAAACACGATCGACCGGTCCTCGAGACCATGCTGTTCGCGATCTGCCTGGAAGACACCACGGTCGAACAGGCCGAGAAGTCCTACGCCAAGCTGTTCGCCGAGTTCCCGGATCTGAACGAGATCCGCGTCAGTTCCGTCCTGGAAATCGAACGGGCGTTCGCCGGACAGTCCGACGCCGAGTGGCGTGCCTTCCGCGTGCGCAGCGTGCTGCAGTACGTCTTCGAGAAATCGTTTGCCTTCGAGTTCGAAAGCCTGCGCAAGAAGACCCTGGAACTGGCCACCAAACAGTTGGCCAAGATCAAGCATCTGTCGACGTTCGTGCGGAACCACACCCTGCAATCCGTCATCGGCGCACACCTGATCCCGCTCGACCCCGCGATGGGCCGCGCCCTCGTGTGGCTGGGCCTGGTTCCTCCGAATCAGGACATCGAGCAGATGGGTGAGACCCTCAAGGCCGTCGTCCGCAAGGCCGATGTCCCGTTGTTCTGCGCCTCGATCCGTTGCCTCGCCGCCGACAAGGCGGTCAGCGAAGAATTCGATCCGGCCAAATTCCCCGCACCGGAAGAGGGACACGACGGCGCGGGAGTGGTCGATCGGCTGGCCGCGCTCTACAAATCGGGAGCGTCGCGCGCCCGGGCCAAACACGCCGCCGACAAGGTTGCCGAAGCCAAGAAAGAAGCGGCCAAGGCCGCCAAGTCCAGCGCCGCCGCCAGCAAGAAGGCGGCCGCGACAGCCAAACACGCGGCTCCGGCCAAGCCTGCTCCACCCGCCAAGCACGCCGCGACGGGCACCAAGAAGGCG
The DNA here is from genome assembly GCA_031412755.1 of Schlesneria sp. GTDB lineage: Bacteria > Planctomycetota > Planctomycetia > Planctomycetales > Planctomycetaceae > Schlesneria. The sequence continues at coordinate 33,244 of JANODP010000092.1, read as the reverse complement.
GTCAAGAAGGCCAAGTGAGCGGCTCTTCCAGTTTCGCGGCAATGCTCCTGACTTGCTGAACATCGGCTGCTGTTTGCCGTTGGTCTGCCGTGGCGGGGACAATTACAATCTGACGGCGTGACACGAACCAGCGCGGTGAGGATGGCCTCGGAAAGTTTGACCACGAATGAACGGACCGTTCCGAAGGGAGATCGGATCATGAGCGTTACTGTTCGGCGACGAGACCAACTGCTCGCACTCCTGGCATCTGCGCTGATCGGCGCGACCGCATTCGCCGTCGATCCTCCCGACGCGACCAAACCGGCCGGGAAGGCTGCGGTTCCGGCCACCCCGCTGGAGCGGGGCTACACCCTTCAGGAGGGCGACGATCCGGCGTTGCCGCTCAAGCCCACCAAGCCGCTGACGGCCGCCGAGCAGGTGCGCAATGAAGCCGTTTCCTGGTTCATGGCCGGGCGGCTGCTGGAGACTCGCAACGAGCCGCGCAAGGCCCTGAACGCCTATCGCAAGGCCGTGGCGATCGATCCCAATGTGATCGAAGTCTATCGCCATCTCGTGCCGCTGGAGTTCCGGTTGGACGAAGTCGACGCGGCGATCCGTTCGGCCACGAAGGCGATCGAAGTCGATCCGAATGAGTACGAGTTGCTGCAGATGCTGGCGGCGCAGGCGGCGATCAACGGCCGGCTGCCCGAAGCCATCAAGCACCTCGAACAGGCCATCAAGTCGCCCAGGATCGTCAAGGAATCGCCCGAAAACGTGATCCTCAACAAGAGTCTCGGCATGCTTTACTCGGCGACCGGCGAGACCGAGAAGGCGGCCGATTGCTATGAAGTGATCTTCGACGCGATCGCCTACCCCGAAAAGTACAAGCTCGATCTCCGAGCCAAGACCAAACTGCTGAACGATCCGCAGACCGGTTATGAAAAAATCGGCCAGGTGTTTCTCGACGCCAAACGGATCAAGCTCGCTTCGGAGGCGTTCGAACTCGCCGCCAAGTCGGGTCGAGGCGGCGCGGGCAACGCCAACTACAACCGCGCGCGTGTCCTGCTCTTCTCCGACAAGCCCGACGAGGCGCTGGCCGAGTTGCAGAAGTACTTCGACAAGGAGCGAACGTCCAAGGGGCGCGACGCCTATCAACTGCTGGCCGACATCCTGCTGAAGCTCAACCGCGGCGACGAGTTGATCGCCAAGCTGGAGGCCCTCGCCGAAAAGGATGCGCACAACATCCCGCTGCAGTACTACTTGGCCGAACGCCTGGTTGCGGCCAACGAGTTGGAGCGGGCGAAGAAAATCTATGAGACCGCCCTGCAAAACGGCGGCGACGCCAACGGCTACATCGGACTGGCCCGGGTGCTCCGCAAGCTGCAAAAATCCGATGACCTGCTCGACCTGCTGGCCCGGTCGCTGACTCGGCTCAATGCCGACGGTCTGGCTCAATTGGAGTTGGAACTCAAGGCCCTGTCGACGGACACGCCGCTGGTCGATTCCCTGATGGCTTCCGGTCGGGCGCAGGCCAAGGCCGAACCGTCTCAACTCACCTTCGAGAAAAGTTTTCTGTTGGCCGGGATCGCCAAGGCCTGCGAACGTACCGATGACGCCGTCGAGTTCTATCGCCACGCCATCAAGCTGGGGAAAGAGCGTGCTCCCGACCTCTACCGCGAGTTGGGCAATGCGCTGATTCAGGCCAAGCGATACGGCGATGCGGTGGCCTTGTTCAAAGAGGCCCTGAACGAACGCAAGCTGGCGGGGAGCAAAGCCGACTTCTACTCGATGCTGGCCCGCGCCCAGGTCCTCGACGGCGATGCCAAGAGCGCGGTCGAGTCCATTGGCGAGGCGCTCAAGCTCGAACCGAACGACCTCGGCCATCTGTTCGACGAAGCCTGGATCTACAGTCACTCGCGGCAGTGGGATCAGGCGATCCCGCGTCTCGAAAAGCTGATCGTCGACAACGCGAACAACAAGCGCGCGCAGCGGCTGTTCCACTTCCAACTGTCGAACATCTACGTTCAGAAGGGCGATCTCCGGAAGGGCGAGGAAATCCTCGAAAAGTTCTACGAGTCTGACCCCGATGACACGCAACTCAACAACGACCTGGGTTATCTGTGGGCCGATCAGGGGAAGAACCTGGAGAAGGCCGAGCAGATGATTCGCAAGGCCCTCGCGGCGGAACCCGAAAACGGCGCGTACCTCGACAGCCTGGGCTGGGTCTTGTTCAAGCTCGGCAAGCATCAGGAGGCCATCGGGCCACTGGAGCAGGCGGTCAAGAAGAACACCGGTGGGGATGCCACGCTCTGGGATCATCTGGCCGATGTTCAACTCAAGCTGATGCAGGTGGACAAGGCGCTCGAATCGTGGCAGAAGGCGCTGAAGTCGGCCGAGTCCGACAAATACGGCGATCCCCAGTTGATCCAGCGGCTGAAGGACAAACTCAAACAACACGCCCCCCAACCGAAGCAGCCCAAGCCGGCGCAGCCCGGGTCGCCGTGACGCGCTTCGAATTCCAAATCCGAAGCAAATCCCAATGCAGGGACAAAACGCTAATCGTCGCTGATCTTCACTCATCCGAATCAGCGAAGATCAGCGTCAATCAGTGTTCCAAATTCGACTCCTCTTCGACTTGGGTGGCTGGCATCACCGGTTGGTTCGGTCCGTTTGGGGCAGGTGACGCTTGAAGTTTTGTCCTTTGGGTTTTGAGAGTTGTTTCGGATTTCGTGCTTGAGATTGAGGATTTGAAACGATGGCCGGCCATTCCCACTGGGCCAACATCTCCTTCAAGAAGGGGATCATCGACAAGAAGCGCGGCAAGTTGTTCGGCAAGTTGGCGCGCTACATCATCGTCGCGGCTCGACGGGGTGGCGGCGATCCGGCGGCGAATCTCGCGCTGCGGTATGCCATCGACCGCGCGAAGAAGGCGTCGATGCCCAGCGACACCATCGACCGCGCCGTCAAGAAGGGGACCGGCGAACTCGAAACCGAGACCTACGACGAAGTCCTCTACGAGGGCTATGGCTCGAACGGCGTGGCCATTCTGTGCGAGATCCTCACCGAGAACCGTAACCGCACGGCCGGCGAAGTTCGCAAACTGTTCGAGAAGAATGGCGGCAACCTCGGCAGCACGGGCTGCGTCGCGTGGATGTTCGAACGCAAGGGCGTGTTCGTGATCTCGCCCAAGCACGCCACGGAAGACCGACTGTTTGAAGTGGCCCTCGAAGCCGGGGCGGGGGATGTCAAACTGGTCGATGACAAGTTTGAAGTCCTCTGCGATGTCGACGCCTTTCAAACGGTGATCGCGGCACTCGAAGCGGCCGGGATTCCCACGGAGTCTTCCGAACTGGCCCGGATTGCGGCGAACACCGTCGATCTGGATCTCGATGCCGCCCGGTCGGTGCTCAAGCTGATGGACCTGCTCGAAGACCACGACGACATCCAGAACGTCTACGCCAACTTCAACATCCCCGACGACGTGATGGCCCAAATCGCGGCGGAAGGTTGATCGGAAATCGCGATCATGGCACGTCAGAAGGTGATCGAAGGAGGCGGATCGACTGGCGGTGGCAGGCAGCCTCCACCGGATCGGCCGTTGGGTCACTTCAACCCCGACGACGAACGGTTCGACGAGGAATTGCGCCCTCAGAAACTGAGCGAGGTCGTCGGACAGAAGAAGGTTGTCGATCGGTTGAAGATCGTGCTCGACGCCACGATCAAGCGGAAGGAGCCGCTGTCGCACATCCTGTTCGACGGACCGCCCGGCCTCGGCAAGACGACTCTCGCAATGACACTCGCCAAAGAGATGGGGACCGAGTGCCAGATCACATCCGGCCCGGCACTGATGGCTCCGAAGGACCTGCTCTCGTACCTGACCAACGCCAGCTACGGATCGGTCCTGTTCATCGACGAGATTCACCGCCTGCCCCCCGCCGTCGAAGAGTTCATCTATCCGGTGATGGAGGACTTCCGCGTCGACATCGTGTTGGGCGAGGGGATGAACGCCCGCACGATCAACATGAAGCTGAAGCCGTTCACGATCATCGGGGCCACCACGCGCAGCGGCATGCTGACGGCACCGCTGCGCGACCGCTTCGTCCATCGCGAACACCTCGACTTCTACGACGAGGCCGAACTGACCGAGATCATCCGCCGCAACGCCCGGAAGCTGCGGACCGAGATCGACGAGGACGCCGCCCCGCTGATCGCCCACCGCAGCCGGGGGACTCCGCGCAAGGCGAACAACCTGCTGCGCTGGACGCGCGACTTCGCGACAGTTCGCGAACCGAGCGGCAACATCACCAAACCGATCAGTGAGCGGGCGCTGGCGATGCTCGAAGTCGATGCCGTCGGACTGGAAGCCCAGGACCGGCGCTACCTCACCACACTGGTCGCCGTCTTCGCGGGAGGCCCCGCCGGCCTGTCGGCCATCGGCCACACGATGAACGTCCCGCCCGACACGCTCGAAGACGAAGTCGAACCATTTTTGCTCCGTCTCGGCTTCATCCAGCGCACGCCGCGGGGCCGCACGATCACGGCGGCGGGCCTCAACCACCTCGGCCTCACTCCGCCAGCCACGCCACCCTCAAACGACCCGCAAGGGGAGTTGTTTTGAAGGCGTCTGTGATGGCTTAGGGGCTGTGTGTCCTTTACTGCCGAGAGTTCGCCAAGACTTCATCGTGTTCATCTTTCTGCCTCTCTCTTTCTGTCTCCCTGCTTTGGCAGTGCAAGAAGACGTAGACAGAAAGAGAGAGGCAGAAAGATTGTTGAGCGACGTGGCGGTGGACTGGTCTACCACCGAAGAATGAGTCACGGGCAGGTTGGAAACCTACCCCACGGCCGCCTGCCCCTCTTCATCGGCAAGTCGGCGGATGTAGATCGCGAAGTCGGGGTCTTCGCCCTGCAACAAGCGAGGCAATAGAACGCGGAAGTCGTCGCGGCGGACCCACTCGCGCATGAAGTCGTCCCACGAGTGCCAGCGGCGCTGTTGCTTGTCGGTCATGTGGTCGTCGAAGGCGGTCAGGTATGCCCGCTCGAACAGCGAGATCAGCATCTCGAAGATGACCTGCATCCGCTCCTGCTGTTCCTCGGTGAGATTCGGCGTCGCCGCCTGCGACCGCAGCTTCAAATCGGGATTGTCGAGCACCAGCTTGAGAAAGTCGTTGTAGGCATCGGCCAGAAGCTGATAGACCTCTTCGTCCTCGTTGTCCCGCTCCTTGCGCTGCTCGTAGATGAAGATCCCCAGCGCCACCGGCAGCCCGATCACCGTCACCATGTAACTGAGCAGTTCCCAAACTTCCATGACGGTCATGAGGCGAGCCTTTTCTGGCCAGCAAACAGGCAACGGAGTGGCAGGGCCATCTCATCGATTTCTGGAAGCGAGAAAGCCCGGCAACCACAAGATGCCGGGCTTCTTTCGTGTGAGCTAATCGGATGCAATCAAATTGGAACCCTGCCGCACGTCAGCCCTTCGCGGCGGTCAGTGCGGCTTCGTAGTTCGGGTGGTCGGCGATTTCCTTCACGTACTCGACGTGAGTCAATTTGCCGGCGGCGTTCACGACGAAGATGGCTCGCGAGAAACAGCGGTCGAGCGGGCCGCCGTTGATGAGGACTCCGTAATCGTAGCCGAACTCCGTACAGCGATGGGCGCTGAGGGTCTTCACCGTTTCCACGCCTTCGGCTCCGCACCAGCGCTTCGCGCCAAACGGCAGGTCCATGCTGACAACGAGGACTTCCGTGTTTGCCAGTTTCTTGGCTTCATCGTTGAACCGCTTGGTCTCGGCATGGCAGGTCGGGGTGTCGAGCGACGGAATCGTGGCGATGATCCGCGTCTTGCCGGCACTGCTGGCGAGCGTGATATCGGCGAGGCTGTTGTCCTGGAGCTTGAAATCAGGGGCATCGTCTCCCGCTTTCAACGCTGGTCCCTTGAGATCGACCGGGTTCCCCTTGAGTGTGGTGGCTGCGACTCGCTTCATCTCTGCGTTTCCTTGTACGTGATTCGATTGGGATTGTTGATGGCCTGCATTCGAGAGGCTCAACGCGGCGAGCAAGTATCTCAGGCGGGCATCGAGTTGCAAGGATGTCGAGTGCCTTCGCACGTTCATGGCTTCTATCTTCTTGTCCCCCATCTTCTTGTTCGCCTCCGTTGAAGTGGAATGGAACAAGAAAATGGGTGACAAGAAGATGGGACGAAGGCAATCCGGCATGCAAGAAACCTCCTTACCTTCAAGCTTCAGCAGCATCCTGCTACCGTGATGACCATGACAACCAGCTTCTACGACTTCGACGTGGCGGTGATCGGTGCGGGGCACGCCGGGTGCGAGGCTGCGCTGGCGGCGGCGCGTCTCGGGGCGAAGACCGTGCTGCTGACGATGAACTGCGATACCGTCGGCCAGATGAGCTGCAACCCGGCCATCGGCGGAGTGGCCAAGGGCCAGATTGTTCGCGAAATCGACGCCCTCGGCGGTGAGATGGGTCGGGTGATCGACGCGACCGGCATTCAGTTCCGGATGCTGAACCTGAGCAAAGGAGCGGCGATGCACAGCCCCCGCGCGCAGGCCGACAAGAAGGCGTACCAGTTCGAGATGAAACGCCGCATCGAAGACCAACCGGGACTGACGCTGAGGCAGGAGGCGGTGGAGGAAATCTTGGTTGAGGGTCGAGGGTTGAGGGTTGAGGGTCAGCAGGAAGACCAACTGCCGCAATCTTCTCTGACCTTCAACCCTCAACCTTCGACCATCAACCCGCCCCGCATCACCGGCGTTCGCGTCCGAGGCGGCGCGGTCTATCGTTGCCGTGCGGTCGTCATCACCACGGGGACGTTTCTACAGGCGATCATGCACACCGGTGAGGCCAAGACTCCGGGAGGCAGGGCAGGGGACGGGACGACGGGGACCATGTCCGACTCGCTCCGGCAACTCGGGTTTGAGTTGCATCGTTTCAAGACGGGAACGCCGTGTCGGCTGAACGGGCGGACGATTGATTTCTCGGCGTGCAGTGAGCAGCCGGGGGATGCCGATCCGAAACCGTTCTCGTTCATGACCGACAGGCTCACGCAAGAACAGATGCCGTGCTGGCTGACCGAGACCAATGAGCCGGTTCACGAACTGATCCGTGCCAACCTGCATCGCGCGCCGATGTACAGCGGTCAGATCCAATCGACGGGGCCTCGGTACTGTCCGTCGATCGAGGACAAAGTCGTCCGGTTCGCCGACAAGCCGTCGCACCACATCTTCCTCGAACCGGAAGGCCGCAACACGTGGGAGTACTACTGCAACGGCATCTCGACCAGCCTGCCGCGCGACGTACAGGACCAGATGATCCGCTCGATCCGGGGCCTCGAACGGGCCGAGATCATGCGGTACGGCTACGCCGTCGAATACGACTTCGCTCCGCCGACACAACTCCGGCAAACGCTGGAGACGAAGCGAGTGGACGGCCTCTACTTCGCGGGGCAGATCAACGGGACGACCGGCTACGAAGAAGCGGCCGGGCAGGGACTGATGGCGGGAATCAACGCGGCTCTCAAGCTGGCGGGGAAGGCGTCGTTTGTCATCGACCGCAGTCAGGCGTACCTCGGCGTGTTGGTGGACGATCTCGTGACGAAGGGAGTCGATGAACCGTACCGCATGTTCACGTCGCGGTCCGAGTACCGCCTGCTCCTGCGCCAGGACAACGCCGATCGCCGACTGACCGCGCTCGGACGACGCATCGGACTGGTCGATGACGCACGCTGGCAGCGGTTCGAGCAGCACGAAGCCGAAATCGTCCGAGCGACAGAACTCATCAACCGTCTCCGTCACGAAGGTTCGTCATTGGCGGAGTGGCTCCGCCGCCCCGAGATCACGTGGCCGCAGATCGAAACGATGTCGAGTGAACTCACCGCGATTGGCACCAGTGAACTGGCGAAGCAACAGGTTCAGATCGAGACGAAGTACGCCGGCTACATCCGCCGCCAGGCGTTTGACATTGAACGGCAGCACAAAATCCAAGCCGTTCGCATCCCAAGCACCTTCGATTTCCAAGCCGTCCCGCAACTGCGGCGTGAGGCGAAAGAGAAGCTGACCAAGGTGAGACCCGCCGACCTCGGGCAAGCCGGACGCATCAGCGGCATCACGCCGGCAGATCTGTCGATCGTGCTGCTTTACCTCAAAGAGCCAGAACGGCTATTGCAGCCGTAGAACCTGTTCAAGAATGTGGTCAGTTTGCCTCGTCGAAACTTGTTGACAGTTCGCTCGCATTTCATGGGACGAATGGGACTGATGCGACGAATGGGGCTGATGAACTGCGAAACTCACCAGTCCTCTGAGTCTCAGATGCCGCATCAGACTTGCTGATGATGGCGATCCTTCAATTTCGACTCCGTGCTCTTCATTTTCTTCCAAGTTCCCCTGAACTGCCCAAGGCGAAGCCAGACACCGAGTTCAGCCTTCGTCAGCGCGCTGATGGGCTGTTTCGGTGGACCTGACCTCGCCGGAGTTCTAAAGAAGGGAAGGGATGTTGACCGAATTGTCAGAATAGATACAATCGGCACCCACGGAAGATTCGGCAAAGTCTGCGTAATCTGCTGATGCCCGCCGAACGGATCAGGAAATGACAGCGGCCTCTCTCACGGAGGGAGTCTGGAGAGAATCGGGGTTTGGCACGTCGCTCAACGCGACCTGCCCCTGGAAAGGATGGGTCAGCCGCATGAAAACCGTGTTCACTACTGGCGAGGCTGCCAAGATCTGCAAGGTCAGCCAACAAACAATCATTCGCTGTTTTGACTCGGGCCAGTTGCGTGGGTTCCGCGTCCCGGGATCTCGCTTTCGGCGAATCCCCCGCGACATTCTGTTCCGCTTCATGAAAGACAACGGCATCCCCACCGACGCCCTCGAAAGCGGACGCCGCAAGGCACTGATCGTCGATGACGACGAGGAACTGGTCGAACTGATCCGAGACGCCCTCGAAGCCGACGGCCGATTCGAGATTCGAATCGCCAACAACGGCTTCGATGCGGGCATGATGGTCAAAGAGTATCGCCCGGACATCATCGTCCTGGACGTGATGCTGCCCGACATCAACGGCAAGGAAGTGTGTCAGCGAGTCCGGATGGATTCGGCTCTCGACGGGACGCAGATCATCTGCATCAGCGGCATGGTGGAGGCCGACAAGATCGCCGACCTCAAGGAGAGCGGCGCGAACGATTTCCTCCAGAAGCCCTTCGAAATCGAGACGCTGGTCGATCGAATGTGCAAGCTGCTGGATGTGGAACCGGTGGGATCTCGGTCGTAGCCGCTGACGGTGATTGAGGAGCAGACACACGAAGACGGAAGCCGCTGGCTGCCGTCTTCGTTTTGTTTTGAGTCGCAGCGCAAACGACCCCGGACGAATCGAGCAGGCTGATCGCGATGTCTCAGTCGTCGACACCCCATCCCGAAGATTCCAGTTCCGACTCTGGCGGCTTCGTCCTGCCCGACGCCGCCAAGCTCGAAGCGTTGGCCGAGTTCGCGGCCGGGGCGGGGCACGAGATCAACAATCCGCTGGCCACGATCATCGGGCGCGCCCAACTGCTGCTGAAGGATGAGCGAGACCCGCAGCGCCGTCAGATGCTGCTCGCCATCGGAGCACAAGCCTATCGCATCCGCGACATGATCGGCGACGCGATGCTGTTTGGACGGCCTCCCGCCCCGGAGCTTCAACCGGTGGATCCGGCGCGCGCGGTGTCTGACCTGTTGAGCAAGCTGGCAGACGACTTCGCCGCCGACCATTGCAGGGTGAGCGTGGAGATTCCCAACGGACTCCTCCTGAGAGCCGATTCCACTCAATTGGAAATTGTGCTGGGTGAGCTGCTGCACAACAGTCGTCAGGCGTTGGAATCGGCTGGTGGCGGCGAGATTCGCGTTCGAGCCAGCCCGCGCGACGGGTTCGTGGTCATCGAGATCGAGGATCGTGGCCGGGGCTTCTCCGAAATCGAGCGGCAACACGCCTTCGATCCCTTCTTTTCGGGACGGCAAGCGGGACGGGGGCTTGGTTTCGGCCTGTCCAAATGCTGGCGGATCATCCAGCAACACGAGGGTCGCATCGAGATCGAATCGGCTCTGGACGGCCCGACTGTCGTTCGAGTGTCATGGCCGCGATTCCAAGATCTCGCGTCCGCCGCCTGTTCCCAATGAAGTCCGCGGCGGGGTGGCTTGGCCGGTTCGTTCCAGAATCATCCGCTGCGCAGGTTTCTTGTGACTTGAAAACCCACTCCATCGCCGGTCAGATACGCGCCAACATTTCTTGACGGGGTGGATCTGCCTTCGCGACGGGATGCTTCATGAGCGAGATGACAATCGAAGTCTGGGATGCCACGGGCAACAAAAAACAGACGGTGCAAGTGCCGGCCGACGCGGCCGTCAACCGTTTGATCGCGGTTCTGGTCGACAAGATGAACCTGCCGCGACACAGTCCGGATGGTCAGCTCATGAGCTACAAGTTCCATCACAAGGCGAGCGGCCGGCAGTTGCTCGATACTGACACACTCTCCGCGTCGGGCGTTCAGAACGGCGATGTCTTGCGGCTGCAACCCGAGATCACCGCTGGCGGGGCATCATGAATGATGTCCTTCGAATTTCGGACGCCGAGCCGGACGGCCGGTTTGCCCGGTTCGAGTTGATCGGCTGGTGGGATCAGACCCGCTTGGCGCAGGCCCGGGTCGTCGTGATCGGCGCGGGGGCGCTGGGGAACGAGTTGCTCAAGAATCTGGCGCTGCTCGGGGTCGGAAACGTCTTCGTGGCGGACCTCGACCGGATCGAGCAATCGAACCTGTCGCGATCGGTTCTGTACCGCGAAGCCGATTGCGGACGGTTCAAGGCCGAAGTCGCCGCCGCGCGCGCCAAAGAGATCTATCCCGGCATGAAGACCCGGGCGTTCTGCGGCAACGTGGTCTACGACCTGGGCCTGGGGATTTACCGCTGGGCGGACGTGATCCTCGGGGGGCTGGACAACCGCGAAGCGCGGGTGGCCATCAATCAGGGGGCGGCTCGCGCGGGGAAGGTCTGGATCGATGGTGCCATCGAGCGACTGGATGGCGTCGCGCGGGTCTTCGATCCGGCCACGGGACCGTGCTACGAATGCACGATGAGCGACATCGACTGGAAGATGCTCGAGGCGCGTCGCAGTTGCGCGCTCCTCACACGCGATGAGATGCAGCAGGGCAAGGTGCCGACGACGCCGACCACCTCCTCCGTCATCGCGGGGATCCAAGTGCAGGAGGCGGTGAAGCACCTGCACGGATTGGAGACGATTCGCGGCCAGGGCTTCGTATTTGACGGGACGTGGCACCAGAGTTATCTCGTGGCGTACACGCGTCTGGAGGACTGTCCCGCACACGACGCCGACGAGGCGGTGGAAGTGTTGCCGTGGCGCGTGGCCGACACGCGCGTCGGCGACTTCCTCGCGCGGGTCCGCTCGGATCTGGGAGACCAGGCCATTGTCGAGACCAATCACGATCTGCTCGAATCACTGACGTGCCCGGCGTGCGCAACGACCGAACCGTGGCTGGCCTCGCTTGGCAAGGTGACCGAATCGCAGGGACGCTGCCCGAAGTGCGCAGGCCATCGCACGCCGAACATGTACCACACGCTCGATGCTGCGAGCGGCCTGCTCGATCGCACGCTGGGGGAGTTGGGAGTCCCGGCGTGGGACGTGCTGGTCGGTCGCAGCGGAACGACCCAGATCGCCTACGAGTTTGCCGGAGACCGTGAGGCCGTGCTCGGCGAACTCTCGGCCCCGACGGCCGAAACCATCATCACCGACCTGTGCCCGATTGGAGAGACATCACCATGAGCGGTCCGGACGTCAAACAGCTCGCCCAGGAATCGGTGCCGAACGGAAGTTTCCCGGTACCGCGTCAGTCGGACTATCGCGTCTTCATCGCCCCCGAGGTCCACGCCGGCATTCACGCGCATGCGTCCGAAAAAACGGACGTCGAGATTTGCGGCGTCGTGGTCGGGGCGTGGGAGCGCGATGCCGACGGACCGTTCGCCCGCATCTCGAATTACATCCGCTGCGACAGTGCGACGAAGAAATTCGCCGAGGTCACGTTCACGCACGAATCGTGGTCGCACATCAACAAGGAGATGGACACCAAGTACTCCACACTGCGAATCATCGGCTGGTATCACTCGCACCCGGACTTCGGCATTTTTCTGTCGGACCGCGACGGATTCATTCAGCAGAATTTCTTTTCGGGTCCCGGCCAAGTGGCGCTCGTGGTCGATCCGGTGCGGCATCTGGAGGGCCTGTTTGAGTGGCGCGACGGCAAGACGGAATTGATCTCGCACTACTGGGTCGGCAATCAGGTCGTGACATCGGCCGAGAGCAGGCAAAGTCGCGTCGATCGCGCCGGACCGACCGCATCGGCGGCGAGCGGGATGCCCGCGGCCCGGGGTTCGATCCCGGTCCCCGAAGCGTCCGGCTCCATCGCCTCGACGGCGCTGGCGTGGCTGTGCATGTTCCTGCTGGGTTACCTCCTGCACGGAGTCGGTGCCACCGGGTACGACCGGATGCTGCGCGAAGGCACGGTCGCCCACTACGGTGTCATCAATCTGTTGATGTTTGGCTGGGACGACCGGATGCGCGAGACGCGGCAGAAACTGGAGGCGGTGTCGATCGAGGTCAAGTCGCTGGCGGAGGATCACGCGCGCACGGCCGGCGAGAAGGGAGATGACGTTCGCAAACGCTGGCGGACGGTGCGCGAGCAGCTCGCGGCATCGACGGAAGCCATCGACGAAGTCCGTGACCAATACGCACTCGGTGACGCGGAGCGAAGGATCTACGAACAACTGATCAGAGAAAAGATCGCCGAACTTTCGGGGGTCCGTCCGCGCGAACGGGCGATCAAACCCAACGCCTCGTCGAACAAGCCCGCTCCCGAGGCGAATTCCAAGGCAGAGGCGAAGCCAAAGGAATCTGCGCCGCCGAAAGAATCCGTGCCGAGCCGGAAGTGACCGATGCAACGTGCCCAGTGGAAGTGAGCCGCCGACATGTCTGACGATCGACCGACGATGCGCATCACCGCCTCCGACCTGACCGCCCCGGTGGTGGAGGAGTACCTGGAGACCCAGGCCTATCTGACGCGCGACATCGGTGACGTCAGCGACCAGCCGTGGCTGATCCGGGTGATTTATGCGAACTGGTTTTATCTGGCGCTGACGGGTGCGGTCGGCGGTCTCGTCGCGTGGCTGATTCTGGAACCGTTCTTCGACGACAAGGTGGAAGGGGTGCAGGTGTCGGCCCTCTTGATGTTTCCCGTCGTCGCCGGTTTCGTGGGGATGTTCGTCGGCGCGGCCGAGGGCCTGATGTGTCGCAATGGACTGCGCACGGTCGTCAGCGGGGCCGTGGGACTGGGCATTGGATTTTTGGGCGGTGCGGTGGCGTTGTTCCCGGCGTCCATGGTGTACGGCTTCATGATTCAAATTGCGGTGGCCTTCTGGCGCGACCCGCAAGAAGGCGAAATGCCGACAGGGTTGGCGTTGTTGATCTGGATGATGGGCCGTGCGGCGGCATGGGGTCTGGTGGCCATCCCGGCGGGAATCGGGCAGGGGATCGCGCTCCGGGAGAAGAAGGTCGTCATCAACGGTCTGGTGGGGGGCGTGCTCGGCGGCATGGTCGGCGGCCTGCTGTTCGATCCGATCAGTCTGTTTCTCACGTCGGCCGATGGTCAGGCGACGTACAGCCGCGCGATCGGGTTCATGACGATCGGCCTGTTCGTGGGTCTGTTCATCGGTCTCGTCGAGGGCTGGACCAAGACGGCGTGGCTGCTGATGCGCAAGGGGCCGCTCGCGGGCAAGCAGTTCATTCTCTACAAGGACACGACGATCCTGGGGAGTTCACCCAAGGCCGGCATCTATCTCTTCAAGGACGACGCGATCGAGCCGCGTCACGCCGTGATCTCCAATCGCGGCGGTCGCTTCGAGATCGAAGACCAGACGACGCCGGACGGCACCTACGTCAACGGCATTCCGATCACCCGACACATTCTGCAAAGCGGCGATCAGATCGTGCTCGGCAAGACGGTGCTCGAATTCACCCTGAAGGAAAACAAGACGTGACCTGGGAAGTGGAAACACCAAACCTCAAGCACCAAAGTCCAAACGAATCTCAAATCTCAATTGCCAATGGCGGAATCCAACACCGGGGGAAACGAACATGAGCATTCGCGTTTCGTGTAATGGCTGTGGGAAAGAACTGAAGGTTCGGGACGAGGCCGCCGGCAAGCGGGTCAAGTGCCCGGACTGCGGCGGCGTGATCGCGATTCCCGAGCCCGACGACGTGGTCGATGCCGAGGCCGACGACAACCCGTTCGCGGGGGGCAACATTTCCTCCGTGGGCAGTGTCGTCAAAGATGAAGGTCAGTTCGATCGCAAGCCGTGTCCGGCCTGCGGCGAAATGATCGTCAAGGCGGCGGCCAAGTGCCGCTACTGCGGGGAAGTCTTCGATCCGACCCTCAAACGGCAGTCCCGAACCAGGCGCCGGAGATCGTCCGGCTATGACGACGATGACGACGTCGGCTCGTTTCCGACCGCCGATCTGGGCAAGCGGTTTCTGGGAGCGATGGCCGACGGCCTGGCCAGCATCGTCTTCATTGCTCCCGGATTTGGTTTGATGCTGGCCAGTGGCGGCCCCGATGAAATCGATAAGGGCTCGCCCGTGGCAATCGCCGGAATCATCCTGATCATGCTGGGTGCCCTGGCCCTGGTCGTCGTACAACTCTATCTGCTCATCAAACGCAGTCAGTCGATTGGCAAGTACGTCATGAACATCCAGATCTTCGACTATGAGACCGACACTCCCGCCAGCTTCACGAAGACCTTTCTGCTGCGGGGCGTCGTCAATTCACTAATCGGCGGGATCCCGTGCGTCGGGCCGATTTACAGTCTGGTCGATATTCTCTGCATCTTCGGGGAAGAGCACCGCTGTCTGCACGATCAGCTCGCGGGAACTTACGTCGTCGATATTTCGTGATCTGCCCGTTTCTTGTGGGAATGAAATTTCATGAGCATCAAGGTCTCCTGCGATTCGTGTGGCAAAGAACTGAAGGTTCGGGATGAGGCCGCCGGCAAGCGGGTCAAGTGTCCCGACTGCGGCAGCGTCGTCCAGATTCCCGAACCGGACGATGTGCTGGACGCCGAGACGGCCGACGACAACCCGTTCGCGGGGGACGACGTCTCATCGGAGGGAGCCGAATCCAATCGCCAACCGTGTCCGGCCTGCGGCGAGATGATCGTCAAGACGGCGGCCAAGTGCCGGTACTGCGACGAGATCTTCGATCCGGCCCTCAAGAAGAAAGCCAAAGGTCGCCGGTCGTCCGGTGCCTCTAATGACGGCGACGAAATGAGCACGGGCGACTGGGTGGTTGCCATCGTCTGCTCGGGCATCGGCTGCATCGCGGGAATCGTCTGGATGATTCAGGGGAAGCCGAAAGGAACAAAGATGTTCCTGGTTTCGTTCGGCATGCAGATCTTCTGGGGGCTGGTGCGACTGGCCATTGAGCTGTCCAACAACCCGCAGCAGTTCCAATAGGGCGAGGGGTGGGGATGGACTGTAGGATGGGCACTCCTGCCCATCCTCCATCGCGGTACGATATCTCCTGCCAGTCGCCAAACGTCAGCAGCCTACGGAAATCGTCGATGTCTGCGTCTTCCACTTCGATCGTCACCTGCGAGTGCGGGACCAAGGTGCGTCTGCCCGCGGATCGCAGCGCGCGGTCGTTTCGTTGTCCCGCGTGCAAGCAGGGAATTGCGCTGACGATTGATGCCAAAGTGTTGTCGGCGGTGCATCTGCAGGCGGGAGACACGGGGGCGGTCTGCCAGATTTGCCAGTCGGGGATCGGCCCGGACGAGCCCTGCGTCGCCTGTCCCCAATGCGAGCAGGTTCATCACCGCGAGTGCTGGTCCGAGATCGGCGGTTGCGGCACGTACGGCTGCGCCCAGGCCCCCGCGCTCGACAAGTCGGGCCAGGCGCAGCAGCCGATCACCGGAGCCTGGGGAGACACCAAACGCTGCCCGGCCTGCGGCGAAGAGATCAAGTCGATCGCGCTGCGCTGCCGGTACTGCGGAACCGACTTTGAGTCAGTCGATCCGATGAGCGTCCAAGATCTGCGCCGGCAGGCCAAACGGGGCGACCGGCTCGACAAACTGAAGGCGAACGCCGTGATCATCTTCGTGGGAAGTCTGCTCGGCTGCGTCGCACCATTGATGTTGATCCTCTGTCTGACGATGCTGATGCCCCGGCGGAGCGATCTGAAAAAGCTCGGTCCGCTGTTTCAGGTGCTGGCTTACGCCTCACTGATCCTGTCCTCGATTTTTTCGGCCCTGATGCTGTTCTTCTTCGTGATCGAGATGGCTTCCCAGTGACGACCGCCCCCACATTGCGTACCGCCGGAAACCGCGAGGCGGGATCGCTCTGCCCGCACTGCGAGCAGGAGATTTCGCTCGGCGAGACCACCGCCTGCTGTACGCGCTGCGGCGCGGTGCAGCATCCCGATTGCTGGGACGCACACGGCGGCTGCGGTACGTATGAGTGCCGACCCGCGCGGACGAGCGACTCCGGTGATGGCGACGTGATGCGGATCACGACGGACGAACTGACATCGGCCGTGCCATTGCCGAGTTTTGGTGAGGCCAGCCGACTGCTGACGACGGCGGCTCTCGCCAAACAGACGGAAGCGGCGCGGCGCTGGAACAAGCTGGCGATCCTGGCGTTCGTCGTGGCCGTGATCGGAATTCCCGCCTTCGGTCTCGTGACGGGTCTGGTCGCGGTGCTGCTCGGCTGCGTCGCCCTCGCGCTGCACAATCCCAATCGGCGCGGCGTCGGCCTGGCGGTGGGAGGCATCGTGCTCGGGATGGCCGACTTCGCCGTGTGGGCCGTCGTGATGTTTGGCCTCTTCGCGGAACATGCCGTCCGGATTTCGCTCGACGAGTTCGAGCCGGACCCGCAGGCCCTGCTGGAACTGCCCGAACACATCGGCCGCGCCATGAAGGCCAACGTCCTGATTCAGACGCAATCGGGCTGGAAGGGTGTCCTGGGGCAGGGCCTGGGCTCGGGCGTCATCCTGCGCATCGCCAATCGCGAGGCGTTGATCGTCACCAACCGGCACGTGATCGATCCCGGTTTCAACGGCAGCCGCAAGGCCGCCGACGCCGACCTGAGCAAGATGTCCGCGTTGCAGATCAAGCTGATCGGTCAGCCCTCTCTCGGAGGCAAGGTGGTGTGGGTCGCTTCGCAGGGGATCGACCTCGCGCTCGTCACCGTGCCGGTCGTGGCCACCGAACCGCAGCAGGCCATTTGGGACAACCCGGCCCGGCTGCGCATCGGCGATCGGGTGTTTGCGGTCGGCAACCCCCACGGTCTCGGCTGGACTCACACGGGGGGCGAGGTTTCCCAGTTGCGCAAGCAGGATCACGGCGCGACGGAACTGCGGATCATTCAAACCACGGCCGCCATCAACCCCGGCAACAGCGGTGGCGGTCTGTACGACCACGACGGGCATCTCATCGGCATCAACACCTGGACGCAGGACAAGCGGGTCGCCGAGGGCCTGAACTTTGCCGTCGCCTTTCAGCCGCTGTTGACTCTCGCCCCGGCACAGTTTCAACTGCCCGACATGCAAGCCGACGACACGCCGCCCGCCAAATCGCCCCCCAACCACCGCGCCCCCGACGACCAGAACCCCTCGAAGCCGAAACCATGAGTACCGTGCGACTCCGCCGCTTGGCGGCCGACTACACCCAACTCGAAGACTACACCCGGCGTCATCCGCGGCTGAGACTGATCCAGTTCGACGGCGATCCTCCCGAGCGGTATCAAATCGAGTACCGCCTCCGCAGCCTGCGGCAGGTGGATGGCGAGTTGCTCGACATCAAAAGCCACATCGTCGAGATCGTGCTGCCGCGCAGTTACCCGCGCGTCCCGCCGCAGTGCCGCATGCTCACCCCCGTCTTTCATCCCAACATCGCGCCGCACGCGATCTGCGTGGGAGACCACTGGAGCGCCGGTGAGTCGCTCAAGTCGATCGTCGTCCGGATCGGTGAGATTCTGGCCTACCAAACTTACAACGTGAAAAGCCCGCTCAACGGCGAGGCGGCACGCTGGGTCGAACAGCACGAGGATGAATTGCCGTTGGACACCGTCAGCCTGCTCGTGGAGGAGCCTGCGTCCGACGAGGACGACGAGGACGATCACACGGCGATGGACTCCGTCGCCGCCACGCCTCCCCGTCCGAAGCCGGCGGCCGTCACGCCACCTCCTGTCCCAAGACCGAAGCCGTCGAATGGCAGTCCGTCGGCCGAGTCACCCGTTCGGGAAACGTCATCCGCCACCGAAGATCGTCCGGCGTGGATGCCCTCCAAGCCGCGCGCGGCGGACCAGGCGACGGAACCGGTCCAGCCCGCGGCCGCCGAGACCGTCTCCGTTCCGTGCCCCGAGTGCGGGACCAGGTATCGCGTCCCGATGACAACTCTCGGCCGCCGGGCCGAATGTCGCAAATGCCACGCGGTCTTCGTGCTCTCCGCACCGGCACCGACCGGGCCCGAGTAATCCATGACAACCGACGACACCTTCGCGCGGCGCATCGACGGACAGCGGAAACACCATCACTTCTATCTCTGGTTCGCGGCGGTCATCGTCGTCTTCGCCTTTCTGCTGACGGTCCGCGACGATCAGCGAGTCGCCCTGCGCCCGCTGCCGAACGTCGTGCTCCCCGAGTCGTGCCCGAGCCGAATCTACTTCGGCCTCGACTGCCCCGGCTGCGGCCTGACGCGCAGCTTCATTCATCTGGCGGCGGGCCATCTGGCCGCCTCATTCGCGTCGCATCGAGTCGGCTGGCTGCTGGCCCTCGCAGTCCTCGGCCAGTTCCCCTACCGCTGGTTCGTCCTCCGTCAACTCCGCCGCCGGGCCGAGGCTTCGAGTGCGAATGTGGCGGAGTACAGTTCCGTCGCCGTGATCGAGACCAACTTCGCCGAGGTCACGCGCGACGACTTGCCGAATGGCAGCGAGTCGCCAATCGACTTCCAAACTCCGGCCTGGGTCGAAGCCTTCGCCAAACTGCTCCTCGTCGCACTGCTGGGCAATTGGATCCTGAAAGTCTTCGGGTACTGAGGGTGAGTAGGCAGTAGGCAGTGGGCAGTAGGCAGTGGGCAGTGATCGGAAAGAACGAACTTCTATTCGGTTATTCCTGATCCCCGCCTACTCCCTACTGCCTATTGCCCACTCTCTACTGCCCACTTGTAACGATCCTGCCGGTCGCGGCGCCGGCACAAACTCGATCGTTGACTTTTGGCCACGCGCACCGACGCCTCATCAGGGTTTGTGCGGTAGATTTCCCGCGACCGTTAAAATGCATCTTCTCCACCAAACGACAACTGCGAGTCTCATCATGCCGTCACAGGCCAAGCTCAAGGGCATCTTCACCCCGAACATCGTGCCGCTCGACTCGAAGGGTGAAATCCACGAGAGCGAACTGCGGCGGTACGTCGATTGGCTGATCGCCAAGGGGGTGCATGGCCTCTATCCGAACGGCTCGACGGGCGAGTTCACGCGGTTCACGGCGGAAGAACGCATCCGCATCATGGAGATCATCTGCCATCAGGTGCGCGGCCGCGTGCCGGTCCTGGCGGGTGCCGCCGAGGCGAACGTCAAGGAAACCGTCAAAGCCTGCGAGAAGTACTACGAGATGGGTGCGACGGCTGTCGCCATCGTCGCTCCGTACTACTTCAAGCTCAGTCCCCGCGCGGTCTATGCGTACTTCAAGGAGATCGGCGACAACACGCCGATCGACGTGACGCTCTACAACATCCCGATGTTCGCCAGCCCGATCGACGTCCCCACGATCCAGCGCCTGGCCGACGAGTGCCCGCGCGTCACGGGGATCAAGGATTCCTCGGGCGACATTCCGAACATGATTCGCATGATTCAGGCGGTGCGGCCAAACCGTCCCGACTTCAGTTTCCTGACCGGTTGGGATGCGGCTTTGATGCCGATGCTGCTCGTCGGCTGCGACGGCGGAACGAACGCCAGTTCCGGCGTCGTGCCCGAACTGACGCGCAAGCTTTACGACCTGACGACCGCGTACCGCATCGACGAAGCCCGCGAACTTCAATACGACATCGTCACGCTCTTCGACGCGATGCTCTACTCGGCCGAATTTCCCGACGGCTTCCGCACGGCCGTCCGCCTGCGCGGCTTCGACACGGGCGTCGGCCGCCAGCCGCTGTCGGATGAACAACAGAAAGATCTCGCGACGCTCGCCAACAAATTGCAGTGCATGCTGTCCGAGCACGGCTTCACGGACGAACCGCTCAGCGGCTGCTCATTGCTCGCCGGCGCGAAGGGCTCCAGCCCCGAAGAGGTCGCGACCATCGTGCAGGCGGTCGTCGCCGAACTGAAACGCCGCGGACTGGCGTGAGTCCTGTCCCCTCGCCCCTCGCCTTGGAGGGGAGAGGGTTAGGGTGAGGGGTTCTTCTGAAGAACGACTCGAATCGTCGCCCTCATCGTCCCAGTGCCGAGATCAAGTCGCGCAGTTCCCGCTCCTGGTCCGATGGGTCGTGAACGGTGTGAGCGATCTCCGCTTTGACGAGTTCTCGAAACCGCCGGCGCAGGCGGTGGATGGCGACTTTGATCGCGTTCTCGTTCATCCCGAGCGACTGAGCCACCGCGGCTTGAGACTCCTCGACGTTGCCGGTCAGCCACGGCTTGAGCAGCTCAAACTGAGCCGATTTGTCGGCGAGAGTCATCTCGGTTTGAAGCTGATGCAGGGCACGGTCGAGCAACGTCAATGCCCACTGCTTCTCGAAGGCCGCTTCCGGTGAGACCGTGTTCGGATCGGAAACGTCGATCCCCGGCGAGGTGTCTGTTCCCGGATCGAGACTCACCTGATCTGCTCCACCACCCCGCTTGATCGCCTGCTCGCGGTCGCGCATGTCCGACAGAAAATGTTTCACCGCGCCGAGCAGATACGACCGAAAACGGCCCCGCTGCGGATCGGCCTGCTGAAACGCGCGGCCGGTCAGCACGCGGGCAAAAAAGTCGTGAGTCAGATCGTCGGCCGATTCGCCCCGCCGCACGCTGTGCCGCAGGAACGCCTGCACCGGCGCGTAGTACGCCGTACACAGTTCGTTCAGCGCCGCGCGCGCCTCCGCCGATTCGCCCTGTGCCAGCAATACACACGTCCAATGAGTCGTCGCGAAATGAGAATGAGCGCTGCTCATCAATCGGCTTTCAGACCGTCGCCCGGAGCGTTCTGGGGGACGGAGGCGTCTGCGGGAGCGTCGGCGTCCGCCGGTGCGGGTATTGCTCGAACAGGCGTTGCGGGAACGGGGTTAGATCCATCAAGGACGCTCTTGCCGACGAGCGAGTCGATCTTCCAGACGCGTTCACCGTTCAAATCGACTCGCCGCAGAACGAGGGGAGCCCCCGTACCGTCCGCCGTGATCCATGTTCCCGTCGCCTGTTCGTCTTCCACGTGCAGATCCTTGACCGTGGAGAGGTCGATGATCAAGTGCGCTTCATCGAGTTCCTGAGCGTGGGTAAGCGCCGTCGTGGCAACTTCGGCGAGGTCGGAATACCACGTTCGCATGACATCAACCCGATATTGGCGTCGTTCGGCGGCAGTCAACGTTGAATACGTCGTGAAGCGTTGCTTAAGCTGCATCGTTTCCGAATCAGGGATCGACTCTCGCTTGGACCGGTACAATGCCTCGGACATCCTCGCCAGCGCTGTCATTGCCGTCTGATCCTTCTCCTTCAGTTCCTTGTCAGCGGCTTTCCCCATAAGCGACTCAAAGTCGCGTTGCCGGCTCGTCGTGATCTCAAATATCCAGTCATCACGGCAGTCATCGGTCATACATCTCAGCAGGTCCTCCCATTTGTGTTGGCTTGCCGCGGCATGAGCCGTGGCCAGCAACGCATTTGCCGCCGCTTCCTTCGCGGCCAAGCTGATCTGCCCCCGCAACCGGTCGATCGGCTGGGCCGAAGTGTGCTCAAGCTTCGTAAAGCGGCCTCCATCACGGGTGAACAGCGTGCGTGAGTCGCCAGTCAGTACGACGAGGCATTCGTCGGGGACGTCAAGTTTTGAGATCGATTTCGGAACGAACTTGAACCGCAGGTGAGCCGCCTGCGTCGCCTGTTGCCAGTCGAATTCAGTGGCCGCCGATTTTAAAGCGGCGGTGGCAACGAGTTGCAATGCGCGCGAAGCCACCTCTGCGAGAGAGACGCGGCTCGCCGCAGTCAGCCGCCGGTTCGTCTCGGCATCGGCGCGGAAGTCGTAAGCACCGGGCGGCAGAATGTAACCCAGGATGCGCGGCAGGTCGGTGCCCGATATCCAGTCGCAGGCGATGTAGTCGCAGGGATATTCGGCAACGAGAGAGGTCGTTCCCCGCGAATCGGCAGTGCCTCCGTATACAAACGTGAGCCGATTCGTCGGCGCGGGCAGCCGGACCAGCGCCGAGAAGTGAGGCTCGACCAGCACTTCACCGGCGTCGCCCTTCAATCTGATTGGCTGTTGGACGACGTGGACCCCGCTGGTGGCATCCGCCACGCGAATCAAGCCGAGCCGTTTCGCTTCGGCCGCGGCGGCAGAGACTTTCTGATTGGCTGGTTGATCTGACGTGCGGAAGGGTTCCGCTTCTCTGTTGCCAACAACATTTCTGTCGAAGGTTGGTTCATCAGTTGGGACGTTGTGTCCGGACAGTGCGACGGTCGTCGTCGGTGCGAGCGAAACATTCCATCGTTCCGCCAGAATCTGGATGGCGATGAACACCACCACCAGCGAACCGGCCACCGCGCCGATGGTCCAGATCACTCGTCGCCGCCGCAGCAACAGGATGAGACCGGTCACGCCGAGCGGGATCGCAAACAGGGCGACCGGCAGGAACGATGTCAGGCCGTCTCGATAGTTGCCCATTCCGGACAAAACCTTCATCTGCCCGTTCAACTCGGCGATCCACTCGCGAAGCCGCGCGGATTCCTCCGTGAACACTTTGAACTCGGCGGCATTTTTCGCGGAGGCCGCGGCGCGTCCCGCCTCACCCTCGGGGGCTTCATCATCGAAAGCGCGGCTCTTCCATCGAGTCTCCAAGACGTTCAAGGCGCCGTTGGCCTCCTGCCATTCGTGCTGGGCCGACGTGATCTCTTGCATCCATTGCGTGGCGATGCGGCGATTTTCGTTGGCGACGTACATCCCCCAGCCGACGGCCAGCAGGATCGAGGCCACCAGTAATCCGAGGCCCCACAGTTGCCGGGGCGTCTGGTCCGAATCGGTCTGTGCTCCCGCGCTCGCGTGGCGTTCTCTCGAAAACGAAGTCCGCGCCGCCCAGCACCACGTCGAATACAGGATCACTCCATCGACGATGGCACACAGCAGCGGTGCCACGTACAGAGCGATCAATTGCGCGGTGGGATAGCGGACCAGCGGCCAGAAAATGAAATAGAACAAAACAAGATCCAGCACCAGCAGCGGCAGGAAGTAGGCGGCGATCAGCGCGGGGATGATGCCGTTGCGGCTGTGATCGCGATGCTGGTGGAGCAAATGTCGCCAGCCGAGCCAGAGGGGAGTGAAGGCCCCTCCCACCGTGAACAGGAGCATGATCGCGATTGCAAAGATCGTCCACGACACCGATGGTTGAGGCGGGACGTTCGCCGAATCGACTCGCACGGCCGTGAAGGTAATCATCGGAGACATCGCCAGCGGAGTTCCGATGAAGAGTGCGAACAGTGCCCACCAGCCTCCACTTCCCGAAGTGTTGCCGATCATGGCGGCGCCACTCACAGCAGAGACTCCGGGTGCCACTGGCGAGGGGCTTCGCTCGCCAGTGTTTTTCAAACCCACTGACGGCCCAAAGCTGCCGCCAGTGGCACCCGGTGTCTGGCGTGATGAACCCGCAGCGGTGGGAATGGGTGGCGGGATCGTGGCTCGACGAGGGTGCGAGGTGATCGTCTCGACCTCGGTCTTCAGTTCGTTGGCCGATTGCTGGCGGAGTTCCCGCTCCTTGGCGAGCGCCCGCAGGACGACTTCGTCGATACGCTGGTCGATGAGCTGATTGGCGAGCGACTTCTCGGATGGCGGGGCAAAGCGGCCCATCGGCAATTCGCCCGTCAGCATCTCGTAGAAGACGACGCCCAGCGAAAAGATGTCGGCCCGATGATCGACGGCATTCGGACTGATCAGTTGCTCGGGTGCCATGTAGAGCGGCGTCCCGAGGACCGAGCCGGTCGCGGTCAATCGCGTGACGGCCATCTCCGATTCGCTGGCACCGCCGGACGCGAAGAGGCTCGACGAGGCATCCATCTCCGGGCCGAGAACCTTCGCGATCCCAAAGTCGGCGATCTTCACCCGGCCGTCGGTGTCGAGCAAGATATTCTCGGGCTTGATGTCGCGGTGGAGGACACCCTTCGAGTGAGCGTACTGCAACGCCTCACAGACTTGAGGGACGATGGCCAGCGCCTGCTCGGGCGTGAACCGCCCGGCCCGCATCGCCTCACGCAGGTTCACGCCATCGACGTATTCGAGCGTCAGGTAGAAGTAGGAGCGGGTGTTTGGTGATTCGATGGGACTGATGGGAAGAATGGGATTGCTGTCAACTTCGCCCGGTCCCATGCATCCCATTGATCCCATCTGTCCCAATGCTACCGACTGCCCGATGCCCAAGCGTTCCCGAACCACCGCCTCACCGAAGTCGTAGACGCTGACGATCAGTGGGTGTTGCAGTTTCGCCAGGACGCGGGCTTCCCGCTCGAACCGTTCGTGAAACGAGGGCTCGCTCGCCAGATGCCCCGGCAGAATTTTCAGGGCCACCAACCGATCGAGCTTCGGCTGCCGAGCCTTGTACACGAAGCCCATCCCGCCGCGACCGATCAGTTCGAGGATCTCCAACTGGGGAAATGCGGCCGCCAGTTCGTCAATCGACGGCGGAGCAGGGCGGTTGTCGTTCGCTGCAACTCGCGCGCGGTCCCGCTGCGCCGATGATCCCGCGGCCACGGAACCTCCGGCCTCAATAGGCGGCTCGGCCACCGACGCCACTCCCATCAACAGGCACTTCGGACAGAGGCCCTGCGGGGCTTCCGCCGGAATCTCGGCCGAGCACGCGGGACAACGACGAGGTTTGGATGAGGTGTTCATGCAGTGTCCTGAGGATTCTCGGGACTCAGGTTACAGAAATTCCGGAACGATGTCGCAGAATCGATGGACCCACTGTCTCAGGGTCACTGGCGATGATTTGATCTCTTGTTCCCCTCGCCCTTTTGGGACATTGGTATCGACACCACTCAGAACAACCCCTTGAATCGCCAGAAATCGGCTTCAGTCACCGTCAAATCAGGTCTGGCAGAACGATGGGGGCAGAATGATGAAGACGAACTTTCGCAGCCGTTTCTTTCTTCCATCGTTCTGCCCGTATCGTTCTGCCAGTCTCCTCGGAGAGTCGTGTCGAAGGCGACAGAAGTCACAACCAGATGTGTAGAGACCGATGCCTTTGGGGAGAGAGGGGTTGGGGGAGTAGAAAGCCCGTCTGCGGTGTCGTGGCCGGACCGGGATTCTCCCGGTAGGCTGTTCACCATTGCTCACCTTTCCTAGCCACAGGGGTCAATGTCATGACGAACACACCGTACAGGACAACGCGAAATCACAACCGTCTTTCTCGACGAACATTTTTGAAGACCTCGGTCGCCTCGGCGGCGATGACGTTTGCGGCTCCCGCCATTCTGCGGGCGCGGGGCCTGACCGAGAAACTGAACATCGCCGTGATCGGCTCGGGCGGGCGAGGCGGCTCGAATCTGGCAGCCGTCGCCGGGACCGAGAACATCACCACGCTGTGCGATGTCAACGAGAACAATCTCGGCAAGGCGGCGGTGGCTCATCCGATGGCCCGCAAAATCGTCGACTTCCGGAAGTTGTTCGATCACCCGAACGAATTCGACGCCGTGATCGTCAGCACGTGCGAGCACACGCACGCCTTCGCGACTCTCGCCGCACTGCAACTCGGCAAGCACGTCTACTGTGAGAAGCCGCTGACACACAGCGTCTGGGAGGCGCGGGTCATTCGCGAAGCGACGGCCAAGGTGAAGGTGGCGACGCAGATGGGCATCCAGATTCACTCGGGCAGCAACTACCGCCGCGTGGTCGAGCTGATCCAGAGCGGCGCGATCGGTCCCGTGCGGGAAGCTCACGTCTGGACCTCGCGCGCGTGGGGACATCAGTCGCCCGAGGATGCCAAGAAATACGGCGACATCGTGTCGGTGCAGGACCGTCCCACCAAGACGGACCCGATCCCAAAGGGCCTCGACTGGGACTTGTGGCTCGGTCCGGCTCCCGAGCGACCGTTCAACAACGTCTACTTCCCCGGCCCGAAGTGGTATCGCTGGTGGGAGTGGGGCAGCGGCACGATGTCGGACCTCGGCAGCCACTTCAACGACCTGCCGTTCTGGGCGTTGAAACTGCAATCCCCGCTGACGATCGAAGCGAGCGGCCCGCCGCCTCACCCCGATCTCGCCCCCGCGTCAATGCAGGCCACTTATGAGTACGGCCCGCGCGGCGATCTGCCTCCTGTCAAACTCACGTGGTATCAGGGAGTCAACAAGCCGACGATCTGGACGGAGAAAGGAATCCCTCAATGGGACAGCGGCCACCTGTTCATCGGCGACAAGGGGATGCTGCTCGCCGACTACGGCAAGCATCTGCTGTTGCCCGAGGCCCAGTTCAAGGACTTCAAACGCCCCGACCCATTCATCCCCGAATCCCCGGGCCAGCAGGCCGAATGGATCCGCGCCTGCAAGACCGACCTCCAGACCACCTGCAACTTCGAGTACTCCGGCTGGCTGACCGAAGCCAACCACCTCGGCAACGTGGCCTATCGCGTCGGCAAGAAAATCGAATGGGACGCGGTCAACCTCCGCTGCCCCAACGCCCCCGAAGCCGCCCCCTACATTCGCCGCGAGTACCGCAAGGGTTGGACGCTGGCGTGAACCGAGCATGAGTTTGTCACAAACTGGTTAGCGGAAACAAATGATGACCATCGACCAAAATCAGGAATTTGTATTCGACGTGTTCCTCAGCCACAGTTCGAAGGACCAGGAGATCGTGCGCGAGATCGCAATACGGCTGAAGCAAGACGGGATACGGGTCTGGTTCGATGAATGGGAACTCGTCCCCGGAGACCACTTCCCAACGAAGATCCATTATGGATTTGAAAACTCTCGTGTGCTCGTGCTCTTCATGTCGGCAAATGGATTCGGCTCGGATTGGGTGGAATTTGAAAGCCAAGCGACTCGCTCTCGTGATCCGTTGAACAAGAATGGCCGCTTCATTCCTGTGCGTCTCGATGACGCACCGATCAAAGACTCGCTGGCACCATTCATTTACATCGACTGGTACTCGCAAAACCGTGAACAGGAGTATTTGAAACTTCTCGCGCGTTGTCGGCCGCAAATGAAACCTACATCGAAACCTTCATTCACCCTTGAGGGACATAGCCAACCGGTAACTGCGATCAAGTGGCTGACACATTCAACATCGCTGCTATCGACTTCCTTCGACGGCACTGTCCGACGTTGGAATCTACCTCGTGGAACGGACCAGAAGCACCAGCATCGCATTCTCTGGAGATCGAGAGACCGAGTGCTCGCGATGGCACTCCGCTCGGATGACGCGGTCGCAGTCTTCTCGCGTGACGGCGACATCACGGTTCTCAATCCACCAAAATGGGTACCTGGAAAACAAAAGTTGCGACAAGTAACACGTAATCCAACTGTTCATTCGGCGGCATGGCTGTCCGATGGATCTCTGATCACGGCGGAAGACGATGGAATTACAAGAATCACAGACCATTCTGGAACAATTCAGCGAAAACTCGTCGGGCATACAAATCTGGTTCGGACGATTCTCGCAATCCACGGACGGAACTTAGTTGTGACAGGTTCGCATGACCGAAGCATTCGAGTTTGGGACATCGTCACCGGTGAACAGCTTAGTTGCCGACACAACGCTCACAAAGATGACATCAATGCGCTGTGCCGAATTGGAACAAATACTTTTGCGTCCTCGGGCGACGACGGTCGCATTGGGCTTTGGCGACTAAATGCACCTGGAAAAGGCATCTCGTCAATTGGATCTTTGGACGGACACAAAGGGTATGTTATCGAGCTTTCAGTATCCCGTGACGAACAATTGTTGGCATCGAAGAGTAATCGACGGGTTTGTCTATGGTCACTGAAAACTAGGCTGCTGGTCGACGAAATTGAAGAGCCGATGGAAGTATCGTGGCCCGTTGGCTTGGCATTTCATCCCCGCGAGAACCTATTGGCGACGCTTGGAAGCGAAGGGCGAAGTATACGTATCTGGAAATATCTCGATACCGGAACAATCGTGTAGATGCGGCAGCGTGCCTGCGCACAGATTACTCATCGGTCGAGGAGAAACCAAGAAGTTACCCATGCAGTACGAAGTCGAACTGAAGTTCCCGCTCACCAACCCGGATGATGTGCTCGCGCGTTTGGATAGTCTGGGTGCTGTCGCGGTCTCGCCCGTGGAGCAGGTGGATCGTTACTTCAATCATCCGGCGCGAGACTTTCGTGAGACCGACGAAGCGTTCCGCATTCGCTCGGTCGGCGAGGCCAATTGCGTGACGTACAAGGGACCGCGAGTGGACTCGGCGACGAAGACGCGGCGCGAGATCGAGGTGTCGTTCGCCGATGGCCCCGAGGCGGCGAGGCAGATGGCCGAGGTTTGGCAATCGCTCGGGTTCCGGTTTGTGCGCGATGTTCGCAAGACGCGCACGCCGCTGACGCTCGACTGGCGGCAGCGCGTCTATGAACTTGCGCTCGACGATGTGCCGCCGCTCGGCACGTTCCTCGAAATCGAACTGCTCGCCGACGAGGCGGGCCGAGAGGCGGCGCGAGATGCGATCCTCGCACTGGCTAGCGAGTTGGGCCTGACCAACTCCGAACGCCGCTCGTACCTCGAACTGCTGCTTGGCTTGTAGGCTGGGCGCTTGCGTCCATCCGCTGCCAGCTCTTCGCGAAGCGATCTTTCTGCCTCTCTCTTTCTGTCTGTTTCTTCCGGCACGGCCAAAGACGGTAGACAGAAAGAGAGAGGCAGAAAAATGAAAGCGAGGAAGTCATGGCGAATTGGCATGGCTCAAATATCTGGTCTCACGACTTCGGCACAACCCCGTCGCGGGCGGCAAGTTTTTTCGCCAGTGCGACGCCCGAGTGCAATGCGCCCTCCATGTAGCCGACGAATTGGTAGCAGGTGTGTTCGCCGGCGAAGTGCAGCCGGCCGATTCCCTGTCGCAGCAGCGGGCCGACCGTCGTGACCTGGCCCGGTGCCGGGAACGAATATCCTCCGCGAGTCCACGGGTCGCCGATCCAGTCCATCATCTGGCCCTTCATGAAGTGCTCGCCGAAGCCGGGATACAGGGTCTCGAACGCCTTGAGGTATTCGGGCTGTCGTTCGGCGACCGCGCGGCGGTGAATCGTCTCGGCCGCCGGTCCGCCGCTGAAGGCGACGAGGGCCGCGGGGCCGTCAGCTCCCTGACCGTCGGTACCGTGCCAGGTCGTGCTGATGTCGCCGTCGGTGTTGCCATCCGGCGAGAGATGCGCCCCGCGCCAGAACGGACTCTTCACGACGGACAGAAACTTCACGTTGGCCCCCATCTGGGGAACCAGTTCTGCGGGCAGAGCGGGTGTGAACTTGATCGTCGGCCATGTCGAAGGAGGAATCGCGAGGACCACGTCGTCGGCTTCGTGCGTGCGGCCTTCGGCATCGACGACCGTCGTGGCGTTGTCTGCCACCGTGATCTCGCGGACGGGGCAGTTCAGCGACAGTCGCTCGTCGCCAAGTTCCTTCGCGAATCGCAGGGCGAACTGCTGGTTGCCTCCCTTCAAACGAAAAACCTCGGTATCGGTCCAATACTTTTCGAGACCGCCCCCCTTCACCTGCGCCAGGTTGCCGAGCTGGCTCTGCTGCGCGGTGGCGACACCGTTGTCGGCCGTGAACTGCAACGTCAGCAGTTTTCGGGCGAGGTCCGACAGCTTCAGACCGTCGATCCACGCGGCGGTCGTTTGTTTGTCGAGCCGCTCGGCGTCGGGTGACTTCCACGGTTCGTCGGCGATTACCGCGCGCGCGTCGTCGTTCATCGCGGAATACGCCGTCACGACCTCTTCGCCGATCTTCTCGACCTCGTGCCCGAGCAGCTTTCGCCCGCCGAGGATCATCGGCGATGGAGCATCCTCTTCGGTGACGTCGAGAAACTCGAACCCGAACTTCGCGGCGTACGCCAGCACGTTCGGATGATTCGAGCCGAGGAGTTCTCCGCCCCCCTCGATGTTCTTGCCGGGGATCAGCTCCTTCAAACTGAGCACCCGGCCCCCGACGCGTTTTCGCGCCTCGAAGACCTTCACGTCGTAGCCGGCCGCGGTCAACTCATAGGCACAGGCCAAGCCCGAGAAACCCGCTCCCACGACGATGACGCGGCGGCGCTCAGCCGCTCCGATGGCGAGACCCGGGTGAGGAACCATCGCCGACAACAGGCCGCTGGCGGAAATCAGCCCCAGCTTCAACAGCTCCCGCCGCCGCAGTCCGCTCGACAACGGCAGCCGTTCAACCCGGTGTCCCAACCCCAACAGAGTGTCGATCAATCGTCGTGGCATTTCCGGCGCTCCGTACTACTAACGCTTCGTTTCTTGTTGGCTTCGCAAATACTTCTGCTTAACAAAGTCGCCTTCATCGCTCCGCGTGAAGTCAGCCCATCGTGATTGAACCCCGGCAACAACTATCGGCAGCGAACTCGCAAACGGCTTTCTTCACGCGGAGCGATGAAGGCTACTTTGGTTGCAACCGGAGGCCGGGCTGGGATCTTGAGTCCATGTTGTCAATGGCGAGCAGAGAGTCACTCGCTCGGCTGCGGCTATTTCTTCGTCGTCAGTTCTTCGATGTGATCCAGGTATGCTCGGACGACATGGGGAAGTTCAGACGCGGCCAGTTGCGGGAAGGCGCCAGGGGCGCAGTGGATTCGGGTAGCAAGAGCCTTCGCCGCGGGATCACGGTCGGTGCGGCTGTGGAGTGCGGCGACCATGTAATCGAGGATGGTGTCGGACGACGGGGGGACCAGCGTTGTCGATTGGTCCGCGTCGCCGTTGTCATCGTAGGACGCGACGAACGCGAAGTGCAGCCAGTCGATTCCCGCCTTCTCGGCCCGCGCGAGTTCCGCCAGCAGGTTCGTGATCGTCTTGTCAGCGAGTTCCCGCTTGATCGATTCGTAGACCGACGGCTCGGCGATATTGCCGTGCTGGAAGAACGGGATCAGGCATCGCCAATGGTTCTTGGAGTCGTCTTCGATCAGGCGATAGGGTCGCGCATTGGACGGCGACGTGGGGGAGCCGGCTGCGGGCGAGGACGTCGAAACGGAGGCCAGCGCGGGCCGGCTGTCGCAGATGGCGATCAGCACCCAGACGTAGGCGGAATAGAACTTCGGCCCCGCCGGGTCGGGCTCGATGGAGTCGGCATCCAAGACCAGCCAACCTTCATCACCGGGCTTCGTGGTCTGTTGGGCGGCGCAGAACCGGGCGTTGCGTTCGCGGCTCATCAACCATCTCAGGTGGCCGCTCACCTTGACCGGCCAGGCCCGCGCGGTTGGTTCCAGTCCGCCGACGAGCAACGCGGTGATGAAATTGTTCCAGTTGTCGAAGGCGAATCCGTTCCAATCTCCGGTCGGAGTGTCGGTGCGGACCGACGCCGCATTGGTTGCCGCGCGATCGAGCCGCACCGGCAGTGAATTGTTTTCGTCGCCGTACCCGTATTGCAGGGCGGCCTCACCCGACCGCCAGGCGGGCGCCCCGCTGATCGGGACGCTCGGTCCCCATTGAACCCAGCAGTCCCAAATGAACGACTGCAATTTGCGGAGTTCGGGAAGCGCGTGGAGCGGGTCCATCTTGAGCGGGTCCGCCGTGTCGGTCAGCCGCTGCATCTTCTCGGGGTAGGCGCCGACGATCTTCGTCCAGTCCTCGTCGAACTCACTGAGCAGCCCGCTGACCAGGTAAGCCGGGGCGAGGTAGCCGCTTTCAAACTCGATCCGCGTGAGGAATTTGGGGTCTCGATCGACGAGAACCTGCGCCTTGAAGTAGCGATCGATCTTCTTGCCGTTGCTGCCGAAGACATCGAAGCACGTCTGACACTTGGCGACGGGACGGCACTTGCGGTCCAGCAGCTTCACGTTCTCACAGTACAGTGCGGCCACCGCTTCGCCATACGCTCCGCGGGATTCGTCGTCAGCCTTGTGCCGAAACAACTCGGCCTCGAAGTAGACCTGCAGCTTTTGGTAGACGCGATCGGGAAGCAGGTTCAGGACTTTTCTGGAAAACAGCGGGTGCGTGGCGACATACAGAAAGCGACGCACCGCCGACAACGAAAGGATGTTCGTGTAGAAGGCCAGCATTTCGATCACTCGGCGGAAGGCGGCGAACGGATTCAACAGGAAGGACCACGACAATTGAGGCCGCTCGTCATCGGGGAATGTCGAGTGGATCAGAAACCGCAGCGGCGTCCGGTAGGACCAGCCGAGAATCGCGAAGGCCACCGCGCCCCGAAAAACAGTCAGCACAAAGTCGGCCGTATGAGCAGCCAGGAAGTATCCGTAGTCGGCGCGTGACCAGGTCGCAATTTGCTTCATCGAGGGAACGACAGGGAGCAGCTTCGACAGAAATTGAACGACGTACGGGAACCCGACGAACCAGGCAATCGCGAAGATCCACCAACCGAGCAAGATCCAGCCGTTGCTCTGGGAGGATGGTCGCGCGGACTTCAACGGGGAAGCCACCACCGATCGAGCGTCGCCTGATACCGAGTTCTCGACCCGGGTGGGTGGTCGCGCGGGCTTTAACGAGGGAGCCACCGGCGCCAGGTCCAATCCGAGTTGCCCGGCCACCTGAACAATTTCGGGACGCGGGTTGTTCGTCTCGGCCGCCGCCACATCGGCCTTCGTCGCTTGATAGTCGGCGTCCTCGGGCGGCGTGGAGACTCCCAGCGCACGATAGAACTCATGGAGGAAGTCGAGCAGCGCGGGACCGCTCACCATCTGCGGCTCGTTGGGCTTGATGGGGAACGTGATGAGCAGCAGCTTCCGCGAGCGGCCGTCGCCGGGACGCAGTTCCGGTTGGACGTATCGAACGGGAACCTGCTGCGCTCCGAGGCGCTTCATCACTTCAATCCTCTCGCGCGGAGACATCGAGTCGGCGGCCGCCGCGATCC
>JANODP010000091.1:0-6445 GCA_031412755.1 Schlesneria sp. | reverse complement strand
CGAGGCGTGAATAATCCGCTCTAGCGGCGGCCTTCAATCGGTCAGGCACGTGAAAACAAAACAGCCCGGTCGAGCAAACGACCGGGCTGATGTCATCACGGCAAATTGTCTGGCTATCAAGCGGTCGCAACGGCGACGCCGGCGGCCGCGGCCGCCTGGTGATCCCACGTGAACAGCTTCGATTCAAAATCGGCGATCTTCAGAAATCCCTTCTTGCCGCCCGGCTCCAAGGCAACGCCCGTCTCGGCCAGCTTCCTGGCCAGCGGCGAATCTTCGATGATCAGGCCGTCATCCGGAACGGTTCGCCACCATTGCAGGTGAGGCCAATCTCGCTGAACGTTGGCCAGCACCGTCTGCAGCGTGCGACCGCCGACACCCGGCTTGAAACCCGCTCGCGTTGCCACTTCGGTATAGGTGCCGAACTTGTCGATCCGCTTCAGTTCCCACACCACTTCTGCCACATTTTCAGCTCGTACGGATGCCACTCTGGTCTCCTTCCTGTTCGCCTCGCGCGGCAGCGAAGGCTCGATCGGCGATGTTGCCACCGACCGCCCCGCTCCAGAACGCTTGGCACGATTGGAAAATAACTGGCGGCAAACAACTGATGCTTTCGACTCAGTTTTCGCCGCCATACAGTTCTGTTGAAGTTGTGTGTAGGCTACTCGAATCGACAGACCGGAACAACCCTTGAGAGCCCGGCGCAACGGGCCAGCTCGGGGCCATCGTGGATGCGATGAGCCATCGGAGTCGAGAGCATTCCAACGACGAAAAGGACCAACGAGTGAGGCGCGAGGACGATTGCTGCAGTCACGATCACGACCACGACGATCGAGACGTGGACTACCGATTTGGCGCGGACGCGGTGTATCGCGCGCACGGAATCCAGTTCCGCCATCCCGGTGACTGGACGGTCACCGAGGAGGTTGGTCCCGACGAGACGACGATTTCGGTGCAAAGCTCCGGGACGTCGTACTGGTCGCTGACCTTGATCGATGACGCTCCCGATCCGGGCGACATCATGGACACGGTGCTCGGCGCGTATCGAGACGAATACACGGACGTCGACGTGTACGAAGTGACCCCCACGATTCCCGCGCCGGCCGTGGCGAAGGAGATCGACTTCGTCTGCCTCGATCTGGTGAACTCGGCTTCGATGATCGCCTTTCGCACCAATCGACGCACCGCGCTGGTGATCTCTCAGGGAACCGATCTCGAGTGGGACTTGACCCGCTCCGTGATGGAGTCGATCACGCAGAGTCTCTCCTGCGAGGAAGGACTGCCGCTTGACGAATAGGCCGCCATCCACCGCACCCGACGGAAGCCCGCTGTCCGAATCCGGCGAGGCCGCTGATTTGGCGAAGCCCGTCGCGCCGGGAACTCCTCCCGCTGCCGAACGTCTCGGTCCGGCGTTTCGCGAGTTGTGCGAGGTCGTCGCGCGGTTGAGATCACCGACCGGTTGTCCGTGGGATCGCGAGCAGACACTGGCGACCATCAAGCCCTTCACCCTGGAAGAGACCTACGAACTGCTCGAAGCGATCGATTCGGGCGATGACGCGGCGATCGTCGAGGAGTTGGGCGATGTCCTGTTGCAGGTGGTTCTCGACTGTCAGATCGCGGCCGACGAAGGCCGCTTCGATCTGACGGACGTCGTCGCGGGATTGACCCGCAAGATGGTCGAGCGGCATCCGCACGTCTTCGGCGACACCCGGGCCGCCACCTCGGCGGACGTCTCCCACAACTGGGAGCGGATCAAGCAGCAGGAGAAGCAGCGCGAGTCGGTGTTCGAGGGCCTGCCGCTTGCGCTGCCGGCCCTCGCCCGCGCGGCGCGGCTCTCGGCCAAGGCGGCTCGCGTCGGCTACGACTTCCCCGCGCGAGACATGTTGTTCGACAAGCTGCGCGAGGAAATGAGCGAACTCGCCGACGAACTGTTTCCCGACGGTCAAACTCCCACGCGCGCGGCCACCGTCGAGGCACAGGTCGAACCCGACCCGCCGGCGTTCGACGCGGAACGGCAGCAGCGGATCGAAGGCGAACTGGGCGATGTGCTGTTCGTGCTGGCCAACATCGCGCGCCGCTGGCACGTCAATCCGGAAGAGGCGCTGCGCGCCAGCAACGCCAAGTTTCAGCGGCGCGTGCAGTACATCGAACGCCGTCTGAAAGAGCAGCACCGTTCGCTCCGTGAGGCCACCCTCGGCGAACTCGAAGTCTTGTATCAGGAAGGCAAGCGGGGCGAACGCGCGACGTAGCGCGACGCCGCCAGCCGCCGCATCTGCTCTCGCTCTCCACTTGGAATGCACCGCCCGAATGAGCCAGCCACCCGTCCCTTCTTCCGACGACATCACGCTGTCTTCCGACGACACCACGCTGTCCCCGCGTCCCCGCGACAGGGAGCTGTCGGGGCGAGCGATCGTCGTGGCAATGTTCCTGCTGGGCTCGGCCCTGACCGTGCTGTTGTACGTCTACTTCGAGTTCAACACGCGGCCCTTCCGTCCGCTGCGCGACGCAATTGGTCGCGAGTTCAAGCACTCGCGGCCGAACGTTGAAGGGGGACGCCTCAAGGGGCGCGGGGCGATGACGCTGCGCATCTCGATAAGTGTTCCGTTCGACCCGTTTCAGGACCACTCGAAGTCGAAGGACGTCCTGACGCGGGTGCTCTTCCTCGCGCGGCAGCATCAGGACTTGACCCGCTTCGAGAAGTGCGAGGTCAACCTGATCCATTTCGTGCCCGAACAGACGGCCGTCACAAAGACCTTCGAGTGGTCGGGAGCCGCCGCGGCCAGTGCAGACTTCGTCCCGTCGACATAGCCCGGATTGTTCAGGGCCTCCTCGTGGAACCTGCATGTAGCTGAGTTCGCAAGAACTCAGCCCAATTTACGATGTGGATCTGAGTTCTTGCGAACTCAGCTACGAGGCCATGAATCATCCGGGATAGCGCGCGGCTGGTGACCCGGTCGGGGCCGGACGAATTGATTCAACCGATTCGCATGGGGCATCCGATACACCGGGTGCAGACCTCATGGAAGTTTTGGTCTGCCAACGGTTTGGATGCCAGGCCGCCACTCAAGATCTACGCAACCGGAAAAGTCGTCGGCGACTTTGCGGGCTGCGTCAACCGTGCGGGTTCAACCGTGCGGTGACGAGTGGCTCACTCGCCAACGAAGGGCCGGGCGTCTGAAGGATTCGGAACACTTTGAGGAACAGGATGCCTCACGATGCGAATGAACAAGATCACTCTCGGCTTGGCCCTTGTGGCCGCATTTGTTGGTTGGCAGGCGCCGTCCGACGCTCAAGTGGTTCCCGGATCGGGTCAGCAAATCCTGGAGGTGGGAGATGACTTCGAGGATCCCAATTGGACCTTCACGCTGAACCTGCCCAAGGCCAGTTCGAACATCGACAAGATCGATCGTCAGCCGTCCGGCTTCTCGAGCAACGGCATGTGGTTTGAAAGCCTGTTCCGTGGCACGCCCGATTTTGTGAAGCGCGTCGAGGCCCCCGAGGGTGCGTTGCCGGGCAGCAAGGGAGCGCTGGCGATGCAGACGCTCTACTCGGGCATCCCCGGAAAACTCTCCAACAAGTTTCAGCAGGACGACTTGATCGCCAATACGAACCAGAAGCTCGGCTACATGCTGCCCGCTTCCTGGACCCCGAGCTACGTCGTCCGCATCTACGTTCCCCCCTTCGAGACGTGGGAGCAGCGCGTCGGCAGTTCATTCGGCTTCCGCGCCGATTGCCAGACGATCATCAACAAGCCGACCAAGACGGGGAAGTTCTTCCGCACGGGAGGAACCACTCGCGAGATCGAGCAGTACTGGCCGGGCTTCTTCTTCCAGTACAACGCCAAAACCCATCCTCAGCATACCGACAAGAACACGGCCACCATCCTGATTCGTTCCGGCGAACGGGGTCAGGACATTTCCGGCCCCACCATTCTGCGCGAAGGCTGGTGGACGCTCGGCATGACGATCACGCCGGACGGCCGGGTTCACTACTACGGTCACGAGGGGGTCGAAAAGCTGACCGCCAAGGATCACCTCTACTCGAACTTCCCGTACGGCTACAAATGTCTGCAAACGAGCACGTACTTCTTCAACGTCGTCAATCAGGACGATGGACGTTCGTGGTCGACGCGCTGGATCATTGATGACCCGAAGGTCTACGTCGCAACCGGATCGTACACGCCGCGACAGCAGGCTCCTCAGACGGCTCAAGTCCCCGCTCAACCGGTCTCACAGACGAAGCCGGCTCAGCCCGACGCCGCACCTGCCGCAACGGTTCCCGTGCCTGCGGTGACGCCCGCGGTTCCGCCTGCAACTCCGGCCGCAATTCCGCCTGCCACGCCGACATCAACACCGGCGTTGCAGGCGACGCCGACGTCGACGCCTCCCCTCTCGTCGAAGGCGAATCGGGCGGGGCTTACGCCGCTGTTGGCTCAGCCCGTCTTGTTGAAGCCACCGTCAGCAGGGACCGCTTCGTTGCCTCCGCTGCTCAAGCAACCGTCGCCCATCACGCGGGCCACGGCGGCCAGTCTCGCCTCACCCGCACCCGCGCCGGCCCTGCTTCCCGATTTGTCCGCCACGGCGGCCCCCGTGATTTCGCTTCCCGCTCCCGCGCCGAGAGCCCTGCCGGTCGATGCCTCCACGCCATTGATCCCTGTCGCACCAGCCGTACCGCCGGTGCCGTCGACTCCCGAAGACTGATGAATCAGCCAGCCGTGGCGACGTGACGTGAAGAATCCGGGGTGAGCCTGGATTCTTCATGCTTCGGGTCGTGTCGTCGACAGAGCGTGGCATTGAAGCCTGACGCGCAAGCGAAGGGATGTCACAGCAGAACCTTCGCTTGCGCGTCAGGCTTCAATGCGATCATAAATCATCCGGGTTCGGCGCGCCCGATGGCTCCCCTCGCGCAAACCGGCTCAGACGGCCTCAACACACCAGCGGTGGAGCATTCGCTCGTAGACGTCGGTTCCTGTCGCGAGTTGGTCGAGTGAAATCCATTCGTCGTCGGTGTGCGCCTGCTGAATGCTGCCGGGGCCGAGGACGATGATCTGCTTGAGATTCGTGAAACAGACGCCGTCGGTGCCGTAGGCCACCGTGCGAGCCCGGTCGCGTCCGGCGATGCGCAGCGTCTCGCGCACGAATTCCGACGATGGATCGCCGGACAGCGGCAGGCCGCGACATTCAAAGGTGAAGTCGAGGCCGCAGCGTTGGGCGGCCGCTTCCGCGCGCTGGACCAACCCGTCGGCGTCCTGTCCGGGCATCGGGCGGAAGTAGACGGTGCAGATGCTCTGCGGTGCCGTGATGTTGACCGCGCGGTTGTGATCGTTGAGGCCGATGTTCCAACTGATCCACGGCGGATCGAACTCGTCGTTGAGCCACGCGGGATCGGCCAGCGTCTCGTCGTGAATCGCCTTCATCTCGGCGAGGAACGGGATCATCGCGAGGTTCGCGTTCACGCCGTCGCGGGTGCTCGAATGAGCGGCCCGGCCGTGCGCGACCGCGCGGAAGCCGTAGATCCCCTTGTGAGCGTAGACCACTTCCAGCTCGGTCGGCTCGCCGATGATGGTGCGGCTTTGGCTCGCGACCATCTCGCGGTAAAGGGCCGATTTCTCGGCCACCCGCTTCGCGCCGTGAAAGCCGACCTCTTCATCGGCCGTGCAGGTGATGTAGATCGGAGCCCGCAGCTCGTCGTCCCGGATGCGGCTCGCCGCCGCGAGCATCGCCGCGATCGAGCCCTTCATGTCGCAACTCCCTCGACCGTAGAGCCGGTTGTCACGGACCGTCGGCTCGAACGGGCCGTGCCCGGTGATCGACCACGTATCGGCGGGGACGACGTCCGTGTGCGAGAAGTACGCCACGCCGCCCGTTCCCGGCCCCTTGCGCCCGATCACGTTGACCTTCGGGACGCCGAACGGATCGAGGAACTCCTGCCGCTCGATTTGAAAACCGAGTGCGCGGAGATGCCGCTCGACAACATCACTCACGGGGGCGTTCGAGTTCGCACTGACCGACGGCACGGCCACGAGCGAGCGGGCATATTCGAGAGCGTCTGTCACGGAGTTGTCTCTCCCGGAGAGTTGTCGTGCTTCGTCTTGGCGAGTGGGGCGGAGTATAGCCCGTTCCAAGTCGGGGGTCAGGCTGATGCGCCGCTGTCGTTCGTCGCGCGGGGCCATTACGATGCGGAGATGGCTGTGAAACAAACTTCATCCGCATCGTCCACTCCGTCGCCGGCGCGGCTGCTCGGTGCGGCGGGCCTTGTTGTGGCCGGAGTGCTGCTGGCGTCGAGCGGGGTGCAAACGTGGCTTTCGTCGCGGAGTCTGTCGGCCAATTTCATCAGTCCCGCGACCTGGCAGTCGCTGGTTCGTCTCCCCCCGGGATCGGACAGCACTCTCGGGCTGGGCGAAGTTTCGTTCGATGCCATTGCATTGGTGTTGGGAGCGGCGGCGCTG
>JANODP010000090.1:0-9969 GCA_031412755.1 Schlesneria sp. | reverse complement strand
GCACATCCGCTCGCGCGTCCTTCTCCAGATCGGCCAGCGGTTCGGTGCGGCTCCACGCCATCAACCGCCAATAGGCATCCATCTCACGCACCTTGAGTGGTGCGCGGTCGATAATGAATTCAAAATTCCGCTGGGCCTCTGCCAACGCCTCTTCGTTTTTGTGATTCGGCCCGGGGACAACCGTCTCCTTGTCATCGCGCGGAGCTTTGTCAGCGCGCGGAACCTTCTCGACTGGATTGGCGGCCGGTTCCTCACTCGCAAACATCTTCCAAGTCGCGGGGTCTCTCATCCGCTCGTAGAGCATCCACAGTACGGCCAGCGCCAGGACCAGCGACACGAGCCTGGTTACCGAAATGGATTGCCCATAGGGATGAACGACTCTGCGGCGCATGTCAGTGCTCCTGCTGGAACGCCAAGGACCGGATCGGCTTTCACGCGGCGAGTAACATCTCTGTCCCAGACGGTCGGTTTCTGCAATCGACTGTAGAGCGGTGGCCCCTCTGGCGTCATGGCGCCTCGCTGGCGGCCGCTGCTCCTCCAGCACTCAACTCCGTGAAACTGATCTTTTGCATCTGTTTACCATCGGGTGTTTTCTGACGGGTGCAGACATCAATGATCTTCATCAGTTCTCCGTAGCGCAATTTTCGCTCGACGGCAATCTGGATGCGGTCGAAGGCAATCATCTTCGTGCCGAAGATCCGCCGGAGTTCCTTGTCGAGGCGTTGGATGTTGGCGTCGTTCATTTCGCCCTGAACCACGGGGCTGGCTTCGAGAATCACCTGTTTGACGCCACCGCGTTCATTCGCCATCACTTGGAGATGCAACGTCTCCAGCCCGGCCTCCCCCATGTTGTCATTCCCGTCATTTGCCTCGGGCTTGGCCACGGCCACGGCCACGGGCGGCGGGAGGTTCAGTGAAAGCTGGCCTTCCACGGGCGCGGGACGGAACGTCAGAATGAAAAACGTCAGCAGTTGGAACGCCATGTCGAGCATGGCGGCCAGATTCATTTCGACCGATCCCTGGTCGCGACGACGACGTTTGCGGCGCATGTCAGCGAGTCTCCTGTCGAGTCATCGCGCTCAGCGAGAACTGCCGGTACCCGGCCTTCTGGCAGACCTCGATCACGTGATTGAGCTGATGAAATGGAACGGCACGGTCGGCGCGGATGATGACGCCCACCGGAAATTCTCCACCGACGGGCTCGCCCGCAGCTTTGAGCTGTTCCTTCAACAGACGAGCCTCTTTATCGATGAGCGGCTGGATCTCCTCAAGCCGACCGAAGCAGTGCACCCCGCCCTCAGCATCGATGTTCAACAACAGCGGCTCCAACTTTCCCTGCCGATCCAGCGGACGCGCGGAGCCCAGAACCGGCAACTTCAGGGACAAGTCCATCGACGCCCCCTTGAAGTTGATCACCAGCATGAAGAACGTGATCAACTGAAAGACCATGTCGAGCAACGGAGTCAGGTTCGGCTCTGCGCGCTCGGAGTTCATCTCGGACATGCCAAGCCCTCCAAGTCATCGGTTCAGGAAGCGGTTTCGGCCGGTGCGGCCTTCTTGTGAGCCATGGTGTGGACCCGGAAAATAAAGTCGTCCGCCGCGTTCATGGTCGAAACGCCGAGGTGCGACACCCGGTTCTTGAACACGGCGAAGAAGTAGATGGCCGGCACGGACAAGCCGACCCCTTCAAACGTCAGGATCAAAGCCTCGGAGATCCCGCCCGCCACCTCACTGGCCTTGAGCTGCGTGTCCGACAACGCGATCACGCTGAAGCTCCCGATCATTCCCTTGAGCGTCCCGAGCAGTCCAATCAGGGGGCCCAGCGTCCCAATTACGGCCAGCATGCTGATCCGTTTCTCCCACGCGACCGTGAGTTCTTCCGACTGGCGGTCAATGCTCTCGCGGGCGTGATCGAATCCAAACGACAGGGCCGACAGGCCGGTGGCAATCAGTTGACCCAACTCGCACCCGCTGTCCTTGGCGACTTTGTAGATTCCGTTGAAGTCGCGTTTGGCGAGCAACGCTTCGCATTTCTCCATCAACTCGGGCGGGGCCACGACCGAGGCGCGCAGCTCCATGAAAAGCTGCACGACGAGACCAACGAAGTAGATGGAGATGAGCAACAGAAACGCGCCGATCAAGCCCGAGGTCTCGATGATCCACCACAGCGTCGACTTGGCCTTGGCTCCCTCAGCTTTCTCCACTGGCGCCGCATCGGCCGCCGGCGCGGCGGCAGCGTCTTCTTGTGCGTGAACGGCAACCGGTCTCGTAAACGAGAACGCCGAGAGAGCCAGGAGAACCAGCATCAACCAGATCGGCGGGAGGCGATGAATTTCGCGTGAGAGCATCAGGGGATTCCTCTGTCGTTAGAGTTGGATGGGATCTCCGGCCCGAGGCCGGAAAGTAGACGAGCGAGTTTCAAGTGTTGAACGTCGAGAACAGCATACCAATCGCCTCACTGAGATGTTCGGCACGGCTCCCACGACGGAAAGACATCGCAGGGTTTCATCCCACCCAGCGTGTCTTGCGAAGCAGTCACGAACAGATCCCGACAGCGGTTGGTTGTCCTGATTGGTCCAGTGCAGTCCGTCTGGAAAGAAGAAGCTGGCGGCGACATGTCGTAACGAAGTCCGTGTGAGGATTGGCATGCGATTCGGAGTGGCGACTGACACCATGATTCACAGGGGCAGGATTCTAAGGTCGCCACAACGAAGAGTTCAATAGAGCAATCAAACCCCGGTCATGGGCGGCTGTTCCGTCTTTTGAGGCCGAGTCTTCCGCCTTCGGGCACTCTTCTCCCGTGCTGGTGGTTGTGGAGTTTGCCCCATCGTATCCTCAGAAGCCAGCGTTGGTGGGTTTGAATCCAGGGCCATCGCCTTATTCAATTGGGGGTGCTACGGTCACGGAGCTTCGACGTGGCCGTGCGAGGACGTGGGCTGTTTCCAATCTCACGGCCACGTCGAAGCTCCGCGACCGTGGCACCTCAAACCCGCCCGGTGAGCGGTATCGCCGGCCGTCTATTTCTGCTTGACGTGCGTGGTGTAGAACAGAAAGGCCAGCGGCACGCCGAGCAGGATGCCGGAAAACGGAATCAATCCGGGCAGGCCGATCTTCTTGTAGATGACGTCGTACAGGACAAACGAATCGAGCAGACTGAAGCCGATCACCGACCAGCACATCGCCAGAATGCCGATTTGCTTTCGCTGAGCCTTTTCGTCCTCGGTCAACGCCACCTTCGGCTTGGCGGGCGCCGACGAGGCCGAAGCCTTGCTCCCCTTGGCGGGTTCGGCCGCTTCCTTGCGCAGACCGGCGGCGTAGTACTTGGCGATCGCCTGATTGATGGCCAGCGGCGTCGCCAGCACCGGACGAATCGGCAGATGAAACCGCAGGCGGATTTCGTCTTCGAGCTCAGAATCGGGCTCGTCTGTACAGGCAACGAGCACACAACCGTGGTCGATAAAGAGTGGCAGGCATGAGTGGCGTTTGACCACTGCGCGAGGAACCTGATCGAGAATCGAGTCGTCCGGCAGCAGTTCGTCCAGATCGACATAGGCCCTTCCCAGTTCCTCCGCCAGCGCGCGCGCGGCGGCGTCGGGTTCCACGAGTTTCAATTGAACAAGGGCATCGCGAATCGACAATCCCGTCCGCTCGGCGTGCGACTTCACTT
Organism: Schlesneria sp.; assembly: GCA_031412755.1. Classification (GTDB taxonomy): domain Bacteria; phylum Planctomycetota; class Planctomycetia; order Planctomycetales; family Planctomycetaceae; genus Schlesneria. The sequence continues at coordinate 6,302 of JANODP010000090.1, read as the reverse complement.
CGCGCACCTGTTCGGCTGACAGAACGTCCTGGTCCTGCAGATACGAGGTCATCGGGCGGCGACCGGTGGTCGCGTCGCGGTCGTCGATCTCGCGGCCCTGGCTGCGGTCGTATTCCAGCTTTTGCTCGGCATCGGTCAGGCAGAGCATGGCCTTGGCGAGTTCGTTGAGCAGGCGTTGCGACTCGCCCGAGTACTGGCCGGTCGCATACTTGCGGACGTGGGCGTTGAGCTTCTTGTAGTTCTTGCGAACCTTGCCGGGATCGTCCTCGAACTGCGGCAGACGCAGGAGTTGATAGTGGTCGGGTGGTCGCGGCCCCTCGGGGATGCCGAGCCATTCCTTGTAGACATCGATCGCCACGGGCGAGACTCCTGAATGCAGTTTGAGTGGCACACCCTGAGTCCGCGAGTGGCGTGGGAGTCACCGATTTTGGATTTGTGATTTTCGATTGCCAATCAAAAATCATCAATCCAAAATCCACTGCCCTTCGAGGACTCAGGGCGTGCCACACTTGGTCCTGATGCTACTCACTCGACCTGGTAATCCCTCGCCAACGCGGTGAAGTCGCCGATGCCCTGCTCGGTCAGTCCCGAATCGCGCACGATCATGGTCGTGGCGACCTTGTTGCCGGCCAGTTCCTTGGCGACGGCGTGAATGCGCCCGTTGGCATCGTAGCTGTAGGTGACTTCCACGGGCGAACCGGCCGGCAGATTGGCTGGCAGGTCCACGATGCGAAAGTCGCCGATCTGAGTGCAGGCATCGGGATCGGTCGCATCCCCTTCGAGGATGTAAACGTGAATCGACTTCTGGTTGGCCGAGTTCGTCACGAACCGCTGACTCACGCTGAACGGAATCTGTGAGTTCTTGGGGATCATGATGTGATTGATCTTCTTGTTCTTGTCGGTCGGGCTGGAGACCTTGACCCCCAGCGAATGCGAGTTGACGTCGTCCATCTTGACGTTGCGCAACCGGTTGCTGACGAGGGCACTCAACCCCGCGACGCCGCGGTTTTCGCGCGCCTCCAGAATGGCGGCGTGAATGGCGGCTCCCTGAGCCACCGCCTCTTCCGGACGGAGCAGGCCCAGATCGCGCAACGGCTGCCGGTGACAGATCTCGGCCAGCATGATCTCGACCGCCGGCATGTAGGTCGAACCGCCCACGAGCACCACTTCACTGAGCGATCCCGGCTCGATCCCCGCCTGTTGCAGCACCAGTTCCGTCGTGTCGCGCGTCCGTTGCAGCAGGTCGGCTGTCATCCGCTCGAAGTCCTTGCGGGTGAATTGCAGCGACAGCGTCTTGCCGCGGAAGTAAACCGACAGCGGCACCTGCGCCTTGGTGCTGAGTGCCCGTTTGGCGTCTTCGCAGTTCGCGGTGAAGTTGCGCATTTCGTCGGGATCCTCGCGGGGATCGTCCTTGAATTTGCGCGCGAACTGTTCGGCGACGTGATCGGTGATCCGCTTCGTCCAGTCGATGCCACCCAGCATCACGTCGCCGTCTGTCGCGAGAACCCGGAACTGCGTCGGCGTGTACCGGACCACCGTCACGTCGAACGTGCCGCCGCCGAGGTCGTAGACCAGGATCGTCTTGGCATCCTGCTTCAGGTCGCTGCGTCCCAACTCGCCCTTCATCCAGGCATAGGCCAGCGTCGCGGCGGTCGGTTCGTTGATGATGTCGACGACGTTCAGGCCGGCGATCCGGCCGGCATCCTGCGTCGCCTTGCGCCGGACATCGTTGAAGTAGTACGGCACGGTGATGACCGCATTCGCGATCGGGCCGACCGACTTCTCGGCGTCCTGTTTCATCTTCTTGAGGATCAGGGCCGAGATGAATTCGGGCGACAGCTTCTTGTTCTGATAAACGACGAAGAAGTCCTTGTTGCCCATCTGTCGCTTGACCGCTTCAACGATGTGGTCGGCCGATTCCTGCGAGGTGCGTTCGAACGCCGGTCCGACGACCACCTGGCCATCATCACCCAGCAACACGACCGAGGGAGTGATGTTCCTCCCGTCGGCATTCAGCAGCGAAGTCGGCTTGCCATCGGCGTTGAGCCTCGCGATGGACGAATACGTGGTTCCCAGGTCGATGCCGACAGTTTGCCCGTCCAAAAATTTCATTGTGCGGCCTGTTTCCGTGAGTCTGAAGGCTGTGTGATTCAATGCCACCGGACGTCCCGTCGAACGCCCGCCCAAGAGATGGGGTCGAAAGCGGGGGGTATTCTGCCCGCACGCCATCCCGGAAATCAAGCGCGCTGGACGTGGAGTCCCAGTCTGGTCGTGTCTTCAAAACTAGCCCGACGCGCGAGCGAGGGGTGATCGCGAATCAATTGTCCCCCCCTCGCTCGCGCGTCGGGCTAGTTGATCCTGACTGTCACCGCCAAATGAGGACACAATTCCCGATCTGCCGGTGAGCCGACAGAACAGACTCGACCGGCAGATCGGGATCTCGGTCTGCGCGGTCGGCCTCGAACACAAGGCGACTGGGGCTGGGAGCTGGGCCTCAGCGAAGTGGTGTCCACTCGCCCATCGGAAGCAGACCCGCGGCGGAGTCTTCCGCATCGTCGATGACTTCGATTCCGACCAGCACCACAACCGCATCCACCGGCCGATCGAAATGCCGAAGGGGAGCCGACAAGGGACGAGGCTGACGGGACATCGACGGCCTTGCTCGGAACACGACGACGGCATCGGACCGAGTGAAGAACTCGTCCGACGCGGCCCGCAACAGCGATCCACCGGCGACGAAGGCGGCCACGGCCAGCGGCAGCAACAACCCTCGTGACGCGAATCGCCGAAGACCGGCGGGTGATTGAACGCTCATGACCATCCATTCCGAATCGAGAACAAACTTCCTGTTTCCGCTGGCTGCCGACGGATCGCAATGCTCACCGCATTCCTCATTCACCGGATCGAGTAACTCCACCCGCCGAGCGAATTGGGCGAAACAACTCCCGACGACAGGTTGCTCCAGTTTGTGTAGCCGCCACCGAGGTACGTGTTCGGCGCGACGTAGCCACCAAATGACTCAGGCTGCATCCGATGGAAGCTCCCGAACGACTCGGGCATCCCCGCGGGATCGCGCAGGTTGCTCCACTCGTGAAACTGACGGCCGAAGTACAGGTTCGGAGCCGCCTGCTGACCCAACGCGATTCCCACGTGAGACAGGTTGCGCGGGTTCGACATGTTCTGCAGCATCGGATTCGTCACCTGCGAAGGCGGCTCTTTCGCCGACGCCGGCGCGACCTGTTGCTGTCCCGCGATGAGATCGCTCTGTGGTATCGGCCCGCCAGCCGGGACCGAGCCGTTCGCTGGCGGGTTGTTGACAGGACCGATCGGCTGTCCGATCTGAGCCGCTCCGACTCCGAGAGGATTCGCGGGCAACTTGGCCACGGTCGCCGACGAAGGCGGAAAGGTGATCGTCTTGGGTCCGCGGGGAAGTGCCGCCGGATTTCCCCAGCCAGAGGCCGCCAGCGGCGCGTTCTGGACAATCGGCGGCGCAGGCACAACCGCTCCGGAGGGCAAGCCCTGCTGAGCAAAGCAGGCACCCGGCAGCAGGCCCAGCGACATCAGCACCGTGGGTGCGAGCAAACGCCGGCGCGGCATGGTGGTCAACCTCCGTGATCGAATTCCCCGGCCATCGAGTTCGGCCGCGAACGACTTCCGTCCTTATCGTTTCGGCCCGCGAATCACGTCACCGTCACGAAACGATCCGGTCCGACGATGAACGGAGCCATCACGCAGCCTGTCAGATCGAGCCTGTCAATCGGGAGAACCCTGCCACCGCGCGAGAGCCTGCCGGTTGTGACGGTGCAGCCGACTCACAATCGAACGGAAAGTTTGTGTGCCGGGGTGCAGTCGTCAATTGGTGGTCTTCTTCCGGTCCCCTCTCCCCCGACTTCTGGGAGAGGGGCAGGGTGGCCTGAAAAGGCTTCAGATCCGAGTGACTTGGGCGGTTTGGAAGATCGCGAACTTGTTGGGGTTTCCTCTGCCATCCGTGCCCCGGCTCTGCCATCCGTGCGAAGCCGATCGAAAGGGAAAAACGCACGGATGGCAGGGCCAGAGCACGGATGAGTCATGACAAACGGCGCAAGACAGGACTCGGTGGTTGAAAGACCGTTTCATCAGACCAACCTCTCCCCGAAGACGGGCGGGAGAGGGGACCAGAAAGGGCGACCACCAAATAACGACTGCACCCTGTGTGCCGCATCGTCAGTGGCTCGGTTGCCGTTCGTTGCGGGCTCGCTGTAACGTAGCCGTCAATCGCCTCCGAACAGTTACAGGGGGCGAACTCGATCCGCACCACTTGTCCTTCAGGAACCACACCGATGAAAAGTCTGACTCGTTCTCTCGCCGCCGTCCTTGTCTGCGCGACGGCCTTCGCGCTGGGAGTCTCCGCCAATCAGCAGACCGCTCCCGAAACGAACTTCGCCTCCGAAACGATCGACCTCGGCATGGTCGTCAGCGATCTCGACAAGTCGCTCAAGTTCTACAAGGACGCGCTTGGCTTCGAGGAAGTGCCGGGCTTCAAGGTGCCGGGGCAGTTCGCGCTCGACACCGGCCTGGCGAACAAGCTGGAACTCGACGTGCATGTCCTCGTGCTCGGCAAGGGAGAGAAGGCGACCAAGCTGAAGCTGATGCAGTTCAAGACCTCGCCCGGCGCGCGCGTGGACAACACGTTCATTCACTCGTCGTACGGCTTCCGCTATCTGACGATCTCCGTGAAGGACGTGAACGCCGCCGTCGCCAAGGCCGAGAAAGCGGGCGCGAAGCCGATCGCCAAATGCCCGGTCCCGCTCCCCGAAGGCTTTCCCTCCGGCGTGGCCCTCGCCAACTACCGCGATCCCGACGGCAACCTCGTCGAACTCGTCGGACCGTGGAAGCCGTAGGAGGCAGGAGGGGGAGAGTGGGAGACCAGGGGATGGGGAGATGAAGAGACAACGCATTTGTCTTGCGTTTCTCCCCCCTCTCCTTGCCCCCTTGTCTCCCGCTCCCGGCTTCCCCTTGATCGACGATCATCACCGATCAGTCACCTTGGGTGCAGAAGTGGAAGTACACCTCGGCCGCCTGGCGCAGTTGGTCGATGGCGATCCATTCGTCCTTGGTGTGGGCCTGGGCGATGTTGCCGGGGCCGAAGACGACGGCGGGGACGTTGGCTTTCGCGATGCGTGAAGCGTGGGTGCCGTAGGGAACTCCGACGATCTGACGCGGGCCGACGACGGCCGCGATGGACTGGCTCAGTTGCTCTGCCAGTTCGCCGTTGAGTTCGTCTCCGAGCGGCGGGCTGGTGCAGTACGGTTCGTCGTGGATCAGATCGAAGTCGAGTTGCTCGTTCAGGTGCGCGGCGATCTCGTCTCGCACGGCGAAGTTCTCTTCGCCGGGGATGACTCGCCGGTCGAGTTCGATCACGCAGGCATCGGGGACGACGTTGACACTGCTGCCGCCCGAGATCAGCCCGACGCTGAGCGTCGCCGGGCCGCAGAGCCGATGCGCGGGACGCGATCCCGGCAGCGCGGCCGCGTACTCTTCGAGGCACTTCAGCACGCGAGCCATCCGGTAGATCGCGTTGATTCCCTCGGACGGCCGCGAACTATGGCAGGCTCGTCCGGTGGTGTGCAGCTTCCAGCGCGTGGCCCCTCGATGCGCGACGACGATGTCGAGTTCCGTCGGCTCCGCCACGATGGCCACGTCCGGCCGCTGCGGACAGAGACGATACGGCGGCACGCGATCCAGCCAGCTTCCGACCAGATGGTTGATGCCCAGACTCGTCGCTTCCTCATCGCAGGTGCAGGACAGCACGACGTTCGCCATGCCGGCCGGTTGTTCCTGCGCGAGTCGCGTGAACGCGGCGAGCATCGCGGCGAGACCACCCTTCACATCGCACGAGCCCCGGCCGTAGACGCGACCGTCGCGCTCGGTCGGCTCGAACGGCGGGATCGTCATCCCATCGACGGGGACCGTGTCCTGATGAGCATCCAGCAGGATCGTCCGCGTCGCACCGGGCGAATCGAGCCGCGCGATCACGTTCGCCCGACCCGGTGCGGTCTCGACCACTTCGTACTGCACGCCGATCCGGTCGAGATGACGCTCCAGGTACGCGGTCACCCGTCCCTCGAAGAACTCGGGACCGGAAACATCGCGACCCATCGGGTTCACGCTCGGGATGGCGATCAAATCTTTGAGCAGCGGCAGCGGATCGGTCATGGTGGCGACTCGGTGAGGGTGAGTTGGTGATGAGTGCGGTCGCTAATTGGTGGGCAGCAATGACAAATTAACTTCTTCCTCCCCACGCCCCTCTGGGGAGAGGGGCC
>JANODP010000089.1:0-12069 GCA_031412755.1 Schlesneria sp. | reverse complement strand
GGCCAGCGGGCCGATCTTGTCCATCGTCCAAGTCAGAGCCATTGCGCCTTTGCCGCTAATGAGTCCATAGGTCGGACGCAGTCCGGTGACTCCGCAATTGCCGGCGGGAGTCATGATCGACCCCCACGTTTCCGAGCCGATCGCAAACGGAACCAACCCCGCGCCGATGGCCGATCCCGGTCCCGAAGACGATCCGCCCGACCAGCAGGTCTTGTCCCACGCACACAGGCCGGGACCGGTGAAGCTGGCATCGGCCTGCTTGTAGCCAAAGCCTCCCGCCAACTCGACCATCGCCAGCTTGGCACACAGCACGGCTCCCGCCTCGCGCAGCCGCACGACGACGGTCGCGTCCTCGTCAAGCATCTGATCCTTCAGGGGCGCGGCTCCCCACGAGGTCGGAATCCCCTTCGTGGCAAGCAGGTCTTTCACGCCGAACGGAATGCCGTGCAGCGGGCCTCGATCCTTCCCCGCCTTCAGTTCCTCATCGGCTTGTGTGGCTTGGGCCAGCGCGAGATCACGAGTCACCCGCACGAGCGCGTTGTAGACCGGACCAAACTTGTCGAGGCGGCTCAGGAAAAACTCGGCCAGTTGCACCGACGTCACTTCCTTCGCGCGCAGCTTCGCACCCAGTTCGCGGATCGTGGCAAAGGCGAGATTGGTTTCGGGCATGATGCGACGCCTGATGATTTGCGGGAGAAGAGTTGGAACAGAAGTGAACGAAGGAAACGAAGTTCAGCAGGAAGAGTGAGCAACCGTGAGTGATCGAGTGTGCCTGATTGTCCTACTTCGTTCTCTCCGTTTCCTTCTGTTCATCGCCTTGGATTTGATTTCGGTACGCTGCGAATACGAACGCCGGTTCGTCCGAGTTGTTGAGAGGGAACTCGCTGAGTTGTCTGCCGCGCGCGACGTCGCCCCGGAGGTCGCGGTAGATTCCCTGAATGGCGGCTTCGTCGTAGCGGTCGCTCGGGTGGCGGCGAGTCAGATAGGTGAGCAGCACCACTTCCGCAGGCGGCAACTCCGACGCGGCGGCGGGTTCGTCCGGCTGCTTCTCAGCCGGCTTGTCCTGCTTTTCAGTCTTGCTCAGCGGGGGCTTGTCTTCCGCCGCGTGGATCGCTGTCAGCGGAGTCATGGCCACGGTGAGGCCGCTCGCCCCCAAAGCGAGTTGTGCCGCGAAGTGCCGACGGTCGATGCGGTCGGGTGATTCCATTGGAAAGACTCCGTGAAAGAGTGAATGGGAAGCGAGCCATCGGCAGTGTACCGCCTGTCGCGCGAACCAACAGCCGTGTCGAGCGGCTCGCGGGACGTTGGCCACCCCCGGCAGCAGACCGCTCGAAATCCCCGCGGCAGGGGTGACAGAGACCACTCGGCACGGGAGATGCCATGCGAACCGAGCCTGTGCCGCGTCACGCGGTCTGTCCCGGGCGGGCTCGGTGAACCGGGTTGTTCCACGGGAAAATGCTGCATCCAGCGCAAAGGTCTTTCGCATGTCGGTTCGCTTGCGTCGTCATGGATTCACGTTGATCGAGTTGCTCGTCGTGATCGCCATCATCGCGGTGCTGATCGCCCTGTTGCTGCCTGCCGTGCAGCAGGCTCGCGAATCGGCGCGGCGGACGCAGTGCAAGAACCACCTCAAACAGCTTGGTTTGGCCGTCCACAACTATGAGTCCATCGGTGGTCTGCTGCCGCCGAGTGCCGCCGTCAGCCTGAGTGTCTCGGCGACGGGCAACAACGGTTCGTGGTCGATCCACGGTCGTCTGTTGCCGTTCCTCGATCAAGCCAACATTTACAACAGTGTTGATCTGTCGATCGCGTGGGACAACCAGTTGAGCATCAGCGGCAAGCGGGTGCCGATCTTCTCGTGTCCGAGCGATCCGAAAAGCAATACGATCCGTGATCCCGGCGGAGGCAGGGCTCTGCTGTATCCGACCACGTACGGCTTCAATTTTGGAACGTGGTTCGTGTTCAATCCGACAAACGGGATTGGGGGCGACGGAGCCTTTTACCCCAACTCCAATTTGAACCTCGGTGCGTTCATTGACGGGACCAGCAACACGATGCTGGCGTCCGAGGTCAAGGCCTGGACGCCGTATCACCGCAATGTCCCGCCCGGTTCGACGGCCATTCCCGCAAATGGCACTATCGTGAGCGGATACATGACGGCTCCGTCGGCCGATGCCAAGGACACCGGCCACACCGAATGGCCCGACGGTCGCGTCCATCATCAAGGCTTCACGACGGCCTTGAACCCCAACGCCAAGGTCTCGTGCGTTGTCAGCGGCGTCACATATCCCCAGTGCGACTACAACAGTTGGCAGGAGGGGAAGAACGGCAGCGCCGGCTCTCCGAGCTACTCGGCCATCACGGCCCGCAGCTTCCACACCGGAATTGTCCAAGCTGCGATGATGGACGGCTCGGTCAAGCCGATCAGTGAAAACATCGACCTTGTCGTGTGGCGGGCACTCGGCACGCGAGCGGGGGGCGAGTTTATCGGCGAGTTCTGACGAAGTGGCTCGCCGTGCGAAGAGGTTTGCAGCAGCGGTCGGTATGGTTTGGCCCGACCGACTCGAATTGACTCGGTGGAGGGACAGGCATAGAGTTCGCGCCAGATCAAGGGACCAAGGCACGGTGAAGCAAACAGACCGTGAAAAATGAGAAGTGAGATTTGCCAAATGCAAAATGGAAGAGCGGGCAGCAGCCCGCTCCATTTTGCATTTTTTATTTTGTACTTCTCACTTCTGACGGTTTCTTCCGCCGAAGATCGCGTCGTCATCCAGCAGCCGGGGGGCAGCCGCTATCCCGTGCTGGGGTCCGTCGAGGACTACACGGGGATCAGCCTGACCATTCGTCAGCGCGTCGGCGACAAGCTGCGCAGCTATCCCCGGTCCGAAGTCGTCGAAGTTCAAACGGTCTACACGGCGCGGCACGACAAGGGGCGGCAACTGTTGGCGGAGGGCCGCGCGGCAGAGGCGGCGGTGGAGCTGAATGCCGCCGTCAAGGAAGAGGATCGGACGTGGGTCCGGCGCGAGATCCTGGCGCTGCTCGTGAAGTGTGCCCTGTGGGACGGAGACCATCGCACGGCGGTGTCTCGATTTCTGCTGATCGCCGAGTCGGATGCCGAGACGTTTCATTTCGACGTCGCACCGCTGGCCTGGACCGACGATGCCCCGGGCGGCCATCTCCGATTTGAAGCGACGTCCTGGCTGGCCGCGCGGTCACCCATCTCGAAACTGTGCGGGGCGAGTCATCTGCTGTCCGACCCGGCGTCCACGCACGACGCCGAGGCGGCGCTGAGGTTTCTCTCGCGCGAATCCAACATCCGCGTGCAGCGACTGGCTCAGATGCAACTCTGGCGGCAGCGGATGAAGTCGGGAGCGGCCACGCCCGCCGAGTTGTCTCGCTGGGAAGCGGCCGTGGAAGAACTGCCTCAGGAATTGCGGGGGGGCGGCTACTTCGTGCTCGGCCAGGCCTACCGCCGGCAGAAGGAGCCGGAACGTGCGGCAGCAGCCCTGCTGTGGCTTCCCCTCGTGTATGACGCCGATCGTCATCTGGCCGCCCGCGCCTGCTTCCACGCCGCGGAGCAGATCGAATCGCTCGGAGATCGGCCTCAGGCGACCAATCTGTTCAGCGAGGTGGTCTTCCGTTTCGGCGACACACCCTGGGGACCGCAGGCAGAGGCGAAGTGGAAGATACTGAAAGGGGAAGCGGCGACTCGATGAGTGCCGTGGTCGCCCGGTTCGTCCGACGGCTGAAAGCGGCTTCCTTTGAGACGACTCGCACGGTCGCTATCATGCCGCCCGTTTGCCCGCTCCCGATTTCAACCACTTCCTGTCCGCTCGCCGGAGACCTGCTCGATGAACTTCCCACGGCCCGGTTCGGCGGGGCCGAGGCCCGCGCCGTTTCAGGCTCCTCAGGGTGACCTCGCGATCCTCGCGGGGAACGCCAATCCGCTGCTGGCTCAAAACATCGCGAACACGCTCGGCGTGTCGCTGACTCCCGGGCGGGCACACGTGTTCAGCGAGGGGAACGTCTTCGTCCGCATCAAGGAAAACGTGCGCGGCAAGGACGTCTTCATCATTCAGGGCTGCCACTATCCGGTGAACGACAACTTCATGGAGCTGCTCTTCTGGATCGACGCCGCCCGCCGCGCGAGCGCCCAGAACGTCACGGCCGTCATTCCCTTTTTCAGCTACGCGCAGGGAGACAAGAAGGACGAGCCGCGCGTCTCGATCCGCGCCCGCGTCTGCGCGGATGCGATCGAGGCGGCCGGGGCCGACCGCGTGCTGACGATGGACCTGCACAGTCCGCAGATTCAGGGCTTCTTTCGAATTCCGGTCGATCATCTGTACGGCCGCAACGTCCTCGTCGAGCATTTCAAAAAGCTGAACGTGCCCGACGTGGTGGTCTGCAGTCCCGACGTCGGCTTCGCCAAGGGAGCGGCTGCGTATGCGGGGCTGCTCGGCGCACCGGTCGTGATCGGCAACAAGTACCGCGCCGATCACACCGAGACGGTCCAGATCGTCGAAGTGATCGGCGACGTGCAGGGAAAGAACATTTTCCTCGTGGACGACCTCACGATCACGGGCAACTCGCTGGTCGAGATGTCCCGCACGCTGAAGGCCCGCGGGGCGAAAGACATCTATGTCGCGGTGACGCACGGCGTCCTCTCGAAGGGAGCCGCACAACGGATCGCCGACAGCGAGATCCGGAAAATGTTCATCACCGACACGATCGAGAACTCGTTCGATCCGCTGCCGCCAAACGTGGAGGTCGTCTCCGTCACGCACCTGATGGCCGCCGCCATCCGTTCGATCCACGACCGCACGAGCATCAGCATGCTGTTCCCGGATAAGCCCGGAAGTGGATAGTGGGCAGTGGGTAGCCTGAAATCAGATCGCCACCGTTTTGCTACCCACTATCCACTACCCACTACTTCAGTCGAAACAAACGCAGCCCGGCTTCTGAGACCGAAGCCGGGCTGCGGGCGTAACGGCGGTCCGGGTCCACCGCCGTTGCGTCATGTTCACAGCATCAGTCGCGTAAAGTCGCCGTGCCGGGCGAGGGGCTCAACGGAACGGAGAAGGCCGACGAAACGTTGGCCTCGCGGAACGGAGTCAGCAGATCGTCGGGTGAAAACAGCAGCGTCGGCCGTGTGGCGGCGTTCAATCTCTTGCGCGACAGTGCGTGACTGCGGGCCGACACTTCCAGGAACTCCAACTTCCGCTCGGCACCGATTCCGTCGAGCTTGTTGCCAATGACTTCGATCCAGCCGGGATGACGGGCCATCGCCTGGGACATCAGGTGCGCGAACAGCGTCATCTGCTTGAAGTTTCGATCCGCGATGGTGTGGCTGACGGGTGAGATCACTTTCGCCACGGCTTCGACCGCCTGCGACGGAAACTCGACGAAGACGTCTCCCGAGTGAGTGCCGATGATGCGACCATCCGGTTCCCTGGCAAACGTGGTCTGCAACCGCATCAGCGATCGCGCAATGATCGGTTTGGGCAGCAGCGGACTTTTGAAGGCTCCGTCGCAGTGAATCAACGTCTCTTCGGGTGACCGATAGAACAGCTCGACCTGTCCGACCGAGCCGTCGCCGGCATCGGCCTCATAGCGGTTCGGTCCGGCAGCCTGCAGTTTGAACTTCGAGATCTCCATCGCCCGCCAGGTCGCGACGGCCACGTCGGGGTTGCGCAGAAAGTAGTCGTAGACGTCGGGATCGACCTCGAACGACAGCGTCGGCAGACGACGGAACATCCCGACGTTCTTGAGCAGCGACTCGGCCTTGGTCCGGGCCTCGTCGGACAGGCGATCCAACGGCAGTTCGGCGAGGGCCTGTTTGCGGACGGTCGCCGTGGACGAGCCCGCTTTGACCGTGTTCACGCCGAGCGATTGAAACGACTCGTCCGATTCGGCGTCCGCGGCCGAGGTCCGGCCGGCGGTCGATTCGACGCCCGGGCGAGGGACCGTCGGATCGGCGGCCCAACCCGCGCCGGCCAGTGCCAGTCCGCAGACTGCTCCGACCGACAGGGCCGTGCGCCAACGAAGTCGCTGTCGATGACGAGTCATCCCGGTCCGCCCCCCCAGAGCCGATTCGACCAGGCCGATTCGACCAGATCGCTGGACGAACGGCGGCTGGCCGCAGAGACTTGGCTCGCGGCAACGCCGCGTCCGAGTCGGCCGGTCTTCGATCACTCGCCCACAACTTCCGATCGCGGTGAGTGACCGTTCCCCGGCACAATGTCTTTCATCGGCACGACTGCTACGACCGGTACAGTCCGAATAATTTCTCAAGTGCAGACGATCGAAGCGAGCCGGTGATTGTTGCGGCCGATTCGCGTCCTGAGACGGAGAATGTGTGATGCCACAGCCACTTGCGGCTCTCGTTCAGGAAGTCGCCACCCTGCTGGAGCGGACGAAACGACGAATCGTCTTCGCCGAAAGTTGCACGGGTGGCCTGGTCTCGGCATCGCTGGCGCGCGTGCCGGGAATTTCCGGGTTCTTGTGCGGGTCGGCGGTGGTTTACCGTCTCGACACCAAAGCGAAGTGGCTGGGAGTTCCCGCAGCGTTGCTGGATGATCCCGGTCCGGTCAGCGAAGTCGTGGCGCGGGAGATGGCTCTCGGTGTCCTGGCCCACACGCCGGAGGCCGATCTCGCCGCTTCGATCACGGGACATCTCGGCCCGAACGCGCCCGACGATCAAGACGGCCTGGTCTTCATCGCGATCGCGCGTCGCAACACCGAAACGCCGGGCGAGGCGAAGGTCGATGTCTTCGAGTGGTACCTGACATCCGAACCGTCAGATCTCCGGGGCTTCCCTGGGAATTCAGTCCGCGAGCAACGCCAATGGCTGGCGGTGGAACGAGTGCTGTCGCACCTGGGTTCGACGCTCGCGAATCTGCCCGCACGCTGAATCACTCGATCGGCACGGGCTGAGGCGGAACCGTCGTCGGTTGAGATTGAGGCAACAATGTCGGTGAGCCCGGCGGTTGGAGGTACGGATCGGGCAGCGCGTGCCCCGGGTATTCGTACGGATAGCTGGGCGGATAGAGATTGCATTCGTCGTAGCAGTCCCATTCCCCCTCGCTGCAACAGAAATGCCTGAGGCGTCGTCCGTTCGTTCCGACCCAGTCCGGCTTGCCCGCGCGACTGACATCCCAGCGCGGGTGATACCAGTTGTCGAAGTAGACGTGTGTGTCGCTGACGTCGTCAATCGCGCCGGCATACGGAGTCATCAGTGGGCAGCAGCGGCATCCCGCCAACAGCCCACTGATCAACACCGCGCACGCCACCAGCCGACGTCTTGCCATCCGAGGCCCTCGCCGTGTTCACCATCACCGTGGTTCCGCTCCATCGCATCATCAGGCATCGACTGACGGGGTGTTCCGACTTGAACGGTTCTCGCGGTTGAAGGGGTTCCTGTCAGGACGGACAGACGGCTCCACTGAATGGAGTGCGCAAGGGGCGGGGACTATGATGCCGCCCAATCTGCCAGTCTAAGTGGAACCGCATTGATCTCTGGGTAGCTGAATTCGCAAGAATTCAGTCAGTTCCGTGAAATCTGAACTCTTGCGAGTTCAGCTACTGCCTAATTTCCTCTGCGGGTCTACTTAGCCTCGACGACACCGCCTGCCGCGCGACATTCGGAAGCCTCATGCCTCAACCCGACCGAGCCGAACGCATCGCCATCGTGGGCCTCGGCGGCATCTTTCCCGGCGCGCCGGACCTCGACACCTTCTGGAAGAACATCGCGGGGGGAATCGACAGCGGACGACCTGTTCCCAAGGGACGCTGGTATCTCTCGCCGGAGAAGGCGTTCGCGCCGTGGCCTCCGCAGCCGGATCGCGTTTACTCGACGTGGGGCTGTTTCATCGAGGGCTTTCAGCTCGACCCCGCCGGGCTGAACATCGAGCCCGATTTGCTGGCCCGGCTCGATCCGATGTTTCATCTCGGCCTGCACGCGGCGCGGGCGGCGGTTCGCGATGCGAAGCAGCTTGAAAGAGTGGACCGCGCGCGAGTCGGCGTGATTCTGGGAAACATCGCCCTGCCAACCGAATCGACTTCGGCCATCTGCCGCGATGTTTTGGGACGGACGTTTGTCGAGAAAATGATTGACGAGTCGAGAGCGGAAAGTCGAGAGTCAAGAGACGGAGAAGCGGTCGCTTCATTGAAGGCCGCGCTCCGACGAGCGGCGCCGCCATCGGGCCTGTTGACTTCGTCGTCCGGCTCTCGACACTCGACACTCGACTCTCGTCTCTCGTGGCACCCGCTCAATCGCTACGCGGCCGGTCTGCCGTCGAGCCTCATTGCGCAGGCTCTCGGCTTCGGGGGAGTGGCCTTCACTCTGGATGCGGCCTGTGCGTCGTCACTTTATGCGCTGAAGTTCGCCTCCGAAGAACTGCTGGCTCACCGAGCCGACGCGATGCTGGCGGGAGGGATGTCCCGCCCCGATTGCCAGTACACGCAAATGGGTTTCGCGCAGCTTCAGGCTTTGTCGAAGCGGGGACGCTGTGCGCCGCTCAGTACCGAGGCCGATGGTCTCGTGGTCGGCGAGGGGGCGGGCGTCTTCGTTCTCAAACGACTGAGCGATGCGGTAGCGGCGGGCGATCACATTTACGGCGTCATCGCGGGGATCGGCCTCTCCAATGATCGCGGTGCAAATCTGCTGGCTCCGCATTCCGAAGGCCAACTCCGCGCCATGCAGTCGGCCTATGAACAGGCCGGCTGGTCGCCGGGCGATGTGGATCTGATCGAATGCCACGCGACGGGGACACCGGTCGGAGACGCCGTCGAAATCGAAAGCCTGCACCAACTCTGGCAGCACGAATCCGCGCGGCCTCGTCAGTGCGTGATCGGTGGCGTGAAGTCCAACGTCGGCCACCTGCTGACCGGAGCCGGAGCGGCCGGCCTGATGAAAGTCCTCTTCGCGTTGAAGCACCGCACGCTGCCACCGACCGCGAACTACTCTCAGCCCGCCGCCAGACTGACCGCGCCGGACAGCCCGTTCCGCGTCCTGGCCGAAGCAGAACCGTGGCCGGAGCGGGTTGAAGGTCGAGGGTGGATGGTTGATGGTCAGCCGGGAAGCGGTTCGCTCATCCCTCGCCGAGCCACCATCAACGCGTTCGGTTTCGGCGGCATCAACGCGCACGTGCTGATCGAGGAATGGATCGCATCTCTTGTCCCCTCGCCCCCGTCGTCGGGGGAGAGGGTTAGGGTGAGGGGGGTGTGCGGCGAGAACGCTCACAATTCATCAAGCCAGCGTGCGGAGGAAAGAACCCCTCACCCTAACCCTCTCCCCTCTAAGGCGAGGGGCGAGGGGACAGGAGAAGAAACCATTCCCATTGCCATCGTGGGCCTCGACTCGCACGTCGGCACGTGGGACTCGAAGCCGTCCGTTCCAGAAAACGACTTGCAGGGAAAGCCGCTCGAATGGACCGAGCTCAACTGGTGGGGCGTCGAGCAATCCGACTGGTTCCGCCGCGAAGGACATTCTGACGACACCGGCTTTGTGCCGACTCAGCCTGCGAAACCGACCGGCCACGGAATGACCGAAGTCCGCCTGCCGATGGGCCGGTTCCGCATCCCGCCCCTCGAAATGCAGGACATGCTGCCGCAGCAGCAACTGATGCTGAAGGTGGCCGCCGGTGCGTTGGCCGATGCGGAACTGTCGAGGGTGGAGGGTCGAAGGTTGATGGCCCGAGAAGCCGCGTCGCAGGATGTGCCTGCCCTCAACCTTCAACCATCAACCCTCGACCCTTCCCGGACCGGTGTCTTCATCGGGATCGAACTCGATCCGAACACGACGAACTTCCATCTGAGATGGTCCATCGAACAGGACGCCCCGCGCTGGGCCGAGATGCTTGGGCTCGACCTGACGTCCGATGAACTGTCCGAGTGGACGAAGCAACTCAAGGACGCCGCCGGTCCGCCGCTCACGCCCAACCGCGTGATGGGCAACCTCGGCGGCATCGTCGCCAGCCGTTTGGCCCGCGAGTTCGATGTCGGCGGCCCGAGCTTCACGATCTCGTGCGGAGGTGATTCCGGTGGCATCGCCTTTGACGTGGCCGTCGGAGCGCTGCAACGGGGCGAGTTGGATCGAGCCATCGTCGGCGCGGTCGAACTTCCGTGCGACGTGCGACTGATGTTGTCCGCCGCCGACACGTCGGCTCCGGACGGAGCGATCGCGTTCGTCCTGCAGCGATCGGACGATGCTCAGCGAGATGGTCGCGTGGTCCGTGATGCGATCGAGCATCGCCGTCGCTTGTTGACCGGAAGCGTCTCACCCCGGAAGGAGCCGCTGGCCGCGTTTCAATCTCTGCCCGCCACGCATTCGTTGTTGGGGCCGTTGCCGTTCGTCTTGAAGGCGGTCGTATCGTTCCGCTCGCGTCGGCGGCCGGCGTCGTCCGGGCGGCTGGCGTTCGTCTTCCCCGGTTCGGGGAACGCCTTCGTCGGGATGGGCCGCGAGTTATTAGCCGCATTCCCCGACGTGCTGCGTCATCAGGCGGCCGAGAACAAACGGCTGCGCGATCAGTACCGACCCGACCTCATTTGGGAAGGGCACTCGACCGCTGCGCTGCTGGAAAATCACAAGGCGATGATCTTCGGGCAGGTCGCCATCGGCACCGCGATCTGCGACTTGCTCGCGTTGTTCGGTGTGAGACCAACCGCCAGCATCGGCTACAGCCTCGGCGAATCCTCGGCGTTGTTCGGCCTGCGCGCATGGACCGACCGTGACGAGATGCTGCATCGGATGGAGCAATCAACTCTGTTTGGCAGCGATCTCGTCGCGCCGTTCGATGCGGCGCGGAAGGCGTGGGGCGTGCCCGACGGCGAGGATGTGCCGTGGCTGTCCGGCGTGATTGATCGTTCGGCGGAGGAGGTTCGAGCGGCTATCGCCTCTCTTGTCCCCTCGCCCCCGTCTTCGGGGGAGAGGGCTAGGGTGAGGGGGCCGAGTGGCGAGACCATGCTTGACACCTCGACCTCCCGCTCAGAAGAAAGAACCCCTCACCCTAACCCTCTCCCCTCCAAGGCGAGGGGCGAGGGGACCGGAACCGCGCCGCGAGTCTATCTGCTCATCATCAACACGCCCCGACAATGCGTGATCGGCGGTGATCGTTCGCAGGTCGAGCAGCTTGTTCGCAATCTCAACGCGACGTTTGTTCCGCTCGCGGCGCCGAGCACGGTGCATTGCGAGGTGTTGCGACAGGTCGAAGCGGCGTATCGCGAGTTGCATCTGATGCGGACGACGCCTCCGGTCGAGATCGACTTCTACAGTGCGGCCTTGGGCAAAAAGTACGAGCTAACGCGGGAATCGGCCGCCGCGGCGATTGTCGCTCAGGCGGTGGACACGATCGACTTCCCGCGCGTCATCGAGCAGGCATATGCCGACGGCGTGCGAGTCTTCGTCGAGATCGGCCCCGGCTCGTCCTGCACCAGGATGATCGACGAGATTCTCGGCGACCGACCGCACCTGGCGCGAGCCGCCCTGCCCAACACGTCCCGTCCCGTCGAGACGTTCCTCGAACTCCTCGCGGCCTTGATCGCTGTACGAGTGCCTATCGATCTGTCGTACCTTTACGGGGACGGGCGGAGGGCTGAGGGGCGAGGGTCGAGTGCCAAAGAAGAAGCGGCTTCGACGCGGCACCTTCCACCTTCAACCTTCAACCTTCAACCCTCTGCCGTTCGAGAGATCGTCACGCGGGTGGGCGGGCTGCCGTTTGAGATCCCGACGCCACCCTGCGGATGGAAGTTCAGCGCGAACGCTCCGTCGCCCGTCGCGACTGGCGATTCGACGGTCGAGTGCGATTCAACAATCGAGTGCCAATTCTCCAATGACGAGGGTCCGGTCCAAGCTTCCACAGTACTCAGTACTCAGTACTCGGTACCCCGTACTCTGGATTCCGGACTCGTCCCACCGGACTGTGCACCCGATGCCCGACACTTGTCACCGTTGTCGCGTGCGCCCGACCATCCCCCTTCGACCGTCAACCTTTTCGAGCTGCTTCAACTCATGACCGATCACCGCACGCAGGCTCACGAATCGTTCCTTCGTTTCTCGGCCCGGGCCGAACG
>JANODP010000088.1:0-14021 GCA_031412755.1 Schlesneria sp. | reverse complement strand
AGGGCTAACGCCCAAGAGCCAGGGGGCTGACGCCGCCCCGCTCAGAAAGAATCATTGAAACAGGTTCAGACCATGTTCGATCACGCTCACGAACAACGCTTGCTGCGCGAGATCACTCGCCGCCACTTCTTCCAAGATTGCCGAGTCGGCCTCGGTGCGATGGCCCTCGGGTCACTGATGGCCGACGGACGACCGGCCTCGGCCGAGACGCAGCCGGCCGGATTCTCAGCGGGGAGTCGCGGGCTGCACCACGAGCCGAAGGCCAAGTCGGTCATCTTTCTGTTCATGGCGGGGGGGCCCAGCCAGCTCGATCTGTTCGACGAGAAGCCGAAGCTGCGCGAACTGAACGGGCAGGTGATCCCCGAGTCCTACGTGAAGGGGAAGCGGTTCGCGTTCATCAAGCCGGACGCGAAGCTGCTCGGCACGGGCCGCAAGTTTGCAAAGCACGGCCAGTCGGGGGCCGAGCTGAGCGAACTCCTGCCGCATCTGGCGACGACGGCCGACGACATCTGCCTGATCAAGTCGATGGCGACCGACGTCTTCAATCACGGTCCCGCGAAGCTGTTCGTCAACACCGGCTCACCGCAGTTCATGGGCCGTCCCAGCATGGGAGCGTGGGTCACGTATGGTCTCGGCAGCGAATCGCAGAATCTGCCCGGCTTCGTCGTGCTGCAATCGGGTCCGCGTGGTCCGCGCGGTGGTGCTCCACTCTGGGCGAGCGGCTTCCTGCCGACGAACTTTCAGGGCGTGCCGCTACGTTCGGGGAAGGAGCCGATCCTCAACCTCGCCAATCCAGCCGGGATCGATGCGGATCGGCAGCGCGAGTTCACGTCGGCGGTCAACGATTTGAACGCCCTGCGCCACGAAGCGACCTCCGACCCCGAGATCGCCACGCGCATCGCCTCCTACGAAATGGCCTACCGGATGCAGACCAGCGCCCCGGAACTGATGGACCTGCAGGGGGAGACGAAGGAGACGCTCGACCTGTACGGGGCCGAACCGGGAAAGCATTCGTTCGCCAATAATTGCCTGCTGGCGCGGCGGCTCGTCGAGCGGGGCGTGCGGTTCGTGCAGCTCTATCACACCGACTGGGACCATCACGGCAACGCGGGGTTTGAGCTGGTGAAGTCGCTCGAAGAGCGCTGCCGCGAGACCGATCAGGGCTGTGCGGCCCTCATCAAGGATCTCAAGCAGCGCGGCCTGCTGGATCAGACGATCGTCGTCTGGGGCGGCGAGTTCGGTCGGACGCCGCAGGGGGAGGACCGCGAGAAACTCCACGGCCGCGACCATCACATCGAAGCCTACACGATGTGGCTCGCCGGCGGAGGAATCAAAACCGGACAGACGATCGGTGCAACGGACGAGATCGGTTACTACACGACCGAAGACAAGGTTCACGTCCACGACCTGCAGGCCACGATCCTGCACCTGCTCGGGATCGACCACCTGAAGCTGACCTACAAGTTTCAGGGCCGCAACTTCCGCCTGACCGACGTGCATGGCAACGTGGTGCCGAAGCTGCTGGCGTAAGTCGAGCGGCGAGAATCATCGTATCTGGAGGATGGGCACTCTTGCCCGTCCGGCTCTAACCCGGGGCGAGAATGCTTTCGCCCCGTTGACTTTCCCTCAACAAGACACCACTCCGCAGCAACCACGCCCCCATCGCAGGTTCGCCACGATGTCATCGCTTTCATCTTTCTGCCGCTCTCTTTCTGTCTCGCTTCTTTGGCAGTGCGGGAAGAGGTAGACAGAAAGAGAGCGGCAGAAAAATCGCTGCACGTAGCGTCAAGACCGGACGGGCAAGAGTGCCCATCCTACATCGTGGTTCGAGTCGCTATGCCAGCAACCCGCGAATCACCTTGCCGCTGTTCGTGATCTTCACGGGACGGCCTTCGGGCGTGTGGAACTCGTTGTCGGGATCGATGCCGAGGCAGTGGCAGATCGTGGCCGAGAGGTCTGCCGGGCCGGTGGTGTCTCCGACCGGCTTCTCGCCGCGCGAGTTGGTCTCTCCGAGCACAAGGCCCCCTCGTACGCCGCCGCCGCTGAGCAGGATGCAGTTCGACGGTCCCCAGTGATCGCGGCCGGCGTCCTTGTTGACGCGGGGCGTTCTTCCGAACTCGCCCATCACCACCACCAGCGTCTTCTGGTTGAGGTTGCGGTCGTGCAGATCGCGCAGCAGCGCCGTGAGACCGCTGTCCAACTGCGGCAGCAGGTCGTTCTTCAGCGTGTTGAAGTTGTCGTAGTGCGTGTCCCAGTTCGTGTGATCGATGGTCACGCACCGCACGCCCGCCTCAACGAGCCGGCGCGACATGAGCAGCGACTGGCCGAGCGAGTGGCGGCCATACTCGTCGCGCAGCTTGTCCGGCTCCAGGCCGATGTCAAAGGCCACCTTCGTCTGCGGCGAAGCCATCAGGGAAAAAGCCTTCTCGCGAAACGAGCGCGTCGTGTTGGCGGAGGCGTTGGCCTTCGCCTCTTCGGAACGGGCGAAGCGGTCCACCGTTTGAAGCAGATCGCGGCGCGAGCCGAGTCGTCCCGCATCGACGGTCAGGGGCGGCAGCAGATCGGGGACGGAAAAGTCGGGTGCGTTCGGGTCGGCTTCCACGACGAACGGGGCCGCCGTCGGACCGAGATACGCCGGGCCGCACGAACTGTGCATCCTCGGCAGGCACACGTAGGGCGGAACCGAACCGCGCGGGCCGAGCGACTTGGCCACGATCGAACCGAGCGACGGGAACTGGTTGTTCGGCTTGAGATTCGGATTGAACCCGGCACGGGGAGCGTATCCCGTCAGCATCCAGTGATCGGCGGGGCCGTGATTGGAATCGGTGTGAGTAAACGAACGAAGCAGCGCAAACTTGTCGGCCACCTGCGACAGACGAGGCAGGTGATTGCAGACCTCGATGCCGGGGACGTTGGTCGCGATCGGATCGAACTCGCCCCGGAACTCACTCGGCGCATGAGGCTTCATGTCGAGCGTGTCGATGGTACTCAGTCCGCCCTTCAGAAAGAGCACAATCAGCGATACGTCATCGCGCCGATTGTCGATCCCCTTCTCTGCCGCCGCCGCACGCCTTCGCAACACGCTCTCCAACGTCAGCCCAAACGCCCCCGCGCCAACTCGCAGGGCATCGCGGCGGTTGATTCCATCACAGTAGTCACGCATATCAATCTCTCCGTTCAATGGGGAGTCGGTTCGTTGTTTGTTGTAGGAAATGACACAACACATTCTTCCGTAGGCTCACCGCGCTGTGCCCGTTCGGACACGGGGCCGAGCCACTTCGCGCCACGCAGCGACATCGCCAGTTTGTAAATCTGCCCGAGGTCGCGCAGGCGCTGATCGATGGCCTCCGGCGACATGTCGGGATGTTTCGGATCGGGCATTTCAAACGGCAGCTTCATGGGAGGAGTCCCAACTGTTCGAGGTCCAGCAAGTCTTGTTTCCGTCCCGCCATCAATTTCAATCTCTTCAGGCCTTCGCGAGAGACAACGGTGATCTGCCGACCGTTGAAGACCTGTGCTTCACGACCATCCCACACACCCTGAATGCTCGGCCCCACCAACAGAAGGTCCAGCGTCAGCAGATCGCGACCAACCACCTTAGAGACGCGAACGATCTCCCAGTCGCAAACGTCTCCCTCGCCCATCGGCAGTCGTCCTCCCTCCAGAATGAATTGCCGCTGAGCCGCGACCTCCAACGTGCGGCGTTCATCGGCTGGAAGAATGAGCAAATCGATGTCCTTCGTGAAACGAGTATACCCGTGGATCGACAACGCAACTCCCCCGCAGACCGCGTACGGGATACCAGCGGCACCCAGCGCGTCGGTCAGTCCGTAGAATTCGTCGTACAAATCGACTCGATCTTCAGCCACGCATTCCCTCCGGCTCAATGGTTGAACACAAACTCCAAGCTGTTCATCAGCGACCAGGCCAGGTCTTCGGTTGCCTTGCGGCGTTGGGAAGGCTCGGCGGTGGACAGGTGTTTGAGGCAGGCTTCGGCCTCGTCAGGCTTGGGCGGGCGAGCGAGGAACGTCAGGTAAAGCTCTTCGACCAGCCGCCGATTGTCGTTCGGGAATTGAGCGGTCAGCCGGGCGAGGCGGCCGGCGTCGTGAGACAGCTTGGCTTCGAGGTTCTCGGAATTCAGCGTGTGCAGGATCTGGGCGACGTTGGGGGTCGAGACCCGTTCGCACTCGCAAACGGTCGTGCGCGTCGGGCGGCCGGTCGTGGTGAGGAAGTAGTTTGTCGCCTGGCTGTCCCACAATTGGACCGCCCGCGCACCGGCCGGCACGCCGTCGAACTTCTCGGGGATGCCGGTCGTGTCGCAGATGGCATCGAGCAGCACTTCGGCATCGAGTCTCCGCAGCAGGGCGCGCGAATAGTTCTGCTCATCGTTCGCGTTCGAGGCGTTGACCTCGGTCGATGTCTGATACGTCCGCGAGGCGACGATGAAACGGATCAGCCGGTGAAAATCGAAGCGACCGTCCACCAACTCTTTCGCGAGACTGTCCAGCAGTTCGGGGTTCGTCGGCGGATTGGTCGAGCGGACATCATCGACC
Organism: Schlesneria sp.; assembly: GCA_031412755.1. Lineage (GTDB taxonomy): Bacteria > Planctomycetota > Planctomycetia > Planctomycetales > Planctomycetaceae > Schlesneria. Next base: position 9,468 of record JANODP010000088.1, on the reverse strand, counting down.
GGCTCGACGAGACCGCGTCCGGTCAGGTGGGCCCACGTGCGGTTCGCGACATTCCGCGCGAAGTAGGGATTGCTCGGCGCGGTCAGCCAATCGGCGAGCACCCTGCGGCGGTCTCCGTCGGGATTCTTGTCGGGCATCGGAGTCGCGAGCGGATGCGCGAAGATCGCCTTTCCGGTGCGAGGATGATTCGTCGCATCGGTCTTGGAGGCGAGCAGCATTTCACCGCGCGGGGTCGCCTTGAATGCGAGCGGCGTGAAGAACGCCTGCATCCCGTAGTAGTCGTCCTGGCTCCAGCGGTCGAATGGATGGTGGTGACATTTCGCGCAGTCGATCCGCACGCCGAGCAGCGCTTGCGACAGCATGGCCGCCGCGTCGCCCGGATCCTTCGCCACCTTGTAGAAGTGCCCGGCCGGATGCTCGGCGAGCAACCCGTCGGCCTGGACGAGTTCCCTCGCAAATTGATCGAGCGGCTTGTTCGAGGCGAAGCTGTCGCGAACCCACTTGTAGTACGAGTAGGCTCCCTTGTGACCGAGCGCCAGCCGATCGACCCGCAGCCAGTCGGACCACTTGAGCGCCCAGTAGTCGGCGAACTCGGGCCGCTTCAGCAGCGACTCGACCCAGCGTGACCGCTTGTCGGGCTGCGAGTCACCCGCAAACGCACGGGCTTCGTCCGCCGTGGGGAGCCTGCCGATCAGATCGAGCGTCACGCGACGCAGATAGGTCGCGTCGTCGCACACCGGCGACGCGGCGATGTTCAGCTTCTTGAGTTTGACATCGACCAGCCGGTCGATGCCGTTTCGCGGCGGCGGCTCACTGCCCGCGGCCAACGGCTCCGTGCGCGGGACGAGGGCCGTAAAGACGGCCGTCGTTTCGGAGTACGCCGCCATGATCGCGACGTCTCCCGCCACGTCCTGTGTCGAGACGAGACCCGATTCATCGACCGTGGCGACCGCTTCGCGGTTCGTCTGGAACCGGGCATGCCGCGTCACATCGACCTCGTGTCCGTCCGAGTAGACCGCCGTCACCTTGAGTGGTTGCGTCGAACGAACGGCCAGAATCTTTTCGGTCGGTTCGATGCGGAGCGACGTCACGCGCGGAGCATCCTCGCTCCCGGCCGGCATTCCGAGGGCGATCCAATCGCGCAGCAGACGGTACTCATCGGAACCGCGCGGGATGCGAACGCCTCCGCCGTGGGGCGAGCCTCCCGACATCTTGAGTAGCAACAAACTTTGCTCGGGGATCGCGGGCAGCACGCGCCGGCCGCGCGATTCCTGCGTCAGAGCGATGTAGTCGGCCCCCGGATCGAAACCGAAAACCGATAGTTTGAAGCCGTTCTGACCCTCGGCCTTGCCGTGGCAGCCCGAGGCATTGCAGCCGAAACGACTGAGAATCGGCACGATGTCGTTGGCGAAGTGCATCCCGCGCGGAGCATCCGCTGCGGCAGCGGCACTCGCCATTGCGGCAAATATCAGCAGGCACGGCCATGTGACCAAGGGTCGGTGCATCGTGTGTGGGGCTTCGCGGGGCAGGACATTCGGCGGGAGAGATCCATCGGGCAAGTCGGATGCTATCTCTGTTTCGACCCATCAGCAAGCCGGGCTTGACCGGAAGAGCCGGGATGACAGGCGAAACGGACGCGGTGACGACACAAGAGGGGCGTCAGCGGATGATATTCGTGTCGCCTGACGAGTCGATGCGAGGCGGTTGGCCTCCGCGCAGGACGCTGTTCCCCTCGAAGAGCGTTCGCTGATCGACGGCTTGCGGGTTGAGCCAGTCTTCCTCGCGAATCTGGCCGCTTTGCGAGTAGGCGGCCAGGGCGTTCTTGTACGTCGCCAGTTCGATCTGCTCGCGCGGGATGCCGCGCTGTTCGGCGAGCTTCGCGGTCTTGGGGACGGCGAGGACATCCGACTTCCCCCAGTCGGCCGAGCTGTCGACGATGACTCGCTCGGCCCCGGCGACTTGCAGGATGTCGACCATCCGCTCGTTCCCCATCTTCGTGCCGGGATAGATCGTGAACGCGCACCAGTAACCGCGATCGAGCACCTCGCGGTACGTCTCTTCGTTGTTGTGGTCGATGATGACCATGTGCGGAGCGATGCCGTGCTCTTCGATCACATCCATGCTGCGGTACGTTCCCTGCTTCTTGTTGCGGTGAGGCGTGTGAATCAGGACCGGCAGCCCGACCTCCTTCGCCAACTCAAGCTGCTTGCGGAAGAATTTGTCTTCGGTCGGCGTCTGGTCGTCGTAGCCGATCTCACCGACCGCGACGACCCCCTCCTTGGTGAGGAACAGCGGCAGGAGGTCCATCACCTGTTCGGCGAGCGCTTCGTTGTTGGCCTCTTTGGAATTGAGGCCCATCGTGCAGTAATGCCGGATGCCAAACTGGGCCGCTCGAAACCGCTCCCAGCCGACCAGCGAGGCAAAGTAATCCTGAAACGAGCCAATCTGCGTCCGCGGCTGCCCCTGCCAGAACGCCGGCTCGATGATCGCCTTCACGCCCGCCGCGGCCATCTGTTCGTAGTCGTCCGTCGTGCGCGAAACCATGTGAATGTGCGGGTCGAGGTAAAGCATGATGTTCCTTGAATTCGTTCCGTTCCACCTACGCTGTAACGCTCGCCTGGGACAGCGGGTAGACGTACGCCCCGACGATGTCGAGTCGGCTGAGAGCGGAATTGCCAAGCCGGGTCATCCCCGGATATGGCTTCGGGTGCCGAACTGCGAACTTGCCGTCTGGAACCTTTGGTTTCATCACGGCCAAGACGGCCTCGGTGAGGGAATCGTTGATTCCGATTACCCGGACTTCCAGTGGTTCAATCCACAGGTCGGACATTTGCCGCATGACATCAAACACGCGACGATAGGCGACGGTCGGCCCATGTTCGTCCACGAAAGGAGAGGCGAGGTACAGATACCACGTCTCCTCGTCAGTTCGCTTCGCCCAGAACGCAACCCGGACTTCAAACCCCTCCTCCGGGAGCTTCTCCATGAGCCGCCTACCGCTTTCAGTCTGTTCGCTCACCACTGTTTCTTGATCCATTGGAGTACTCCGTGTTCGCCATCGGCGATGGCGTCATAGAGCGCCACCGCTTCGGCCTTGTTGATCCGGTGATATCGTTTTTCCTCATTCCAATTGTTCGCCGCCGCCCAGTTGGATTCAAAATCGCGATCCGTGTCCGTCGCCAATTTTAATACGTCATCCAGCCGAGCTTGCTTGACGAGCGTCTCGATCGCGTGCGTGTAGCAATTCCGCGAAAGCTCCTTACCCGGAAAAGCATCCGTCGCCATCAGCGTCTTGATGATACACGCCTTGAGGGCGAGTTCCACGGCATAGCCAGCCAGGTAATACGCTCCGTCCCACTTCTCAAGGTCGAGCAACGCCTTCGCTTCCAAGAGCCGCTGCTCGGCCAATACTTGAAACTCGGCTTTAGTCTCGATCAGCTTGCTCAATTGATGATCTCCCAATGGGCGCTACGAGTTCATCACTTGAACGACGCGGATGAATCCGGGGTCGGAATCTCACGCAGAATCTCTGCCGCTCGTGGGGCCGGGCACAACTTGAGGGCCAGCACGGCGGCTTGCTGTTCAAGCGGCGAGCCGGTGGTCAGCACGAGCCGCAAGTCATCCAGTGCCCGCTCGTCCGCGAAGGGGCCGACGCAGCGCCAGAGGTCGAATGGGATCGGGCGATGGGCGGCGCGGCGCTCGTGGGCGAAGTCGATCAACGTCGTCATGAGTTTGGCATTGGCTCGGCGATCGACACCGACCAGCAGGTCAAGCGGCACGTCGATGAAGAGGCATTTCAGGACGAGTTGATTCCACTGCTCGTCGTTGAGTTGCTCGGCGGGGTACGGGTTCTGGTGGGCGATCGCGCAGAAGACCGATTTGATGTTGCTGCGAATTCCTTCGGCCGTACGCAACACGTGCGAGGCGGGATTCGGCAGCAGGGGCAATGCCTGGTACAGCGACACCAATTCACCGACCTCGCCCGCCTGGAAGAGTTGGTCGAGCGTCTGGACGTACAGCGCGGCATCCTTCGACGGGAAGCTCAGCACGAGGAAAGTCCGCGCGAGTTGATCGAGGCTCCATCCGCGCGGGTTCCAGCCGGGGCGAACGGCCTCGGCCTGAGCCAGTTCCGCGTCGGACAGCGTCACGTCCGCCTTGCCAACCTTCCGTGGAACCATGCCGAAACCCAGAAACAACGCCTTCTTGTCGCCCGTCGCGATGGCCGCGGCCCGATCGTCAAGCCACGCCAGCGCGACAGCCGCCACGCGCGGGGCGATCCACGAATGCAGCAACTCGGCCAGGCGAGAAGTGGGCTCTGTCACGCCGTTTCTCCAATTCGTTCCGTGTGTGACTTCTGGGGTCGTCAGGGGTGAGTCTGCAACTCGGACCCCGTCGTGTCCTGTCCGTGACGAGGTCCTGATGGCTTGTCCCGCTCGGGCTCATCCTCCGCGTGAAAGGTGAGCATTGACCGGAGCCGTCCAGACACACGCAGCCTCGAATCAGCCACACTCCAAACGTCAACCACGCTCCAAACATTGTCTCGAACGGCTGAGATTGTCTTGCACCCTTCCTGAGAACGCAATGTGGTCTGCCGCGCCGTCATGTGACAACCTCTGCCCGGATGACCAGCCCACGCAACGCCAGCCACTCCGGCCATCGAGTCTGATGGTTGTGACGATCCTATTGGTCATTCCGGCTGATGCGGGGCCGGTTAAATCTTTTGTTACGGCCGGGGATGCCAGTCGACCCTATGGGGTAATACCGCACCCCTTGGGCGTGAACCATTGCAACGAACGATGATCTCGGGACTTCCCCCGCAACCCAGTCGAGGCGAGCGGCAATCATTGCCTCTCGCGATTGATCATCGTTGAAGAGGGACTGTTGTTGCGGCAACCAACCGGATGGCACACTGATTATGGAGACTCGCTCATGAAATCTTACCGGCCTCTCGCGATGGCTTCGCTCGTCGCCATCTGCGCGTTTGCAGTCGTCGGGCCTGCAACGGCCGATGAATCCCAACCCATCGTGCTGTCAAAAGTTTTTGACGACGCGGATGACGCGGGATTCTCTCCGGTCGTTCGGAACGTCAGCTCGAATGCCAACATCCCAGCCTCCACGTATGAGGAAGGGATTTTCATGACGGCCCTGGGCGAAGTGAATGCCCCGGAAAACTTCCGCTATGAGTCCACTGCATTCGGCGGCGGCAACGGCCAGAACTGCGGCTGTGGCTGTGACCCGCGCTGGACGATTCGTGCGGGCGCGCTCTGGATGAAGCGTGCCGACCCGAGTAGTGCGGTGCTGGTTACCGATGGCACCCTGGTGACCCCGGTGCTCAATGCCAATCAGTTCAACTTCGATTTTACGCCGGGCTTTGAAATCGACGTGATTCGCCACAATGCGGGTGGTTCCGGTTGGGATCTGGAAGCTCGCTTCTTCAACGTCGAAAACATGAACGCCTCCGTACCGACCATCTTGTCCCCGCTCGGGGCCTTTACGACATACCAAATACCGCTCGGCAATGGGTTGCCGAGCACGATCTCGGGTTCCTACGACTCGTCCTTGCTGAGCACGGAACTGAACGTGCGACGGCAAGCCGGTCCCAATTGGCTGACGGTCCTGGCGGGCTTTCGCTATCTGCGACTGAACGAGGAAGGTGCAACCCTCGTTCAAGATATCGGTCCCGGTCTGAACGTGGCCACGATTCAAAACGACACCAACAACGACCTGTTTGGTTTCCAGCTTGGAGGCGAGATCGATCTGTTGACGAGAGGTCGCTGGAATGTGAACACCTTCGGCAAGGCGGGCATCTACGCCAACCACAACAGTAGCGACGTCTTCATTTCTCAGACGGCGTTCCCCGCCACCTTCGGCTCGTCGGACAGCAGCACCACGACGGCGTTTGTGGGAGAGTTGGGCTTCGCCAGCTCGTACCGGATTACTAACAACCTGTCCTTGCGATCGACATACCAACTGATGTGGGTCGACGGCGTCGCCCTGGCCTCCGACCAGATCGCCGTCTCGAACCCATTCCTCGGGACTTCGACCATCGACACCAACGACACGCTCTACCATGGCTTCTTCGTGGGCCTGGAGTACACCCGCTGATTGCCTCGCAGGGCTGTCGGGTACGGCATCAAGAATTGATCAGCCACAGTATTGCACGGCCTGACCGCCTTCGGTCAGGCCGTGTGTCATTGCGCCCGCGAGTGACGCAGGCGGGAACCACGAATAACGTCCGGTGGGGGTCGAGTCTTCGAGCCCTCAACTTTCGCAGCGTCACTCCACGGGGCGCTGTCGAAGACGCCCGATCGCAGCCACTCTGCCAAATGTCAGGGCTTGTCAGCCGGACTTTCGGGTGGTTCGAGGGGGAGCGTGGCAATCCCGTGGACGGACAGGTAACCGCCGCGTGGATCGGCGGGATTCTTTCCGGACGAGTCGTGCCGCCAGACCTCACGTTCATCGAGCAGGGCCACAGACGTGCTGCGCGTGGACAGAATCAGACCGTATTGCCAGACCGGGCCTTCGGTCGGCCTCGCGTCCTTCTCCACGAGCAGGATCACCTCGGGATCATTACCGACCACCAGTGAAAACAGCGCACCGTCGGCTCCGGCGGGGTCACTTTCCGGATAGCGATCAAGCGGCGTGGGGAGCAATCTCAGCACTCGTTTGCCGCGGGTTGCTTCATCGGTATAGGCCGAGAACCGGCGGGAGATCGCCTTCATTTGGACCAACCGGGCCGCACGACTGGCCGCCGGTGCCGGCGCTCCGGGGACGTCATGCATCTCTACCCCGGGAGATTCCGGAGTCCAAAACACCTTCTCCTCCCGCTGGCCGGTCAACTTCTCATCTTTGCGGGCCAGGCTGTGCATGGCGTGGCAATAGACGCGTCCCCCTTTGCCGTTGAGGTACGAAAACAACTGCCCGACGACCACCGGCCGCCCCGAGTTTCGCCAGACATAAACCACACCGTGAATGCTCCCCTCTTCCAGCGGGTTGGTCCAGCGCAGGATCGGCGTGGGATCCAGCTTGAGCTCAACATTGCCCGGTTCCAGTGTGAACCGATACGCCTGCGCGGCCTCGTGTTGATAGAAGGCATACCACGCCTTCATCGCGACCGTTTCGGACGACGACTCGGCCTGTCGTTCCTGGGCGAAGACCACTCCGCACGAAAGGACGCATACGAGTCCCAGGAACGAAATACAGGATCGCAAGTGGAAAGGCATCATCACTCACCGCCTCCAGAAACAGACCGGAACCGCACACGTTTCCGATTACAGCAGCTTCCCTGTTGCGAGACAACGGGGAGCGATGACACGCAACAGGGTCGTTGCCTTGATGAAACTCGGCAACGATTGCAACGATCACGGAGCCACCCCGCGATCCCATGACGCTGATTGACAACTCCTCACCACCACGGCATTTTGTCGCCGCAAGTGAGGGGGAACACAGATGGGCAGTCGCCGTGTTCCTCGCGCTCCGCCGACTCGACCGTTTGGCGGTGGATTCCAAAAATTGCGGTCGAGATTCAAACGCGACCGCTTGTCAGTGGGGAAACATTTCAATGAGAAGACTGTTGTTCGCGCTGCCTGCCGTTCTGCTGCTGGCAATCTTCCCGACTTCCGGCTGGGGTGATGGCCCTTCGCAACGCGCGGCGCGTTTCGACGACAAGGCCTTCGGTCGACTGCCGATCCAGTTCAATGGCCGGGTGACCGACTTCGATCACTACGCCCGCAACGCGCTGTTGCGACTCTCTGGCAAAGAAACGTGGCTGGATGCGGAGGGAAAGTCTCAGCCAGCCGTTGCCTGGCTGCTCGATTTGATCAGCGGGAGCGACGCCTTCCAGTCGGCTCCCGTCGTGCTCGTCGAACATCCTCCAGTGCGAAAGTTGTTCGAGTTGGAAGCCAGCGCCAAGCTTCGCCTCTTTCCGATCAAGGATCTCATCCCGAAATTGGAGGCGTTCGAGGAACGGTTGGCCGACATTCGGAAGTCTCAGACGCGACGCACCGACGAAGAGTCGGCGATGCTGGATTTCGCAGATCGCCTGGAATGCTTGCTGCGATTGATGGCGGTCTTTCGTCAGCCTGACTTTGCGAGCAACGAGAGCATGCTCGCGAGCCTGCAGCAGTCTCAGGAACTGGAGAAGCGGCCGATTCCGTTCGTCGTGCCCCCGAAGCAGCCGGGCGGCGAGTGGATCAACCTGACGTTCGCCCTGATTCTGGCTCACACGGAGAAGGAGTCGGGGATTGAGGCCAATCCGGCGGGTGTTCACTACGCGAAACTCATCGCGGCCCGGCGAGACGGCGATCCCGCTAAGTTCAATCAGGCCGTTCAGGAGTTGGCGCTGTTGATCAAGGACCGAAAGCTGGCGGACTGCCCGCTGCAATTCGAGGCTCCCCGCGGCTGGATTGAAGAGGGAACGCCACGCCTGGTCGATCCCTACTACTTTGGAGACACCCGCGCCTTCGGAACCACGGTCTCGACACTCCATCTGTTCGGCGGACTCGAACGTTTGATGATCAACGTCAACTTTTTTCCGCAGGGAGCGGCCCGAAAGGAACAGATCGTCAACAGTTGGCGACTGTCGGAAGGTCGGACCCCGCTGCCGTTGGACGAGATTCGGACCACGCCCGTCAAGGTCGCCGGACAGACTGGCTGGCGAATCGACATCGAGTCTCCAGATGATCTGCCAGTTCGATCCGAACGGATGCTGGCCGTCGGCGTCTCGCGCGGCGAACAAACCTGGATTGTCACTTGTTCAGGTCCAAAATCCCTGATGACGAAGCACGTCGATGACTTCGACCAGTTCGTGGGATCGCTGGTCATCGCGAGTCCCGCCGCGGCGGAAAAATGGCTCGCGCTGCGAAAGCCGGAGCCGCCCGCCAACCCGGCCGGTACGAAGGTTGTCCTGGCGCTGGTGCCTGACAAGCAGTCTGTCTGGATGCTTCAGGGAACGTACTTCGCCGAGAACGCGCCCGATCAGCAGATCGAAAAACTGAGATCGATCCTCAAGTCGATTCGGTTTCGGCCCCACGAGAAGGGTGACACACCGGCATCTCGTCTCCCCTTCACTTGGACACTCCCCGAGGGTTGGCAATTGGACGAATCTCCCGAGGGTCAACTGGTGGTCGTATCCCGCGATCAGCCGGCGTTCGTCGCCCTGGAGATTCTCCCCTTGAAGGCCGACGGCGAATGGTCGCGTCCCGCCTTGATCGAACAGTGGCGAGCGGGATACCGCCTGCCGGAACTGTCCCCCGAGAAGATCAACGCCACCACAGAGACACTGACCGCAGACACTCGCCAGATCGTGCTCGTCGTGGAAGACCTGCCGTAGGGAAACCAGTTCGGGCTCGCGTGACGAGCCGAACGTTCCCTCGACAAAGCCGGGGTCAGGCACTTCGGAAATTCGGAATTGGCCAAGGAAAAGCTACCCGAGCGAACAAGCCTCAATCCGACCAATTCCGAATTTCC
>JANODP010000087.1:0-2737 GCA_031412755.1 Schlesneria sp. | reverse complement strand
GTGGGCGTTGGCGCAAACGCGTAACTGGGAGCGCGGTGTGCGGTGTGCGTAACTCGCTCGCGCGTTATCGTCCTTCTGCCCCGCGCCCCGCGCCCCGAGTTCCGCACTCTCCAACAAGTCTCCCGCCAACTGATGAATGGTGAATTCATCGAACGGCTGATTGCGGTTGAAGGCGTCGATCACCCAGTCCCGGTAGCGCCACATGAAGCGCGGGCCGTCGGTCTGGTAGCCGTTGGTGTCGGCATAGCGGGCGGCGTCGAGCCAGAGCGTGGCCATCCGTTCTCCGTAGCGGGGCGAAGCCAGCAGGCGGTCGACCTGTTTCTCGAACGCATCCGGCGACGAGTCGGCGACGAACTCATCGACCTCGTCTGGCGTGGGCGGGAGGCCGATCAGATCGAACGACGCGCGGCGCAGCAGCGTCGGCTTGTCGGCCTCGGGGGACGGAGCGAGGTTGTGCTCGGTCAACTTCGCGCGGACGAAGGTGTCGATGGGGCTGAGTGATCGAGACGCGGGTGTCGTGTTCGGCGAAGAACCGGGGGACTCGCGTCCCCCGCTCAGAAAGGAATCGGTGGGAGGAACAACGGCGCGCGGGGCGAGGAATGCCCAGTGCGGCTGGTACTCGGCCCCCTGTTCGATCCACTCCCGGATCAGCGCGACTTCCTGCGGCGACAGCGACAGATTCGATTTCGGCGGCGGCATCTGTTCGTCGGGATCGCGCGACGCGATGCGACGGACGACTTCGCTCTTCGAGGTGTCGCGCGGCACGATCGCGCGCGGGCCATCCCGCTCGGCGGTCGCGTCCTCGGCCCGGTCGAGCCTCAGTCCCGCCTGCCGCTTCGCCGAGTCGGGGCCGTGACAAGTGAAGCACTTATCCGACAGGATCGGCCGGATATCTCGGTTGAACTCGACCCGCGGGGTACCCGGTTCCGCGGCAAACGTGCCAACGGCCCGGCTCGTGACAACGGCCCAGATCAGCAGACGGCAAGCAAGCGAAACGTATCGGTTCATCGGGTGGCTTCCGTTTGCTGAGGATCAAGGCGTCACAGCGAGCGTTGAAGTAGGGGACTGATGGGATTGATGGGGCCGATTCGACTTTTCGGTCCCTTGAGTCCCTTCAGTCCCTTCGGTCCCCTCCGACACCACAGCAACCTAGCCGCATCCGCCAGTGGTCGCAACCGGTTGAGACGTTCGTTTGACAATGAGCAGCGTGGAATCATCGGGTGGAAGCGGCCGGCCATGAAACTGTTGGACGGCGTCGCGGACGGCGGCCACGATCTCGGCGGCCGGGCGGTCGCGATGCGCGAGGACGACCTGCTCCAATCGGTCATTGCCGAACATGGTGCCGCTCGCGTCGGTGACCTCGATGCAGCCGTCGGTTCCCAGTACGAGCAGGTCGCCCGGCGCGAGGCTCAGTTGCGGGTCATCCTTGCCCGACAACAGCCTCGGGAAACCGAGCGGCAGGCGGGTGGCGGCGAGTCGTCGAAATGCCGCCGCGGCCGCGTCGAGATGCAGCGCCGGCGCATGGCCCGCGTTCGCGAAACGGACCTCGTGCGTCCGCGGGTCGAGCGAGACGAGCAGGAATGAGATGAACTGGCCCTGCTTCAGATCGGGCGCGATCGACTCGGCCAGCAGTTCGACGATGCGGTCGGGGTCGGAAGCCGTCTTCGTCAGGACGTGCAGCATCGCGCGAACCGACGCCATGATCAGCGACGGTCCCAGGCCGTGGCCGCTCACGTCGCCGAGGGCAAACCCGTGGCGGCCATCCGCCAGAGTCAGCCAGTCGTAGTAGTCGCCGCTCACGAACTCCGCCGGCTGCCACCAGACGGCCACGTCGTAACCGGGAATGCTCGGCAGGGTCTCGGGCAGGAACCCGCGCTGGATGCGGCGGCCCATCTCCATCGCCTGTTCGAGTTCGTGCGCGTGCAGCGCCTCCTCTTGCAGCCGTCGCCGTTCGAGAGCCGTCGCGGCGTGAGCGGCAAACGCGCGGATCAGTTGCTCGTCGAAATCGCTGAAGCCCGCCGCGGCCTTGTTCAGGAGTTGCAGCACGCCCACCAGTCGCCCGTCCACGTTCGACAGCACCGGCGCGCAGAGCAGGTTGCGGGTGACAAATCCCGTCCGGCGGTCCACCGACGAATCCCAACGCTCGTCGCCGTGCGGGTCCGGCACGTGAACGGTCTGCCGATGCCGGGCCACCCAGCCGGTGATGCCGTGCTCGATGCCGTGGCGAATCTCGCTGATCTCCAATTCCGTGACGACGCGCGTGTAGAGCTGCTGTTTCGCGTCGTCGATCAGAAACAGGCTGGCCCGCTCGCAATCGACGGCATCGCAAACGCCATTGGTCACGATCTGGAGAATGCGGGTCAGGTCGTGCTCGGTCGCCAATTGCAGGGCCACGTCCAGCAGTCGCGACAGCGCGGCCCCGTGCGGATCGTCGGCAGCGGCCAGTAACGGTGAGACCGAACGTGCCGGGATGGTGGTCGTCATGCGCGTGCGTTCCTTCGCCAAGTGCCTGTGTCGCTCGGAAGTCTATCGCATTTCTTGTCCCCCTCGCCCCTTTGGGGAGAGGGGTTAGGAGTCTGTTGAAAAAGGAGTGCCACGGCTGTGTCAGCCGTGGAGACTGTCACAAGTCTCTCGAAATTCACACGGCTGACACAGCCGTGGCACTCGATTAATCCTTTTTCAACGGGCTGTTAGGGGTGAGGGGCGATTGCAGATGGCGGCTGGTCCTGACTCGCCC
>JANODP010000086.1:0-24289 GCA_031412755.1 Schlesneria sp. | reverse complement strand
CGAATTGAAGGAGACGACGAATGAAACCGGTCGCAATCGTAGAAACAGTCGCCGCATCAATGGCTGGTTTTGAAGGAGGCCGTCGCCGTGGCAACCTCATCTTCGCGCGATTTGGCGGGATTGCTATGTTCCCGCCGTTCGCAGGGGCCTCGTTGCTGATTTGAGCAGCGACTCGGCAACCGCCGTTCATGACGGTGCATTTGACCAAGGAAGGTCTTCACGATGTCGTTTGCCGCCGTTCGACCGTCTGGATTTCTGGCCCTGTTGTTGTTCGTCAGTCTCGCGGGCTGTAACTACTTCCAGGGAAGCAAGGCGGACGCCGATGCCGACCTGGCCGAACTCGAAGACGACGATACCAGGGAACTCGATTCGGGTTCCCAGCGCGGTTCCTCGCCCACCGAGGGCGAGCTGGAACTGAAGCTGAAGGTCGGCGATCGTTTCCCGCTGACGAAGCGGGTCGAGCAGCGGTTGACGCAGGCCGATGGACAGGGTGTCTCGGTGTATCGGTCGCTGACCGAGATGCTGCTGTCGCTGAGCGTGGAAGAGGTTCGCGACGGCAACAAGCTGCTGTCGGTCCGTTATCACCGCGTCCGCTACAGCCACGACATCGCGGGAAAGAAGGTCGAGTACGCCTCGGACTCGCCGCAGCAGGCGGTTCCCCCGGAGGCACTCGCCTATGCCGGCTTGCACGATAACGGCTTCGCGTTTTGGATCGGTCCCGACAACCGCGTGCGGGAACTGGTTGGATTCGCCGACTTCCTGCAGCGCTGCGTTCGGAACGTGCCGCCACAGCACCGCCAGTCGGTGCTGGCCCAGTTGGAGGGGACGCACAGCGAGAACGATCTCGCGAATTTTGTCGACGACGGAATCGGACTGCTCCCCTACAGCGACAACCCGCGTCACCCCGCCGTGGCCGTCAAGATCGGATCGGCGTGGGACTTGAAGCCGCGCCAGTCCGAGGGACCGATTCCGATGCAGGTCAACACGCGGTGCGTGCTGAAGGATCTGACCGACAGCACCGCCGAGATCAGCATGATCGGCAAGGTTGTCTCCGACGCGGCACCGGTCGTGGTTCGGGACGGCAACCGGGAAATGAGGGTCTTCGTCAAGGGAGGCCACTGCTCGGGAACCTGCAAGGTCGACCGGCGCACCGGCCTGCCGACAAACTCACAGATCAACCGCTATCTCGAAATGACCGTGCAGTTGGCCGACGGTTCCGAGATTCAGCAGCGGAAGGAAACGTTGACGACGATCAACTCGTTCCTCGATCAGACGACGAGCCCGTCGCAGCAACAGGCCTCCGCGAGCTATGACTCGGGTGTTCAACAGGCGGGCCACTCGCGCGAGACGCCGCTGACGAACCGTACGCGGTAGTCGAATTCGACGGACCATTGCTGCGGGAAATGGCTGCTGCGGAAGCGATCGCATCATCCGCGGCGGTTCACGCCGAGGAATCGCATCCAGCGCCGGTCGGAAGTCGACCCGTTTTCGACGGAGACGCTCTCCAGTTCGTCGAGCGACGAGAGGCCGAGCCGTTTGAGATGCTTTTCGATCTTGTCCCGGTCGGACTGCACCTGCGTCCGTTCGCGCGAGAGTCGGGCGCGTTCGAGTGACATTTCGACCTCGGCCAGCCGGACCTGCTCCTCCAGCCGCGTGGCCAGTTGATCGACGCGGGCCTTCTGTTCCTCGGGCACTTCGAGAATGTCGTCCCAGTTGTCGGGCAGCGACACGGCATGGCGCGACCGGAGCATTCGAGTGAGTTGCACGATGCAGGCATCGCGTTCGGCACAGGCCCGCTGCAACTCGTCGTGAGTCGCGGTCTCCAGATCCACGGGATGGGGAGCGACGACGGCTTCGATCTCGACCTCGTCATCCTCCACCGCGACCGGTTCGGCGGCCGTGGGCGAATCGCCACCCATCATCTGTCGTTTCATCACCTCCCACGTGGCACCATCGCTCTGCATGTCCGCGAGTTCACGGTCCTGGCGGGCGACACCGAGACGCGACAGCACGTCGTCGAGAGGATCGTCCGAGGCAGCGGCCGGCTGTGCGTCGTCGGCTGCGGGGAACCGCGCCCCCCGTGCGAGCATCGACCGCAGTTCGCCGACCTCGGCCTCGATCCGACCGAGCACGCTCGACGCCTGCAGGGCTTCCCACTGCTGAACCACGCGTTGCAGATCGCTCAGAACCTGTTGATGCTCTTCGACGACATTGGCCGGCAGGGCGGTGACGCCGCCCGACGACCCTGGCGATCCTTTGGCCCCCGAGCGCTGCATCCGATCGAGCTGCTCGACGACCTGTTCGAGTTCGCCGACCAGCGCCGAGATCAATTCGTCCTTGGCACCGAGTTGCTGCTGCAATTCGGCCAGCTCGTGGCTGCGGTCCGGCATCACCGGCGGCCGTTCCAGGTCGCGAGTCCGCACCTCGTCACCGACGTCGCCTCGCACAGGGGCGTCCATTGCGGCGACCGGTTCCTCTCGCGCGGCAGTGTGTTTCTCGCGCGGGACCACGCCATCGCCCGGTGCGACGACGGCCTCTCGCGGAGGATTCAAATGCGTCGCAGAGGCCGGGCGCTCCGGTCGATGGTTGCGGCGGGCGTGTTGATTGAGGGTATGAGAATCACGAGAACCCACGATGGATTGCCCTTCCGGCCGGCTCGGCAATGCTCGCAAACAGACGGTGAACGGAGGCGTTGTTCAGTCTGCCGCGCAGGGCGGAGGCCGGACACGTCGTCCCGTGTGGAAACGGTAGCTCACAAAGCGGTCCCGGGACGGACGTGACTTCGCTCCCGAAAGACGACGGGCAACGATTAGGGCTGACGGGAGTAGATTTGCGGGTTGATCACATTGTTCGGACGCCGCCCCGCGAGGACCGCGACGACCTGCTCCATCGCCTGCGTTCGCATCTGTCGCACCGACTGCTCGGAGATGAACGCCGCGTGGGGCGTCACGAGGACCCGCTCGTCCCGAAAGAGCGGCCCCGACAGATCGGGCGGCTCGGGATCGAAGACGTCCAGCGCCGCGCCCGCCACGCGGTTCTGTTGCAGGGCCTCCCACAACGCGGCCTCATCGATCAGACTGCCGCGCGACGTGTTGATCAGGTACGCGGTCGGCTTCATCCTCGCCAACGCCTCGCGCCCTAACAGGCCCCGCGTCGAGTTGTTCAATGGCGCATGCAAGGACACGTAATCGCTCGACGCCAGCAACTCGTCGAACGTCACCATCCGGACGCCGGTTCCATAGTCGTTGCCGCTGGCGGTGTGAGCGATCACGTTCAGGCCGAGCGATCGCGCCTTCGGAACCAGGGCTCGCGCGATCTGCCCCAAACCAACGAGGCCCAGCGTCTGACCGGCCACCCGCTGCATCGGTGTCGCCGCCGAGAGGTTGTACTCGCCGCTCTTCGTCCGCAAATGAAAGAACCCGATCCGCCGGGCACAGGCCAGCAGCAGGCCCAGGGCATGATCCGACACTTCGCCGACGCAATAGTCCGGGCAGTTCGTCACCGGGATGCCCAGCGCCGTCGCGACCGAGACGTCGATGTTGTCGATGCCAATCCCAAACCGGGCGACCGTCTGGCACCGACCACTCGCACGAATCACCGCTTCCGTCACCCTGGCCCAGTTCGTCGCAATCGCATCGACATCCGCGGCCGCGGTGATGAGGGCCGCCTCGTCCGTCGAGGCCGGCTCCACCACATCGGCCTCCACCTGCGCGAGGATGTCGCGCTCGATCAACGTGTCAGGCCAGGCTCGATCCGTGATCAGGACTCGAAAGCGCGCGGGCATTGAGAGTCATCCTGCGGCCAGAGTGGACAGTAAATAGCAGAGAGGAGGGGGCGTGTGCAGGAAGCGATCGTGACAAACACATCTGTCTGGCTACCCACTACCCACGATCCGCTATTACTTGCTGCTGGCCTGCTCGGCGGCGAGTTCGGCCATGCGCTGGGCGGGAACCACCAGGCGGTCCCAATTGGCGGCCATATAGCCGGGGGGGCCGCCCTTGTTGGCCACGGCCTGGGCCACCTGAACCGTCGGCACGAGGATGATGGCGTCCCACGGACAGACCGTCAGTTCGTAGGGGTCGGTCTTCTTGGTCGGAATGTGGACGCAGACTTCGCAACCGACGCACCGCTCGACGTCGATCTCACACCACGATTGCAGCCCGGCGATCGACTCGCCCGCAACCTTGTAGATGCAGTCGACGGGGCAGACGTCCAGGCACGCTTCGCAGCCCGTGCAGTTGTCCGCGTTGATGACCGCCACTTCCTTGGGAAGCTTCTTTCGTCCGCCTGCTTTCGCCATGAATCGTCACCTCTCGACTCGTCGTCGCCGTGGGATGATGCCGCTGAGAGCAGCCACTCGCCTCCGCGCCTGTGACTCGCCGCCCAACTCGTTCCAAACAGTTGCTCATCGGCAGTGACCGGCCCAGACTTGCGAAGTCTCGTGACTTTTCACGCAACCTGTGCTGGTGGCCGGGATTCTAGCCCAAGCCTGCGAGGCTGGCGAGCGGTCCCGGCGGCAATTCTCTTTCGTGGGAAGAGGTGAAAGAAGAGGTCAGAAGTCAGAAGTCAGAAGTCAGATGAGGAAAGAGACCTCACTTCGCCTCTGTTCCCTGTTCCCTCTGACCTCTGACCGCTGACCTCCGACCTCCGACTTCTTCCGGTTTCCCTCCCCGACCAATACAATCGGCCGCACTATGGCAGGAAACTCATTTGGACAGGCCTTTCGGATCACAACGGCCGGTGAAAGTCACGGGCCGGCCAACGTGGTCATCATCGACGGCGTTCCCTCCGGAATCCCGTTGAGCGTTGAGGATTTGATGATTGACCTGAACCGACGGCGGCCGGGGCAGAGTCACATCGTCACGCAACGAGATGAGTCCGACACGCCCGAGATCTTGTCCGGCGTCTTCGAGGGACGAACGACCGGAACCAGTCTGGCCATCCTGATCCGCAACCAGGACCAGCGGAGCAGGGACTACGGCGACATCAAGGATCTGTACCGGCCCGGTCACGCCGACTACAGCTTCGACGCCAAGTACGGCTTCCGCGACTATCGCGGCGGGGGGCGGTCGAGTGCCCGCGAAACGACGGTTCGCGTCGCGGCGGGCGTCGTCGCCAAGAAGATTCTTCACCAGGCGTTCGGGGGACTGGTCGTTGGATACGTCACCCAGGTGGGCGATGTGAAGGCCAGCATCGCCGATCCGGCGAGCGTCACGCTCGAACAGGTCGAGAAGTTGCCGAGCGGCGAGCCCAACATCGTCCGCTGTCCCGACGTGGTCGCGGCCGCGAAGATGATCGAGTTGATCGAGCAGGTTCGCAAAGAGGGCGACTCCATCGGCGGAGCGGCCGAGATCGTGGCCACGAACATTCCCGCGGGCCTCGGTGAACCGGTGTTCGACAAGATCAAGGCCGATCTCGCGAAGGCGCTCTTCTCGCTTCCCGCCGTGCTCGGCGTCGAGTACGGCATCGGTTTCGGTTGCGTCACGATGCGCGGCAGCCGGCACAACGATCACTTCATTCCGGACACGGCTCATCCGCGCGACGGCCATGCCGGAATCACCACCGACACCAACCGGCACGGTGGCATGCTGGGAGGCATCACGACCGGCCTGCCGATCATCCTGCGCGCCGCGATCAAACCGACGAGCAGCCTGCCGATCGAGCAACCGACCGTGACGAACCTCGGTGAACCGGCCACGATCAAAACCAAGGGCCGTCACGACCCGTGCCTTTTGCCGCGCTTCGTCCCGATGGCCGAGGCCATGATCGCGATCGTCCTGGCCGATCACTGGCTCCGCTGGCAGGGACAGCAGGTTCGTTGAACAGGCTCGTCTTCAAAATCAGCCCGACGCGCGAGCGAGGGTTGGGGATGGACGGGGGTGGAAGCCCTCGCTCGCTCGTCGGGCTGGTCGATCCTGACTGTCACCGGCTGGAGAAGGAGTTTGTGGTGTCATGGTCCATTCCTCGAACCTGTTCGCCGACCTCCCCCCGTGCCTGCCCAATGAGCTGTTCACCACGCTGCTCGATGCGACCAACATCCGCATCGAACGGATCGTCTCGCAAGGCCAGGCGTCACCGGCAGGATTCTGGTATGACCAGGATCAATGCGAGTGGGTGCTCGTTCTGCAAGGTGCGGCGAGGCTTCGCTTCGAGGATCACGAACAGTCCGTCGAGATGAAGCCCGGCGACTTCATCCAGATCCCGGCGCACGTGAAGCACCGGGTCGAGTGGACGACGCCCGGCGAGCCGACCATCTGGTTGGCGGTCTTCTACGAGTAAAACATGCCTGCGGAGAATCCCTTTCGTGTCGCCCTGGTCATCGTGATTGTCCTCACGATGACGGTCACGGTTTACTTCCGGCTGCAAGCGGCCGCGTCGGGCGAGAAGATCTCTCACAAGGACGAAGGCTACCTGTTTGCCACCCTGCTTCGGCTGGCCGGACTGTGTCTTTGGATCAGCACCTTCGCCTATCTGTTCGCCCCGGCATCCGTCCAGTGGGCGATGGTTCCGCTGCCCATCTGGGTTCGCTGGGTCGGAGTCGCCACCGGCGCACTCTGCTCGTTACTGATGTACTGGACGCTGTCCAGCCTCGGCAAGAACCTGACGGACACCGTTGTCACCAGAGCAGAGGCAACCCTGGTCACGCACGGCCCGTACCGTTGGGTCAGGCATCCCTTTTATGTGACGGCGGCACTGCTCATGGGTTCCGTGACGCTGCTGACGGCGAATTGGCTGATCGGTTTGAGCAGCCTGATCGTCCTGGTGCTGCTCGCCGTGCGGACGCCGAAAGAAGAGCAAAGGCTGGTCGAGCGATTCGGTCAGCAGTACGTTGACTACAGGATGCGGACGGGTCGCTTCATCCCTCGATTCCCAAAGTGACCCTCCGTTCTCGATCAGCCTTTCAGAATCTCGCGAACGACTCGTGCAGGGCGACCGTCCGTGATTTGTTGTTCGCGGCCGTTGAATTGGTATGTCAGCTTCGAGTGATCCATGCCCAACTGGTGGAAGACCGTGGCTTGAAAATCGTTGGGAGTGACCACGTTCACGGCCGCCCTGTGTCCGACTTCGTCCGTCTCGCCGTAGGTCATGCCGGGACGAACGCCTCCACCGGCGAGCCAGATGGAAAACCCCTGGCCGTTGTGATCGCGGCCGCTCTTGTCGTCCATCGTTCCTTCGCAGACGGGCAGGCGGCCGATCTCGCCTCCCCAGTGAACGAGCGTCGAATCGAGCATGCCGCGCTGCTTGAGATCCTTCACCAGCGCGGCGGCCGGTTGGTCGGTGCGGCCGCAGACGGCGGGCAGGTTCTTTTGAATCTCCTGATGATTGTCCCAGGGCTGTCCGCCGAGGAACAACTGGACGAAGCGCACCCCGCGCTCGACCAGCCGGCGGGCGATCAGGCACCGCGTGCCGTACTCCTTCGTCACATCCTGATCGATGCCGTAGAGCTTGTGGATGTGCAGTGGCTCCTGAGTGATGTCGAGTGCCTCCTTGGCGGCCGTCTGCATGGCGGCGGCCAGTTCGTAGCTGGCGATGCGCGCTTCGAGGTCCGCCTCGCCCGGATGCTGTTCGAGGTGCTTGCGATTGAGCCGCGCGAGCAACTCCAGATTCTGTTGCTGCACAATTCCGCGTAGCCTGGGCGGCGGATCGAGATTGAAGATGCGCGGCTCCTGCGCACGCAGAACGGTTCCCTGAAACAGCGGCGGCATGAAGCCGCTCGACCAGTTGTGAGTCCCATCGACGGGATGCCCACCCGGATCGGCGAGGACCAGATACGCCGGCAGGTTCTGACTTTCGCTTCCCAGACCGTACGTGATCCAGCCACCCATCGTCGGTCGTCCGGTGACGGCCGGAATGCCGCCGTGGAAGTAGCGGATCGAGACCTCATGCCCGTTGTGTCCCGTGTGCATCGACCGCACCACGCAGATGTCGTCGACGATGGAAGCCGTGTGCGGCAGCAGTTCGCTCACGTCGGTGCCGCATTCGCCGTGCTTGGAGAACTGCCACGGTGAACCGAACAGTTTCTTGCTCGCCCGATTCACGAAGCTGAAGACGACCTCGCCGCCGTAGTCCTGACCGTGATGCTTGGTCAACTCGGGCTTCGGATCGAGCAGGTCCATGTGAGCCGGCCCGCCATGCATGAACATCGAGATCATCGCCGTCGCCTGCGGCGCGAAGTGCGAGGCGCGCGGCTTCAGGTCGTGCGGCTGATCGTCCTTCGGTTTGACGGGCGGAGCGGCTAGAAGGCCATCATCGCGCAGCAGGCCCGCCAGCGCGAAGGCTCCGATTCCAAAGCCGCTCGACGTCAGGAAGCGACGGCGCGACGTGAAGCCCGGAACGTAGAACTCGGAGTGCAGGGCGGAGGACGCCGCGTTATCGTCGTGGAGCATGGGAACCTCAAACATTCTTGTGCGAGCGTCGTTAGGACGCAGCATCTCGACGATGCAACATGTGGAAGGAGTCGATTTTCGGAGCGGGGTGGCGTGAGCCCCCTGGTTCTTGGGCGTCAGCCCGTTCTCTATGAAAAACCAGGGGGCTCACGCCACCCCGCTCCGAAAACGACAGACGGGCTAACGCCCAAGAGTCACGGTTGTCCATCTGGGATCGCCTTAATCCACATACAAGAACTCATTGGAACTCAGCAACTGCTGGCACAGATTCGTCAGTGCCAGCAGTTCCAAGTCGTCTTTCTGACCGAGGCTGCCGAGCAGTTGTGTCTGTTCTTTTACGAATCGGCTGCCGAGTTCGAGTTCTTCGCTGGTGGCGGGGCGTCCGTAGGCGAGACGCCAGGCGATCGCGACCTGCTGCGGCAGCGAGGTTCCCTGCGGGCCGTGGAAGTCGGCGGCGGAGTCCCACGTCTCGACCATCTTGCCCGCCGCGTCGGCCAGTTCGAGGCGGACGCGCCACTCGAACGAATCGCTGGTCACGTTTTCCCGGCAATCGATCAGGAAGTCGAGCGTGTCACCCGGTTGCACGGCGATCTTGAGGCCATTGGTGGCCGCTTCGTTTGTCTTGGCCTCCCACTGTCCGGCGAGGCCGCTGCGGCTGGAGATGATTCGCCCGCGCACGCCGTCGCCGTTCTCCGACGGGTGCTTGAGTTGGCCGGTGACGGTCACAACACCGTCGCGAGGCGAAGTCCAGCGGCGAATCGTCGCCTGCTTCTGGTCGTTCCCAGCGTGGCCGCCCGCCGCGTGCAGGATCACCCAACCGGTCGTCGGATCTGGCAGCGCCGCTCCTCCCTGCCAGGCCGAGCCGGTGAAGTGCGGCAGCGGATGAAATTGGACCGGCTGGCCGTTTGCCTCGACAAAACCGTGTCCGTACTGCCACGAGGCGGCGTGGCTGGCGTAACGCGGCGCGAACGGCTCGGTCAGCGAACGGTCCGATTCCGTCGGCGATTCGGCGCGGACACGCTTTGCAAGTTGATCGGACTGCGCGAGGAAGAAGTCTCCATTCATCAGCATCAGCGACTGCGGAGCAACCGTGCTCGACGGCCGGCGGTCGCAGTTGAGCATCATCACCGGCGCATCGAACGCCGCGAGTAGCGAGACCGGTTTCGTGCGCCGGGCCTGAATGTAAAGGCTCCGCCTCGGCGAGTCGTCCTTCACATGGACCTGCCCGGCAAAGTCCTCCATCACCTCGACGGGCTGGCCGAACAGCGTGTCGTTGAGGCGACCGGCGACGGCCAGCGCGCGATCGCGCACGATCTCGGCCTCCAATCGGCGGACGGGGAAACGCGAGTAGAGCGATCCGTCGGAGTCCCGCATCGTGGCGTCGGGCGATCGACGCGACGATTGGCGGTAGACCGCGGAAGCCATGATTTGGCGATGCAGTTGTTTGAAGGACCGCATTGAAGAATGGGACTGATGAGACGGATGCGACTGATGGGACGAAGCCTGATGGGACGAAGCGTCGCTCCCGCTGACTTTGGTCCCATCAGTCCCATACGTCTCATCAGTCCCATTGCCTGGAACACCCAGCCCCGCCAGTTCACACGCCAACCAATCCAATAAGTCGGGATGCGTGGGGCGTGTTCCCAGAATGCCGAACTCGCCCGGGGTGTCCACGATGCCGCGTCCGAAATGGTGCAGCCAGATTCGGTTCGCGAGGACTCGTCCGACCAGCGGATGCGATCCGTTCGTGATGTGCCTGGCCCACGCGAGCCTTCGTCCCGACGAGGGCAACGACGCGGCCTTGTCCTCGATCTGGAATCGCTGGCCGTCACGCGCGGCAATCGTCAGGTCGGCCGGCTTCACGGCCGCGAGCGGTTGCCGGTGATCGCCGCGATGGAAGATGTGGGTCGGTCGCGGATCGCCCGCCGGTTCCTTGAGAATGCTGATGAAGTCTTCGACTTTTTTCTCGGCCCGCTTCGCCGCGACGACCGCTTCGTCCTTCTTCAATTCGTCAGCGGCTCCCATGTTGTACTGATAGAGATTGCCGCCGCTGATATTCAAGCTGGGCGTGTTGGCCACCAGTTTCTTTTGGTCTTCGGTTCGCTTGTCGGTTGCCGTTTTGAAGGCTTCGCGCAGGGCATCGCGTTGTTCCGCCGGGTGCTTTTCGATTTCCTTGTCGAACGCCTCGTCGATGAATTTTTGTCGCTTGGTGTTCACGTCGGCTTGCAGCTTGGCGGCGTCGGCCTCAATGGCGGCGGCCTTGGCTCGGTCCTCGTCCGTGTAGAGCGAGATGACCCGGTCGCGCGGGGCGATCCAGCCTTGAGGATCGAGTGCCGGCTGGAAGATCGCTCGCAATTGAAAGTAGTCGACCTGCGGGATCGGGTCGTAGCGGTGATCGTGACACTGGGCACAACCGACACTCAGCCCGAGCAGGTTCGATGAGACGATCTTGATTGTGTCGGCGACGACCTGGTTGCGCGCGGCATCCGGCTCTCCCTGCCCACTCGCGGTCGGATCGGCCGCCATCCGCAGGAAGCCGGTCGCGGCGAGTATTTCGGTTTGCTCGGGCGTCAGGTTTGTGTACGGCGGTGTGACGAGCTCATCTCCGGCAAGCTGTTCGATCAGGAATTGATCGAGCGGCTTGTCGGCGTTGAGCGAGCGGATGACGTAGTCGCGAAACTTGTAGATGTAGGGCCGGATCGTATCGACGCTGCCGTCCCCTTCCGAATCGGCGTAGCCCGCAACGTCGAGCCAATGCCGTCCCCAACGCTCGCCATAATGAGGCGACGCGAGCAGCCGATCGAGCAGCCGTTCGTAGGCATCCGGCGCGGCATCGGCCAGGAACTGCTCGGCCTCTTCCGGCGTGGGAGGCAACCCGATCAGATCGAACGTCGCCCGCTTGAGGAACGTGAACCGGTCCGCCTCGGGGTTCAGCGACAACGACGTGGAAGGCGATGGGACGGATGTGACTGAGGGGACCGATGAGTCATGAGTTCGAGCCAGCCGCGCGAGGATGAAGGCATCAACCGGTGAGCGGGCCTTCGCCATGTAGTCCGCACTCTCCGAGTGCGGAGCCTGCTCGTTGGTCCTGGTGTCGGTCGGCACACTCGGCCGCCGCAGCGGTTGATAGAACCAGTAGGCTCGCTCTTCGGCCGTGATGCCGAGGCCCGGTGCCAGCGACTCCGGTTCCTCGCGCGACGTGGCCGCTCCACCGGCGATCCACTGCTCGATGATCGCGATCTGGTCGGCGGGAACCTTCTTTTCGGTCGGCGGCATCTCACCGCTCTTCAACCGTTTGACGATCAGGCTGTCGCCGGGCTTTCCCGCCAGCAGTGCCGCGCCGCTCTCACCCCCCGCCGCGATGAACCGCTTCAAACGAAGATCGAGCTTCCCTTCGAGCTTCTCACCGCCGCCGTGACAGTCCAGGCAGAAGACTTTTAGGATCGGACGAACATGCTGCTCGAAGGTGAGTGGCTGAGCGGGCGCGGCGGAAATGTCGGCCGCTTGCGAGCGAGACGACAGTCCGCCTGCGAAGGCCACGACCGTCGAGACCAACACTCCGAGCAATCGTCTCGTCGAGAGCAGCGTGGCTGGCATTTATGGAACTCCGCCGTGTTCGTGTGAGAAGCCGTGTTCGCGGTGGGAAACCGTCCGTGGTCGTTGTGGAGGGCCATCAACCGTGATGGTAAGGTGGGCGGGGGTATTCTGCGGATGAACTCCAGCGATGGCAAGAGCGGTGTTTCGTCGTTGCCGTTGCCAATCATGGAGTTTCAACGGGTCACTTCCCCTGAATGAACGCCATCACTTCGGCTCGGCTGGCCTGGTTGGTTTTGAAGAGGCCGCGCACGGCGCTGGTGATCGTGATGCTGCCCGGTTTGCGGATGCCGCGGATCGTCATGCAGGTGTGAGCCGCCTCGATCACGACGATGACTCCCTTGGCGTCGAGTTCCTGCTGCATCAGGTCGGCGATCTGGTGCGTCATCCGTTCCTGAACCTGCGGGCGGTGCGAGACCTCTTCCACCACGCGGGCCAGTTTGGACAGGCCGACCACTTTGCCTCGCGGCAGATAGCCGAGATGGGCCGTCCCGATGAACGGCAACAGGTGATGTTCGCACATGCTGTTGAAACTGATGTCACGCACGAGGACCAGTTCGTCGTAGGTCTCGGCAAACACCCGCTTCAAATGGCGGGCGGGATCGAGGCGCATGCCCGAGAAGAGTTCGGCGTACATCCGCGCGACGCGGCCGGGCGTTGCGAGCAGCCCGTCGCGGTCGGGGTCTTCGCCGACTGCCGCCAGGATTTCTCGAACGGCCCGCTCAATGCGGGGGAAGTCCACGGGGCATTCCACGGGCGATGAGACGTCTGTCGCAGGGGAACCGTGGACGCAGTCATCGGTCTCGGGGGAGGAGTCATTCAAGGTCGTGGTCCAAGGAGGCGGAAGAGTTGGCGGGTTATCGTAGGCCGGGTGTCAGGGAGCGTCAAACTGCGGGGTGATCGGGTCAACTCGATCTCACACAACGCGGCCCTTGCCGCAACCAAACGAGACGTCGCGTGGATCGACGTGCGTTACCAGTACACTTCGTTTCCTTTGTGACCTTTTGTCCCCATCGATGCTTTGAACAGAAGACCACGAAGGCCACAAAGGAATTCCTCTCATCTCGCAAGGACTTTTTCACTTGCAGCGCAGAGCGTTGTCTTGCCGAACACTCGACACGGCGCGCGGGCTCTGGCGCTCGCATCGACTGGGTTTCTCTGACTCGCCCCTCACCCCCGGCCCCTCTCCCCGGAGGGGCGAGGGGAGAAAGAAAGCAAAGCAGCGCCGTTCGTTCGCGATGAAGGCCGTCAGTTCGCGCTGAAGCTGGGCGGGAAGGGGCGCTGGAAGGCCGTCGTCTGGTTTTGAGTGGCGCGTTGCAGAAGCTGCCACAACATCTGACTGCGAACGTCGGGGTTGAGTTCTTCGAGGAACTGCTGACTCAGTTCGGACGCCATCGGGATCGTCGAGGCGATGGTGTCGCAGATCGCACTCAACGGCAATTCGACCGACATCGCCTGCTGAACCAGTCGCTGAAACTTCTCACCGGGGAAGAGCTGGCAGAACAGCGACACGATCTCCTCGGCTCGTTGTCTGCGGTCGAAGTCGCATTCGGTGGGAACCTGATCCTGGCAGAGCTCCAGGCGGGCGATGCGATACGGAAGCTCGACGAGCTCTTCGCGGATCACCTTCGCGCGGGAGAGGCCGCGCAGGACGAGCATGTAGCGGCCATCCTCGACCCGTTCGTGCGCGATGATCCGGCCGAGGCCGACCATCGGGTGAACCGGTGGAAGCTGGTGCGTGGGAATCTTTTCCCAACCGGGTCGGAGCAGGCTCATCGCGATCAACTGTTCCCCTTCGAGGGCATCGGCCGTCATCTGCCGATAGCGCGGTTCAAAGATGTGCAGCGGCAGCAGTCCGTGCGGAAACAACACGACATTGGGCAGCGGGAACAGCGGAGCCAGCCCCGAAAAGTGTTCGCGGGCGGCGTCGGTCAGGCTCGACGGTGTCATTCGATCAGGCCTTCTACAGTCGCGTGGATCTTCGGAACGAGTTCATCGCGGATCTCGACCGTGGTGGGATAGGCTTCGGTGTTGTCGAGCAATTCCTGGAAGCACGCCTGGAAATCGACGAGGAACCGACCCAGGGCGATTCCCATGTACTCGTCGCCAAACGGAGCCAGTTTGTCGCGGGCCGAGTTGTACAGCTTCTTCGCTCCACCAAAGTTTTCATTGCCGAAGTGGAACAGGGCGACCGCCGCCTGGATCAGTCCTTGCAGGAACTTCTTCGGTTCCCCCAGAGTTTCCGACCACAGTTCTTCGATCACTTCGTGGCACTCGAAGAAGTCTTCCTCGTTGAACAGTCGCAGTCCTTCGCGGTACTGTGCCGGGTAGTCGTTCTCGGTCGTCACGCGGCGGGCTCCTTCCAGTGTTTGATGGTATCGGGGCGAGCATGCGCGGCGTCGGGTGGACCCGCGCACCGCAACCAGATTGGAAACCCGTGCCACGAGTGGATTCTAGCGGTCTCGCCCAACCGCGTGCCACGGCGAACTTCCTCAATCGTGTCCGGGAACTCATGGCCAAATCACGCTCCACGACATCCGATGAAGATCGAAAACGCCGCGCCCTCAAGATCGCACGCGGCCTGGCGAAGGCTTACCCCGACGCCCTGTGTGCCCTCCATCACGAGACGCCCTTCCAACTGTTGGCCGCCACGATCCTGTCGGCCCAGTGTACCGACGAGCGGGTGAATCTCGTGACGCCCGAGTTGTTCCGGCGCTGGCCGACACCGCAGGCCCTGGCCGGGGCGAAGCAGGCCGATATGGAATTGGTGGTCCGTTCGACGGGCTTTTTTCGGGCCAAGGCCACAAATCTCATTGGCATGGCGCGGGGACTGATCGAACAGCACAACGGTCAGTTGCCGCGAACGCTCGCAGAACTGACCGCACTGCCCGGCGTCGGCCGCAAGACGGCGAACGTGCTCCTCGGGACGGCCTTCGGCATCGCGAGCGGCGTCGTGGTCGATACGCACGTCCGCCGCATCACGAACCTGCTGGGACTGACGGCCAGCAACAATCCCGAACAGATCGAGCGGGATCTGATGGATCTGTTGCCCCGGAAGGAGTGGGTCAACTTCTCTCACCGGCTGATTCATCACGGCCGCCGCATCTGCATTGCCCGCCGCCCGAAATGTGAGGAATGCCCGCTGTTGGCGCTCTGTCCACGTGTCGGCCTGCCCGTGTTGGAAGATTCCTGACACGACCGAATTGCATCGCGTCGAATCGGCAACTACCATACCGCCCCTTCCGTCCCCGGGGCTCTTTCGTCTCTGGGATTGTGTGCCGGGGAGGCGAAGGAAAATTGAGGCGGCTGCCCTTGGTCGGCAATCCGCCCGCAAGTGAGTCCGAATCCGAACCACGATGTTGGGCCGGATTTGCGAGAGGGAGTGGGTCAACGTGTCGATCGACAAGAGTTTGAAGCGTCGCAGCCGTTTGGCGCGAGTCCGCAGCGTGCTGACCCGACCCGAACGCATCGCCCAGATGAAGGCGAACGAGAAGTGGGCCGATGGGACCAGCCCGTTTGGAATTCCCAAGACCAGAATTGTGCGTCTGGTGATCGGCAAGAAGAAAAAGAAGAAGGCCGCCGAGCCGGCTGCGGATGCCAAGGCTGACAAGAAGAAGGCCGCCGCCCCCGCCAAGAAGTAAGCGCTCGCTGAGGACAGGTCGTGGTCCCGTCGGCTTCGCTGACTTTTTGATTCTCGATCACACACCGGTCGTCGCTTCGCTGGATGGCGTCTGTTGCGGATACGAATGGGCAGTGAGGAAGTGGCCGGTCCAACGGTCGTTTCCTGGCTGCCTTTTTTCGTTGGACGGCCGATGGTGATTGACGAGGGGAAGCGGCGGGCCTTCATCCATGACGGTGCAACTGGAAGAGACTGCCGCGGGGATCGTGCTGCCGGTGAAGGCTCAGCCCGGCGCACGCCGCAACGGCGTCGTGGGCGAGCACGCGGGATCGCTGAAGGTGGCCGTGACGCAGGTTCCCGAGAAGGGCAGGGCGAACGAAGCGATCGTCGAAGTCCTGACCGAGCGGCTGGAGTTGAAGCGAAATCAGTTGCGACTCATTTCGGGATCGGCCTCATCCCAGAAGAAATTCCTCGTGGTGGGCGTCTCGATCGAGGAACTCCGCGGGCGGATCGAGAGACTGTTGGTCGAGTGAATCGACGGCCCGATGTCGCTCCCGCCGTCCGTTGCGAACCGTGGCGATCCCCCCCTACACTCCCGCTGGCGCGGGCGACTCACGATGTCGCCCGAGTTCCCGTTCCCGCCTGGAATTCCCGCCCGTTGATTCCCGCCACATTTGGAGAAGTCCATGTCCCGGTTGTCTGTGGTCCTCACCGTGTTGCTTGTTGGATCGGTCGGCGTGGCGACGGTCCACGCTCTCGAACCTTCGTTGTCAAAGGACTGGCCGCAATGGCGCGGCCCCCATCGCGACAACAAGAGTTCTCAAACGGGGCTGCTGACCGACTGGAAGGCTCAACCACCGAAGCTCGCCTGGAAGATCGACGGAATGGGCGATGGTTACGCCAGTGTGTCGATTGTCGGCGACCGGCTGTACACCACCGGCAACGTCAACAGTTCGCAGAGCGTGATCGCCGTGGACCTCACCTCGCAGAAGATCGTCTGGACTCAGCCGCTCACGAGCCGCAATCCGAAGCACGGTTATGAGGGGGCGCGTTGTACGCCGGCCGTCGATGGAGACCGACTGTACGCGGTCACGTCCAACGGACAGATCTCGTGCCTCAAGACGGCGGACGGTTCCATCGTGTGGAAGAAGGAGTTCGATCAGGAATGGCGCGGCCGGATGATGTCGGGCTGGGGCTTCTCGGAATCGCCGCTCGTCGATGGTGACTGGGTGCTCTGCACGCCGGGCAACAGCGCGGCGATGATCGTCGCCCTCAACAAGCTGACCGGCGATCTGGTTTGGAAATCGGCGGTCCCCGACACGGGGGACGCCGGCAAGCCGGGAGCCGGTTACTCGTCGATCGTCATCAGCGAGGGAGCGGGTGTGAAGCAGTACGTGCAACTGATCGGGCGCGGGCTGATCGGTGTGCGAGCCAGCGACGGCCAGCACCTGTGGAGCTACAACCGCATCGCCAACGGAACCGCCGACATCCCGACGGCCATCGTTCAGGGGGACTACGTGTTCGGCTCAACGGGCTACGGCGACGGCGGCTCGGCGCTGCTGAAGCTCGTCAGGGATGGAGACGGAGTGAAGGCGGTCGAACAGTACTACAGATCGGGCCGCGAGCTTCAGAACCATCACGGCGGAATGGTCCTCGTCGGCGACCACCTGTACTTCGGCCACGGCCACAACAAGGGCTTCCCGGTCTGCGTCGAGATGCTGTCGGGCGAAAAGAAGTGGGAAGGGAACAGCCGCGACATCGGCAGCGGGTCGGCGGCCATCACCTATGCCGACGGACACATCGTCTTCCGCTATCAAAGCGGCGCGGTCGCCCTGGTCGAGGCCACTCCCTCCGAGTTCCGGCTCAAGGGGGTCTTCAAGCCCGAGGTCCAGATTCGCGAATCGTGGTCACACCCGGTCATCTGCAATGGCAAGCTCTACCTGCGCGAGCAGAACACGCTGATGTGCTACGAGATCGCCAAGAACTGAGGGGCAAGGGTCTCTCCAACAAA
This sequence comes from Schlesneria sp., assembly GCA_031412755.1. Taxonomy (GTDB): domain Bacteria; phylum Planctomycetota; class Planctomycetia; order Planctomycetales; family Planctomycetaceae; genus Schlesneria. Next base: position 6,678 of record JANODP010000086.1, on the reverse strand, counting down.
CAAAACACCCCGGCTGCCCACGAGCAGCCGGGGTGTCCGCGTTCATGACGTCTGAGCTACCTCTGGTAGATCGGCAGGAAGCCGTTGTCGAGCAGCAGGATCGTGGTGTTGATCGCCGTGGTGTAGACCGGGCCGACATGGCCCTCTTTCCACGAGCCGTTCGCCGACTGCTGGCTCATGATCTGCTTGCTGATCGGCGGGAAGTACTTCTCCCATTCCTTCTCGCCCAGCCGGTACTGAACCTGCGCGTAGTACAGGTGCGTGTAGTGCCAGTGGCCGAACATCTGGGCCTGGTTCGCGCCGCCGTTGATGTTTTTCTCGCAGTACTTCAGCAGCTTCTGGGCGGTCTCGTTGTCGTACTCACCCGAGTTGAACAGGCAGGCGATGGCGGCCGCACTGATCGGCGGGCGCGAGCCGCCGCCGCGGATGCTGTACTGCACTCCGCCATCCGGGGCCATGCACTTGCGGATATATTCGACCGCCCGGTCGATGACCTCTTTCGGCACGGGGATGCCCGCGTTGCGGCAGGCCCGCAGGCCCTGGACCTGCGTGACGCAGGTCGATCCCTCATCGAAGTTGTTCCCGTCCTTGGCCGACACGTAGCCCCAGCCGCCGTCGGGAGTCTGGGCCTCACCGCAGAACTGCACCGCCTTGGTGAGGACTTCCTTCAGCCTCTCGCGCCGCCGGGCATCCTCTTCCTCGCCGAAGACCTGCGACAGGAAGAGCATCGAGAACCCGTGACCGTAGGTGTAGTGATAGTCGTGCTTGTAGCCGATGAGGCCATTGGGCTGGGCCGTCTCGACGAGATAGTCGACCGCCGCCGAGATGTTCTTCGCGTACTTGCCGCGCGTCGTCGTCGAGCCTTCGCACAGCATCGCGTTCCCCGACAGGGCCGTCATCGCGACGCGGTACTGGCCCTGATTGGCCTCCCAGTACCCCTGCCGGTGCTGCTCGTCGGCGAGCCACTTCAGCCCTTTGTCCGCCGACAACTTGATTTTGGGATCCTTTTTTTCGGCGCGAGCCACACTCGGAACAAGCAGACTCGCAACCACAGCCAACACGAGAATCAAGCGTCGCGACATCAGATCACCTCCACCACGGGAACCGATCCACCAGCCGAATCTTAGAACGTCAATCGACCAGCCATTTCAAAGACGTACAACACTGTAGGCTGTTGCCTATGAGATGAAAAGATGGAGACCTGCAGTCGCGCGTTTCCGCGGGGTCAGGAGACCCTTGTCAAACGGATGACATACTTCAGCCAGTGAACTCATTGCCGACTTTCCTCGCTCGCTCGGGCTTGTCGACGTTGATGCCGAGCTTCATACCGGCTTCGACCAGCAGGTTCCAACCGGCGGCCAGTTGGACGAATCCGGACAAGTCGCCGGCGTCGGGGATCGTGAGCGTCGGGAACATCGTCGGGCGCGACGAAACGGCAATCACCGTCAGGCCGACTCCCTTCACCAGGACATCGTGGAACTTCTTCTCCGATTCCGGATACGGATCGATCCAGATGACGACGTCTCCCGCCTGCATGATCTCTTCGATGCCATGCACGGCGTAGGTTCCTTCGAGATAGTCGCTTCGTTTGCGGGTGATCTCGTTGGTCTTCAGCGTCAGTTCTTCGGCCACCCCGTCGTTGCAACCGGCGAAATAGATCGTCCCCGCGTCGCTGATCTGTTGCGTGAGAGCCGCCTCGACCGGCATCGTCAGCGCCGTACGAACCTGCTCGGCCAGCCCGGCCAATCGCGGCGCGAGCGTCTCCTGCCCGGCCATGCTTTCGACGAGTGCCCGGCAAAATAGAGCCTGTTCGACAACGCTCTTCGTCGCGGCCACGGCTCCCTCCTTGCCGCACTTCAGGACGTGACCGCGGTTGGCGAGTCCCTCCAGTGCCGAGTCGGCCGCCGCCGTGAGGCTGTACCGTTTCGAGTGTCCCGCTGCCTTGAGGCTCGTGAAGAGCCGAATCACCTCCGCCGTGCGGCCCGAGTTCGACATGCCGAGCACCGCCCAATCGGCCAGCGCGTAATCCTGCGACTGCCGCCCGGCCTCTGTGTGCAGCGTCGTCGTCCACCCCTGTTGCCGCGAATGCCGGATGGCACTCTTGGCCGGGAACAGGCGACTCGATCCTTCGCCGGTGAAGAGCAGTTTTCCCACCGAGGCAATCTCGGTAGCAGTCGCCTTCACCACACTCGGGTCAAACGCCTGAATGGCATCCGCCGCAGCGAGCATGTCGCGGACGAGGTTGAATTGGGAATATGGGGCACGGTCAGCAATCACGTTTGGGTTCCCTTCATGGCTTTTCTCTGAGCGTCAGCTCGTTTTTCCGTTTTCCTCGGAGCGGGGCGGCGTAAGCCCCCTGAATTCGGCCGATTGATTACCTGAGCGGATTCAGAGGGCTTACGTCGCCCCGCTCCGAACCAGAAAAACGTTTCAAATCAAAGGCAGGACTAACGTCCGAAAACAATCGCGTTCACAACACTCACACCTTCGCCCGCTTGGCGGCGAGAGACGCATACTTCGGCAGCTCGCCGATCAGCGGGGCGGCGTAGTCGAGGAACGCCTTCGTCACACCGAAGCCGTCTTTCGTGATGAAGTTGTCGGGCATCGGACGTTCGTGATTGGCGACTTCGCTGAGCGAGATTGTCGCGAAGCCGATCTGGTACGGTTCGCTCGGCTTGTTGGTGCGCTGCATCGTCACCATGACTCCACCCTCGCCACGCAGGGCCAGCTTCACCGCCTGTTTGCCGCAGGCGTAGGCTTCGGCGACGTCGAGCTTCGTGGCGCGATCGGCCGCGCACATCGGAAGCGACTCGGAGACCTGGAACTCGCCGCGCCAACCGAATTCGTTCGAGATGATCCGGTGCAGGATCATCGCGGCACTCGTCCCGCCCATCGCGCCGAACTCGACGTTGCCGAACTTGTCCTTCGTTTCGGAGGCACTGATCGGCGAGCCGTCCGCGTTGGTGACTCCCTCGCCGCAGACGACGCTCACGAAACCGTGTTTCTTGTGAGCCGCCGCGACCGCCTGCAGAAAGGCGTCCTGATCGAAGGACCGTTCCGGCAGGAGCAGTACGTGCGGGGCGGACAGTTCACTCGTGCGGGCCAACGCCGCCGCAGCGGGAAGCCACCCGGCACTCCGACCGATCGACTGGAAGATCACAAACTGATCAACCTTCTGCATGTCGCGCGCGAGCACTCCCGCCTGAAGCACCGACATCGCCACGTACCGCGCGGCACTCGGATAGCCGGGCGTGTGGTCGGTCCCAAACAGATCGTTGTCGACGGTCTTCGGCACACCGACGCCGACCATCTCGTGACCGTGGTCGCTGGCGTACCTCGTCACGCGATGAATCGTGTCCATCGTGTCGTTGCCACCCGCCATGAAGTAGTAGCGGATGTTGTACTTCTTCAGTTGCTTCAGGATCGCCGGAAAATGCTCCTCCTTCAGCTTGAGGCGACTCGATCCGAGGGCACTCCCCGGCGTGGACCTCAGCCCGCGCAGCACGTCGGCCGATTCGCTTCCCAAGTCAACGAGGTAGTCGTTGAGCACCCCTTCAATCCCGAACCGCATCCCAAACACGCGGCCGACTCCCTTCGACTTCATCGCCGCATCGACGACGCCCGCCAGAGACGAATTGATCACCGAAGTCGGCCCACCAGACTGTCCGACCAACACATTGCCAGTTGCCATTCAACGAAACTTTCAGAGTTGGAACCACGAAACACACGAACGACACGAAAGGAAAACCAGCCAAGGCAGTGATTCAGATTTCTGATGAGTCACACTCATTCCAGCCGTCCCACCCACGAGAGCAATTGTTTCCAGAACTGAGCGTAGTAGCTGCCGACTTCAATCGCGGAGGCCCCCACCGCCTGAGCCTTCACTCGTTCCGAACCCCAATCGACGAAGCCGCCAACCCAGTGGGGCGCGACATCACTCATGAAAGCGGCCGTACGGCCCAATCGGTGCTTGTCGGCGACGAGCGCCGGGTAAGTCACTCCATCGTCAGTTTCCCACTGCTCCGCTTCCTCGTCGTACCAAAAACGGAATGACACCGCATCGAGGAGTGGCCAGGCCATCTGCTTGGCCGTGACCTTGTTAAGACCGCCGATCGTGGGTGGTGACTCTCGCCATGGCAAGCCGCCCAGGATTTGTTGTTGAACTTGAAATCCGTCGTTTGATTCATCATTTGACGGGTAACGATCCGATTCGGTCAGGACCGTTGGTTGCGAAAAATTCGTCCGGTCATCGTAGCGGGCCATGTCCACCGGTAACGCTTTCGCCAAGGGAGCCACATCCCAGTCACCACCGAGACCTCGAAACGATTCCCAGCCGCCGATCATGAGCAGTCCCATTCCCTGCTCAACCTGATGCAACGCGATCTGCTGTAGTTCGTCATCAAATTGCGTGGCCGGATAGTCGCTGAGGATCAGCAGTGAATGAGGCCGCTCGATCATCTCGCGCGTCATCGGGACGTGGCTCGGCACGTAGTCGAAGGCCCAGCCGAAATGAGTCATCAGTCCGGCGAGGTAGCTGGCGGCACCTTCGAGGTTCGTGTCGCCGCAGTAGAGGATGGGAGCGGGCATGGAAGGTGAAGTGCGGTTGCTGGTGATCGAGAATCAGGGGCCAGGAGGAGGAAACCACCTACTTGGTGCGGCGGGCGAGTTCTTCGCGCAGGCGGGCGACTTCCGCCTCGGCGGCCTCGCGTGCGGCCTCGGCCTTGAGGCTGGATGTCTTAGCCGCCTTGCTCTCGGCTTCCGCCCTGAGACGTGCGGCCTCAGATTCTTGGAGAGCGGCGTAGTCGCTCGCCGCCGCTTCCGATTCGCTCAGGAGTCGTTCGCCGGTGTCGAGGCGGAAAAATTGGATCGCTCCCTCGCCCGGAAAAAGCTTCAACGCGAGTTCCTCGCTGAGCAAGCAGCCGGAATCGTCGGTAGTGATTGGTTCGTATTTGGCTCCCACCAACCGGTGGCCTTGCAAGGGCGGGTCGAGGTAATCGTTGTCAGGATCAAACAGAAAATACTCCTTCACGCCGAGTCGGGCGTAAAGTTCGGACTTCTCTCCCAAGTCTTTCTTCCGCGTCTTGCGCGAGGTCGTTTCGATGACGACGTTCGGCACCTTCCGCTCGACCCACGTTTTGAAGATGCGGCGCGGACGCTGCTTGAGGCCCTTCACCACGAAGGTGTCCGGCACGACGCACTTCTTGGGGTTGCCCTGTTCGTAGTACAGGAGCAGGTTGCCCGACACGTAGACCTCCTGTCCGGCGAAGTAGCGGCGCAGGATTTCGCGATGGCGGATGATCGCGTCGATGTGCCAGTCGGTCTCGCCCATCGGTTTCCCATCGGACTCGGGATAATAAACGGAGGTGACTTGAAGGGCGGCCATGATTGTTCGACTCCTGCGACGGCGCATCGGCGGTGTTCGTGAACCCATTCTCGCCGAGAACGTCGCCAATGCAACCGGCTACTTGATCCCCAGCATGCGGTCGAGCGAATCGGCGGTCTGGTGGACCAGCGCCTCGGGCCAGTGCAGATACGGGTGGAAGTATTCGAAGGTCAGGTAGCCGTGATAGTTGATCTGGTCGAAGGCTTCGAGGACGGCGGGCCAGTTTGTCGTGCCATCGAGCAGCGGGCGGAAGGACTCCAGCGACGAGTCGGTTCCCTTCTTGGTGAACTCTTTCAAATGGACGTTCTTGATCCGCTTGCCAAGGATCGGGATCCAGTGCTCGGGGAACTGGTACTGCATGATGTTGCCGGTGTCGAAGTGAACGTGAATCCGCTCGCTGTGGAAGCCGTCCACAAATTCGACCATCTCCATCGGCGTCATCAGGAAACCGTTGAAGAAGATGTTTTCCATGTTCAGGTTCACCTTCAGCTTCTCCGCCGCCGGGATCAGCTTGCCGATCGCCTCCTTTGCCCGTGAGAGGCACAGATCGTTGGAGACCGGCTCGTAGTCGGTGCGCCAGGGAATGTGAACGGCCCCGGGTACGACGAGGACGTTTTCGGTCCCGAGGTCATGCGCGGCGTTCGCGATCAGTCCCGCCAGCTCCAGCGCGCGGGCCCGCTTGGCGGGATCGTGGCTCGTGAACGGATACGGCCAGAAGAGGAACGAGCAGATGCCGCTGATCTGGATGCCGATCTTGTCAGCCATCTGGCGGATCGCGGTGTATTCCTTCGTTCCGGATTTGGGAGAGAGATCGTTGTCGAGGTCGTAGTTCAGCTCGATCCCATCAAACCCGGCAGCCTTGGCGAGTTTGAGGCACTGCTCGATCGACATCTTCTCGGGGTAGGGGAACGCCCACTGGTTTATCGACTTCTTCATCGCGTATCGCTTGCCCGTCGGAGCCGCGGCGCCGGGCGCGGCTTGAGCGGCGCCGGCCAATCCCCACGGGCCATGCATCGCAGCGGCCGTACCTGCTGCGGCGAGTGCCGTGCCGAGGATGGCTCGACGAGTGAGGCCGTCCGTTTCGCGTGGGTCTGGCAATCCCGACATGAGTGGCTCCGTGTGAAAGAGGGGGGTGAGTCGCGCGGGGCCGCGGGGGTGAATCGCGCGGGGCCGCATGGTACTGGCCTGCCACGCGTCGGCAAAGACTCCTCTTTTTTCTTGTTCCCCTCGCCCCTTTGGGGAGAGGGTTTAGGGGTGAGGGGCGATTGCAGATGGCGGCTGGACCTGACTCGCCC
>JANODP010000085.1:0-15775 GCA_031412755.1 Schlesneria sp. | reverse complement strand
CAGGAACTTGCGACAAATACGTCAACAAGCCCCCGGCGCGAGCCGGTTCCATAACAACACCTCCGTGAAGAAAACTTGGGCCTCCTCAAACTCGCCGAATACTACGCACCCCAGTCAAGTGGTACTTGGCGATGGCCCTGCCATCCGGGCCGCCAAGATTGAGGGAATGAAGTGACGTGGGGCAGGTTTTCAACCTGCCCGTGCCAGACGCGGTTGTTCGAGGTCGCGTCCCCGTGTTCACCCGGACCACCCCGATAGGAACCTCATCGTGCGAATCCGAATCGGAATGCGAACCAGCGCTTTCATCGTGGTCGTGGTTCTCGGTGTTGAGTCACCAACCGTTGTTCACGGGGACGATCCCCCGGTTGGACTGACACCCGCCGAACAACAAGCGGCGGCAGATCGGCTGACGACGATGACCCTGCTCGCGCGGGACTGCCAACTGTCGCGCGACTCGGACACCCGGAAGCCGTACGTCCTGGAACCCAAACCACTGCTCCGTTGGTCGAATCCGATCAGCGGCGTGGTCGATGGGTCACTCTGGCTGTGGACGCACGAGGGCCGGCCCGTTGTCACGGTCGATATTTTCTCAGGCAACAAGCTCACCTGGAACCAGCAGTGGCAGTCACTGTCGGCCGAGCCGTTCGAATGCAGGCAGTACGGTCATGTGAGATGGCCCCCTCAGAAGCCGGGACTGGAACTGAAGCCGGTACCAGAAGCTGCCGTTCCCGCGAAGACGTCGGCCGGACGGCTGACCCAGATGCGGGCCATCGCGCGCGAGTTCGCGATTGAGGACGACTTCAAGACCGTGTTCCGTGGCAAGGAGTTCGCCACGCACGAGCTTCGTCTGCTGGCTCAGCCGCTGTACCGATACGGCGATAGCGAGCAGCTCGTGAAGGACGGAGCCCTGTTCGCCTACGTGCTGGCCACTGCCTGCGAGGCCCTGCTGATCCTGGAAGTGGGAGAGGTCGATTCGCAACCCGTCTGGCTCTACAGTCTGGCGTGACAAACCTGCTACGAACTCCGTGCCAGGCATCGGGACCAGAGCGTCTGGTCACAGCCCTGCTGGGACAGGGCCTTTGACAAGAACAAGCCGTACTTTGCGTTCAGTCCCACACTCACGCAAACCGAGAAGTAGCTGGCCCACTTCGCACGTGACCTGTCCGACGAGCCGACAAGTTTGAAGGCGTTCTGTGAAGCCATCGGACCGCCATCTCGCAGGGGAGCCGTCTGCGAAGGTTTGTTCAATGCGGTGCATACGGTTGAGACGGTAGCATTGGGGCATGGCACAGGAATCCATTTCGAACAATCGTAGACCCGGCTCCGCGCTCACACGTCCGTGCATCATGGCAAACACCCACACAACGACATTGCAGCGCGTGTTGACTCTGCTGACGGGGCTGCTGATTCTCAAAGTCACCGTGGCGGTGATGCTGGGGTATGTCAATTACCTGCCGCCGAATTTTGAGTCCGATTTCCTGCGCGGACGGGAACGTTACTTCTTCGGTGTGTACCAATGGGCGTTCTATACGCACATTGTGTCCGGCCCCGTCGCGTTGTTGCTGGGAGTGATCCTCATCAGCGACCGGTTTCGGATGCGCTATCCGAAGTGGCATCGTCTGCTGGGTCGGATTCAAACCGCGAACGTCCTGCTGCTGGTGACACCCAGCGGCTTGTGGATGGCCTGGTACACGGCAACGGGCACCATCGCAGCCATCGGGTTCGCGTGTTTGTCGGTTCTGACGGGAACGTGCGTCGCACTCGGCTGGCGAGCGGCGGTGAGGCGGCGGTTCCAGGTTCATCGACGCTGGATGTGGCGATGCTTTTTGTTGCTCTGCTCGGCTGTGGTCCTCAGGCTGGTGGTCGGTTTGGGGACTGTGGTCGGAGTTCAATCGCCCTGGTTCGATCCGCTGGTGTCTTGGGCGAGTTGGCTCGTTCCACTGGGGACTTTCGAACTGAGCCGTCTGGCCACCGGGCGAGCCAATCCTCAACGGATGGCACCGGCTTTGAAACCATCCCCGGGATAGCCCGACAAAACCTCAGGGATCGGCCCGGTCCTGACTCGAAGAGAATCGCCGGGGCTTTGCAAAGTGTCTCCGACCCAGCCCGCGTCGGCCGCTTCAGTCAGCTCGATCCAGACTGGCTTGCACGGGCGGGTTGCAAACCTACTCCACATCAGACTCAGGCGAGCGGCGGCAGCGGGCCTTCGGGCAGACGGCGGATTGGCTCCTCGATGAAGTGCAGGTTGTTGACCTGCAGCCAATGGAGCGGTGGCTGGTTCGAGAGCCAGTCCGAGTACGCGCGGGTCAGGCCGACGCCGAGCAGGATTTCGTCGGACGCGACGAGCCGTCGTTGTGCGGCGTCCACGGCGGCGGGGTCGGGTGTGACGTGATCGGGTCCGTAGAGCCGGATGTCTGTCACGCTGAGGTTGAGCGGAATCTTGCCCGTTCGCAGTTTGATCCGGATGCGGTCGCGCGGCTGGTGGTGTTCGATAACCAGTTCGGGACGATGCTGCGTCACCGAGAGCGTGCCCAGCGAGACCTGTCCGTGCCCCGGTTCGACCGCCGCATGCTCGTGGCCAACCGGTTTGAGGTCGCTGCCAAAGATTTCGACCAGCGTCGGTCGGGACTCAGCCTTCATCAATGCCCACAACTTCGTTGGATCGATGTCGTCCAGGCGACGCGCATACCGGCGCAGGAACTCGCGGTCTTCGCTCTCCGGAGGTTGTCCCTTTGGCTTGGCGTAACCGATGTCGAGGACCGCCCCGATCTCAAACAGGCCGCCGTGCGCCGCCAGGTCCGGATACCGCAGGTCCACTCCGCGCGGCATCGGTCGCACACGCTGCCCCGTCGCCAGGTCGATCCCCGCGACGCAGATGTAACCGCGCCGCATCCGCGTCAGATGGTTGATGACGATTCTCACGGGAAGGCCCTTCGTCGGAATGCAACCCCATCATTCTGCCCCCATCGTTCTGCCTGAATTCGTGGCAGGCAGAACGATGGGGGCAGAATGATGAAGACGTTCATCTTGAGCCGCAGAGTTTTGCGAAGGCGGATTCTCGGATGCGACCTCACGTCAAAGATGCACCGCCTTCACGTCGGACCATTTGCCTTGCAGGTATTCGACGACGAGGCGACGGTGGCAGTGCTCCGCCGTCGGTTCGCTGCATAGAAGCGCCGTTGGAACATCGAACAGGTCGGGGTTCAACTCGGTCTCGATGCGGCGTTCCTTGATCAGGTCGAGGAACAGAGCGGCATACACGTCCCAGCTTCCCTTTTGCTTCTTGTAGGCGTCGAGCATCTCCTGCGTCGGCGCGAGCCGGATCTCGTGCAGGTACTCGGCCCCGCACAGTTCCTTCAGGAAGAACGCGAGGTCGTCCCGTTTCGCGAACGCCGCCAGTTGCGAGATGTTGTTCAGTCGAACGTCGACCAGTCGTCGGATGCCGTATCGTCGGAGCTTTCCGAAGAAGTCGGCGGCTGTGGTTTGCGTAAAACCGATCGTAAAGACCTCCACGGCAATTCCTCCTTCGTGTCGGGAAACAGCAGCAGTTGCGAGGCCCCGCCGTCGTCGGTGAGGGCCGCGTGCGTATCGAGTCGTCCGTCGCCCCGGATGTGCAGCGGGACCGTGCCCCGCTCGACCAGCACTCGCGCGACAAGTAAAAAACGGTGGCAGACGGTCGGATCTTCCTCGCTGCACATCAGCGCGACGCGGTACTTCTGGATTCCCTTCTCGACCCGCTCGATCCCGCCGAGAAAACGCGGGATGCGGGCGAGCGTCGAGTACAGAACATGCCCCTCGTCGTCGTAGCAATCGGTCTCGGGCGGGCGGCCCCCGAGTTCCTCTCCCAGGAACAGATACTGCCGTCCGGCGGCGACGACCGCGCGCTGCAAGGCCTCGCGGTTGAACTGCGGGCTGTACTGCGAATACGGCTGCGACCGGACATCGACCAGGACGTCGATCTCGTGCTGCCGCAGCAGCCCGACAAAATGTTCGTCCGTGTGATTGGAATGCCCGATCGTGAAGAGGCGACGTTCGGGAACAACAAGGTCGGACACGGGACGCCTTTCTGAAGATCAGAAGACATGTGGCGGAGCGTCGGAAATCAGAACCACCGAGGCCAGTGGAGCCGAGGTTGGTGGACGGAGTATATCGCCGCCCGCAGTCAAACTCATCGTGATACCTGATCCTCACAGAGATGACCGGCACGGAACGATCTGCTACTTTCTCTGCGAGATTTCGGTTGGTTCGGTTTCCCTCTCAGTGAACGGAGTCACTCATGGCGAAGAATCTCAGTCGCGATCAGAAGCGGAAGGCCAAGTTGGCGGAGCGGGACAAGCGGTCCCGCGAACTCGATGTCTTCACGCCCTACTCCGGGCGCAAGTACCAGGCCGACTGCTGGACGCCGGTCGTGTTCGTCACCGAGCGTGCGATCCACGACGTGATTCTCGAATCGAACCGGGAGCTGACGAACTCGCACGTCCGGCGGGCTCTGGAGCTGCTGATCGACCACCTGCGCCGCGGTGGTCCGCCCGGCATCGGCGACGGGGAAGAGGTCGTTCCGTTCTCCGCGGGCCACGCTGCCGAATGCGTCTTCTACAACGTCCGCAAGGCATGGCGGGCGATGGCAGACAGCGGGCGCATTGTGCCGGCCACTGACCTGATCGGGATCGCCCGCACGCTGCTCTTTTCGCTCGAAGCCCGCGGACACCACACCGGCCAGTCGCGCGGCTACGTCGCGTTCCTCGAAGAATTCATACCGCAGTGCATCCGCGAACACGCCGCCGCAACCAACTCGATTTCAGTGGACGATGCCATCCGCCTGGATCGGTCAACGGACGAGGATGTTCTGAGCCTGCGGTGAGTCCACGACTGGGCGACCGCCGACCGCCGTATCCCCGACGGACGATCACCGCAGATCGTTGCCTTGTCCTCGCTCCGCCGAACGGACGATCCGCTCCCCTTTCCGCATGCCGCCCGCTAACGTGGCTCCCTCGAAACTGTCCTTCGCATCAGGAGCCTCGTTATGCGGTTCAAGCTCGGTTGGTTTGCGTGTCTGTTCTGTGTTGTCATCGTTTCGCCCAAGGCGGCCTTCGCACAGAAGGCCGCGTTGAATGAGAGCATTCAGCGGCGCGAGGCGGCGACATGGGAGATCGCCCTCAAAATCTGGGAGTTCGCCGAGCCGGGGTATCAGGAGACTCGATCGGCCAAGCTGCTCGCGGACACGCTCGAACAGGCGGGATTCGTCGTGCAGCGCGGTGTCGCCGACATCCCAACCGCGTTCACCGCGACCTTCGGCGAGGGGAAGCCAATCATCGGGATCATGGGCGAATACGACGCCTTGCCCGGCCTGTCACAGCAGGCGATTCCCGAGCAACTGCCGCGCGAGGGAGCGACCTATGGGCACGGTTGCGGGCATCATCTGTTTGGGGCCGCATCGATGTCCGCCGCCATCGCCCTCGCCGAGCAGATCAAGGCGGGCCAACTGAAGGGGACCGTCCGGTTCTACGGCTGTCCGGCCGAAGAGGGTGGCAGTGGCAAGACGTTCATGGTGCGAGCCGGCTTGTTCGACGACTGCGCCGCCGCTCTGCACTGGCACCCGGCAGGACGCAACACGGCAGGCGATGCGTCGTGCCTGGCGCGGGCCGCCGTGAAGTTTCGCTTTCGAGGGAAGAGTGCTCACGCCGGCGGTTCACCGGAGCAGGGCCGGTCTGCTCTCGACGCGGTCGAACTCACCTGCCACGCCGCCGAACTGATGAGAGAACACACGCCCGACTTCACTCGCATCCATCACGTCATCACGGCGGGGGGCGGTGCCCCCAACGTCGTTCCCGACTTCGCCGAGGTTTTTTTCTATGTGCGGCATCCCAAGGCGGAAGTGGTTCGGGAACTCTATCCGCGTCTCGTGAAGTGTGCGCAGGGGGCGGCCCTCGCCACCGAGACAAAGCTCGAAGAGCTGTACCTTGGCGGGACGATGGAGATCCTGCCGAACGACACGCTCGCGCAAGTGGCCCTCGCCAACCTGCGGCAACTGAGCGACATCAAGTACACGGCGGACGAGGCTCAGTTCGCCAGCCGCCTCCAACCGACACTCACCAAGCCCCAGTCGCTCGATACGCTGGGTCAGGTCGCCGATACCGGCGGCGAGATCGGCAAGGGCTCGACCGACGTGGGCGATGTCTCATGGGTCGTCCCGACCGCGGGCTTCACCACCGCCTGCTACGTCCCCGGCACGAGCGCCCACTCCTGGCAAGCCGTCGCCGCCGGAGGGACATCCATCGGTCGCAAGGGCCTGCAACTCGCCGCCCGCACCATGGCCGCCAGCGCGTGGGACTTGTTTCAGCAACCGGGCACCCTCGCCGCCGCCAAGGCCGAACACACGAAGCGACTCGGCGGAAGAAAGTACGACCCGCTGCTGTTGCCCGGCCAAAAGCCACCGTTGGACTACCGTAACTCACCAACGCTGCCGTGAACGCAAACTGTATGTAGCTGAGTTCGCAAGAACTCAGCCCAACGCACTGTCACCAACTGAGTTCTTGCGAATTCAGCTACGGCCCCATGAACAATCTGGGCGATCGCGATCCTGCGCCCCAGTCCATGATCCCAGATGACTCACCACGGAAAACACGGAACTTCACGGAAGGGACAGCCGTCTGGAGGCTTGCTGGAATGGCGTCCGGCTTGGTGGATGGTTCGCAATCACACACCGCGCCAATCGTGCTGGTCTTTCCGTGGACTTCCGTTCTACTAACATTTTGTTTCTTCGCGCGCCGCGCAGAATTGATGTCAAGGCGCGGAGACGCCAAGGATCGCCAAGCCTCGGAAGGAGAAACTTGAAGAGTTTCTGATCGTTCAAACACCAGCCCGAGAGCCGGCGACTTTGCGTCCCTTAGCGACTTCGCGTCGGGTTGGGTTGCGGATGAAGACCCGCGCTGGGTGCCAAGAACCATCGGATGGAAGCGCCGTTTCAGATCACCAGTTCAACTTAAGGAGCATCGCATGTTGTCTCGTCTCAGTGCCCTCGTGTGTCTCGTTGTGGTTTCAGCGGTGGCGGCGAACCCCGGCGAGCCTCTTGGCGACAACTCGCCCCGGATGTGGACCGTCACGTTGTCGGCCTCGGTCGATGGCAGCGGCGTCTTTCACTTCACCGACGAGGCGTTGACGTACCAGCACAAACATTGGGGACGCCCCGCGCACGTGATGTTCAACGGCAAGCCCTGGCAGAACCTCGTCCAGTCGCCGGACGATTGGGAGGCCCATCGCGGAAAACTCGACCTCACACACGCCTGGCTCGTCCGCCGCGAAGGCCGCGATACCATCGCCCTCGAAAACACCAAGACCGGCTTCAGCGTCTTCATGAACGACTCCCCCAATGGTGCCCGGAACTACTCGATCACGATCGCCATACCGCTGCTGGAACAGGCTCCGTAAGCACTCGGCAAACTCGCCACTCAGCCACAAGTCGTGACGACGTCACCTAGCGACACCCGATTCAATCCGGGCCACCCACCCAGCCACCTCCCAGTTCAAGGGCAGCACTCTTTGTGCTTATTCTTTCAAAAGGTACGTACAGCCGCCGATGCTCAGAATCTTGGGAGACGCCTTACGGGCATCCTCTGCGTTGAAGGCCCACAATGTCTGAACGTATTTGATGTCGTTCTGATCCGTGATCGTTAGTGCGTTGCCGGCGACACTGAACTGTCCGGAAAGTTTCAAACCGGTGGCAAAGACATCCGAATCCGCGGACGTTTTCAATTCAACGACGCCAGTTTCGCTGTACTCGTATTTCAACTTGTCGTGGAAGACATACTGAAAAGTGCCTGCGGTACTGCCGGACTTTTCACTGACTCCCCCTTCGAGTCCGACATACTTCCCCTTGAGAACGTGCCTGTCTGGAAATGGCCAAGTACGACGCAAGCCGGAGATTTGCAGTCCGTCAGGCTGTAATTCCGTGTTCCGAACCTCTTCCCGCCCACCCACCCAAGTGATCGTGAGGGCCTGCTCGCCCAGACGATACGTACCCCACGCTTCGGGTTGAGCCTTCTGAAAGTCCACGACGCGATGGGACCGCAAATACTTTGACACCCCGCTCCAACTGCCGCCCAAAACATGACCATCCGGCAGAAACAAGTAGGGAAAGGTCTTGATGGCCGAGCCGCCGGTCAGCGCGGGATCCTTAGGCAAGACCGCCTGGCGGTAATACTGACCCTCGAATCCCGACTTGACTGCGGCGGGCGGTGGAGTGAGTGCCGGAGCGGGAGCTCCTCGAAGCTTGATCCGATCCGCGGTAACCCACTCGTCGTATTGGGAACTAAAGCCGTCGAAATGGACGAGGCTCTTGTCCCCCTCCTTGGCCAAGACTTCCGCCTTGTACCAGATGCCGTGCCAATTCACATCGACAAAGACTTCCTTGGCTTTGATCCGATTCGACGAAACCGGTGGATCATCGCGCCCCGTCAGTTTTTTTTTGCGGAGTCTTCGTCGGAGGCATCGGGCTTCTTCGGCTTGTCGTCTTCCTTAACCATGCCGGCCGTCTCGGGATCAAACCCCTTCATGAACCGAGTCCGCGAGTCATAGCGGGCCTTCTTGAACTTCGCCCCGGGAAAGTGATAGACACCTGTCAAATCCGCACCGCGCAAGTCCGCCTCCCGCAAATCGCAGTCCTGTAACGAGTCTTTGATTTTGGCATCCTTCAATTTCGCTCCACGAAGAGTCTCGACATGATCGGCGCTGAACTCCTCTTGCCCTTCGAGATTTGCGCCGGCCATCTTGGCCTTATTAAAACTGGCGCCCGTCAGTAAGGCATCGCGCAAGTCCGCATCGGTCAGATCAGCGGAGTCAAACTTGGCGTATTCTAGATTCGCGTCGCGAAAGTCCGCACCCTTCAGATTCAGATTTTTTAGAATCGCCTCGCTCAAGATGGCATCACTAAAATCGGCGTACTGGAAATCCTCTTTCCTTTTTGTCAAGTCCTGCTTGCGCATGTCCTTCCCTTTGAAGCTCAATCCCTTAGGTGGCTTCTTATCTTCAGGTGGCTTCTTGCCTTCTTGAGCCACGACCGTTGATGAAATCACGCCAATTACGAGCACCGCAAACGCCACTGCAACTCGTCGAATGCATCGTTGAAAACTCGTCATGGCCCATCCTCTAGAGAAGTGTGTTGGCAGAATGGCGGAGCGCCGCCGGACGGAGACTTTACAGGTTGCGGATGGATCACGCCATCAACACGCGCGCGTGGAGCTTGTCTGCGAGGGAACCAACAAGGTCGTTGAGCAGGTCGAGCGAGGCGTTGGCTTCGTCGAGCGTGATCGTCAGCGGGGGACTGACGCGGAGGACTTTGCCGGCGAGTGCGCCCAGCAAATGAATGCCGACTCCGTCTCGGCCGAGGTAGCAGGTTTCGACGATCTTGGCGGCGACCTCGCCCGGCGTGAGCGAGCCGACGGCGGCGCACTCGAAGCCGAAGACGAGGCCCTCGCCACGGACGTGGCTGACGAGGCCGGTCTGCTTCAACTGGTCGAGCTTCTTGAGGAAGAGGGGCGTCAGTTGACGGACGTGTTTCAGGACGTCGGTCGATTCGAACTCATCGAGCGTCGCGAGGACCGCCGCACACGACAGCGGGTTGGCGCTCCAGGTGTCGGACGCTTCGCCGTACTTCATCACGGCGAAGATGTCGCCGCGCGAGGCGACCGCCGCGACGGGGACTCCGTTGCCGAGCCCCTTCCCCAGCACGACCATGTCCGGCTCGACGCCGTATTCCTCGAAGGCGTACATCGAACCGGTGCGGCCGAAGTTGGCCTGCACTTCGTCGAAGAGGAACAGCAGGTCGTGCTCGCGGCAGAACTGCTGGAGCATCTGGTGATACGCGGCTGTCGGATGGAAGCTGCCGCCACCACCGAGATACGGTTCGGTAATCAGACACGTCAGTTTGCGACCGAACTGCCGCCAGAGGTCGTCCAATTCGGCGCGATACTTCGCGAGGTCGATCGCGCCGGGCTCGTAGCCGGCGTCGATGATCTCGTCCATCGGGAAGCTGACGAACTTCACGCGCGGATCGCGTTCGGCGTCCTTCTCGGAACCGGTCACCGCGTTGGCGAGGCCCTTCTTCCCGTGAAAACCGTAGCGCGTGGCGATGATCATGTCGCGCGTCTTGTCCCGCGCGAGGCACGCCCACAGCGCTTTTTGGATCGCCTCGGACCCCGACGCCGCCCAGATGATGGTGTCGAGCCGCTCGCTCCCCTTCGACCGCCTGATGTTGGCGAGCAACCGCTGCACCGCCTGCGTCTCGATCTCGGTGATGCCGTTGTAGGCGGTCATAGTCATCGCGGGCACGAACTCGTCCGCGGGGGCCTCCACCCCGAACAGCGCCTCGGGCGACCAGCCCATCGACTTGGCAAAGTGCTGCATCCACCGCTTCGGGTTGTGCCCCAGATTCGCCACGAGGACGCCGGACGAATAGTCGAACAGCTTCCGCCCCTCGGGAGTCCAGTGGTACACGCCCGCCGACTTGGCGAACACGGCCTGCGACGGCGTGAACGTCCGCAGCGCGAGCGGCTCACGCTCGGCCACGACCTGACGGACGGCATTGGATTTCGTTTCACCGGCGAACTGAATCGGCTGTGTCATCAAAAAAGTTCCTGCAATTGTTGTTCGTACTTTTCCTGAATAGCGTAGACCTTGTATCGCTGAACGTCACGGAGGCGAATCGCTTCAAACTCGCCCCTGATACAGCACGGACGGCTCTGCTTCACCTGGCCGATACATGACTAGCCCACCATGCGAGTCGTTGACACGGACCACGCAGTCAGGTTCGCCTGCCGCGTGGCGTTCCAGGATCGCTTCGAGGGCCTGGACCGCCGCGACCGATTGCCGGTCGGCGGCGAGGTCGTTGTATGAGAGTGCCTGAACCTCGGCGAGTCGTTTCGGTTCGTCAGCCCTCGCGCCAGAAAACTTCACGTAGGCGAGTTCCCTCGCGAAGCGCTCAAGGACTTCGATCCCGTAGCCTCGCTGAGACCGCTCGCCCCACGGTTCGAGGAACGTGCCGTTGTAGTGGTTGTTGACGGTGATCTTTCGTTTGAGCGGCGTCTCTCCCTCGACCGTCAGTTCGACGCCGCGTTTGCGCGAGTGACCGTTCCAGACGCCATTGTCGAAGCGGAACTGAACCTCCTGCTCGACGTAGCCGGGGAAGTTGTCGGGCGTGACCCACGAGGTATGGATGTCGAACGCCGCGTCGCGGCCCGAGTCGTACTCGTAGACCATTCGCATCTGAGTGCTGTCCCACGTTGGCCCATCCTTCGGGCCGACCAATCCGCGCTGGCCCGTCGCCGTGACCGTCTTCAGCCGCCCGCCGAAGGTGAAGTCGATCAGCTTGATGTAGTGGCAGGCCACGTAGGTGCCGGGGTTGCGCCCGACGATCCACTCGGCGAACTGGCCACCCGAAATCGACTTCGGCTCCAGCAGCGAACAGTATCCCGTGTTGACGTGCTTCAAGACCTGATCGGCCACCAGTGTCCGCAGCTTCTTGTGATCGGGGTCGAGCAGTTTGTGATAGACCACCTTGGCTAGCAGGTTCTTCCGCCGAGCCAGCTCGACCAACTGATCGAGCTCCTGCAGCTTGAGCACCGACGGCTTCTCGATCAGCACGTGCGCCCCGGCCTCCAGGATCGCCTTCGCCGCCTCAAAGTGCCGGTCGTCGGGAGTGGCCACACAGGCAAAGTCGACTCCCGCCGCGAGCATCTTCGCGACCGCGTCGCCTCCCGCGTGAGAGACAAACGGATGAATGCCGCCTCCCGCCGCCCGCTTGTACGCCTCAGCCCGTGATCCCGTGCGAGTCGCCACCGCCACCAGCGGCACGCTGACGTCGCCAAATCGCCGGTCGTAGAGGCCCTCGCGGTGAGTCCGCTCAAAAAACGGACGATAGGTCTCGTCGAAGATCATCCCCATGCCGACCATGCCGGCACGAAGGGAGTTGGTTGACGACATCAGCTTCCTTTGGCAAAGTCCTTTGAACCGCAACGACGCACAGCCTGCATTGTGCCCATTGAAGAAGCGAGTCACCAGTTTGGCAATCGTCAATTTCTTGTTCTGGAATTTGAAGGAACGACCGATCACCGATCTGGTTTGCAGCCTGTGTGCGAATCGGCAGGTTGATGTTGCCGTGTTTGCCGAGTGCGGCGTGCCTCCCGACGAGTTGGCGGGTCGACTCAGCAGTCTCTCCGGGATGACCTACCGCACGACGGACAGCCGGTCCCATCGGTTAGTCGTCTTGGTGAACGAGTCCGCTGTGGCGTGCGACGAGTTCTACGTCAATGCCACGGGACGACTGAGTCTGCGGTCGTTCCAAATTGGTTCGGTTCCCTTTGTTCTCGCCGTGGTTCACCTGAAAAGTGAAGTCGGATGGAATGAAAGTGAACTGAGTGACGAAGCGTGTGCTGTTGCAGACGATCTTCGTTCCGCGTTAGCAGTACGTCCAATGACCGGACTTTGCGTCGTCGGGGATTTCAACATGCAACCGTTCGAGCGAGGAATGGTCGTACACAAAGGCTTCTTCAGCTTCATGACACGCAGCAGCCTGTCGGCTGAACTGCGGACCATTCAAGGACGCGAATATCGCCCACTCTACAATCCAATGTGGGGTTGCTTCGGGGACCGGACACCAGGCCCGGCAGGAACGTTCTACCGGCGAGATGCCTCACCGGTGTGCTACGATTGGCACATGGTCGATCAAGTGTTGTTTAGCGCCGAGTTGTTGCCATACTTGGCAAACTTAGGGGAAATCGTGGAGCGTGCGGGTGACGTTTCGCTCATTGACCGGAACGACCGCCCGTCGAATTCTGGTTCGGACCACTTACCGATCATGTTTTCACTGGATGTCCCCAACTCGCTCCCAGAGCTGGCATCAACTTGAAAGGAGAATCTGCCATGACAGTCGCTGCAACGGACCTTTGGCCGGATGACGTTCTTGTGGCTCCAGAAACGGTTCCCTCTCCTCTTGAACTGCTCGATTACCAAGCACGATGTTTGGAGCAGCGAACTTCGAACCGGCTGGTGGTCGAGTTGCCTGAGTACAAGACCGATGATCGTGAAACACTTCGATTCACGGTCGCTGTTCCGTCCCAAGATTACCGATGCGTTTTGTTTGAAGTGCTTCACCGCCCGGGATTCATGCTGCCCGCAAGCTTCATTCCGCCAGAGCCTCTGCCCAATTACCTTCGAGAAAAATATGTCTCATCCCCATCGGCATATTGGAGCTTAAGCCAAAAGATGCGCGAAGAACTCGAACCCCGAACAATCGAAAACCAATGGGTCGCGAACACTCCCGCTGAGTTTCAAACAAAGTTGCAGAAGCTGCTTCAGACACAAGAGATCAAGGCGTTGCTGGCCTCTCTGATGACAATGGCCAGCCGACCACCAAAGGCCAACCTTCCCGTCACCCCTGCCAACGGAGCCGAATAACCTCATGCCTTCCATCATTCTGTCCGCCTTCGCCGATGAGTCCGCCAATTCCAAGACCGCCGTCGAGCAGTTTGCTGCTTTGGCGGCGATTGGGCTTCAGTATTACTCGCCCCGGTTTGTCGATGTGATGGGGGCGGGGAAGGTCAAGCATGTGACCGAACTCGACGGTGACGAACTGACTCGGCTGGCGAAGTTGCAGGCCGACTATGGGATGAAGGTGACGAGCATTGGGGCGAGGCTGGGGAAGGTGAAGTTGCTCGACGTTGAGGACGGGACGCACAACAAGTTTGTCCCCGATGCGGCGTACCATGCGGGAGACGTGGCGGCGACGATTCGTGCGGCGCAGGCTCTCGGGGCGAAGTTGATTCGCGGGTTCTCGTTCTATCATCCGAAAGGGGAAGACCCGGCGAAGTACGTGCAGCAGGCGGCGGACCGGTTGGGGCCGATCGTCGATCTGTGCGGTCAGGCGGGGTTGGTCTACGGGTTGGAGGTCGAAGCGAATCTGGTCGGGCAGAATGGACGGATGCTCGCCGCGCTGGCGAAGGCGATCGGGCGGTCGAATCTCGTTTGCATCTTCGACGGCGGGAACATCTCGTCGCAGAATCTGTCGCCACTGGAGTGTCTGGCCGAGTACCGCGCGATGCGGGACTCGTTCGGTTGGATGCACATCAAGGATTACCGCGTCGATCCGAACCTCGTCTGGACCGGCGTGGTCAACGAGGAGATGCTCAAGAACTTCGTCCCGTGCGACGTCGGCGATTCGGGTCACGAACTGATCCTGCGGGACTTGAAGGAGCATCTCCCCACGATCGAGGCCAAGATGAAAAAACTCGGTGCGCCGGGAGTGTTTCTGGAACTCGAACCGCATCTCAAGGGGGGCGGGCAGTTCGGCGGATTCAGCGGCCCGGACGGACTGGGTGTCGCCGTGAGGTCTCTTTGCCGACTGCTCGATTACGTCGGGATCGACTACAAGCTGCGCGACTTTGACGACATCAAGGCGGCTCGCGGGTTCTGACAGAGTCAAAGCGTCAAGACGAAAGACAACCACAGATTTCACGGATGACACGGATTAGAGGGAGAGTGAGTGATGACTGCGCGACGTAGGTCGGTTCGATTGTGTTGCGTCTTTTGTGTGCTGCTCAGCGGGTTGCTGTGGCTGCTCCTGTCGGGAGGCATCGTCAGTTCGGAGGCGGTGGCTCAGGAGAAGGGCGACGCAACGAAGGCTGACACCCGCAAGTCGCCCGCCGCCGAGAAGCCCGCTGTCACGAAGTCCGAGGACGGGCGGTACGAGTTTCGGAAGGAGCACGATCCGAGTGGACTGGGCAAGTTTTACATGGGGCGAGAGATCGCGCTGGTCATGACGTTTCATGGGGCTCCGTGGTTGGAGCGGCCCGAGCGGGAAGAGGAGGAGCGGCTGAGCGTGCTCGTCTCGCACTTGGGTCTCAAACCGGGGATGGTGGTGGCGGACGTCGGAGCCGGATCGGGAGTCATCTCGCTGATGATGGCGCACGAGGTCGGCGAGAAGGGGAAGGTGCTGGCCATCGACATCCAGCAGGAGATGCTTGACCTGCTGGGGGACAAGATCAAGAACGCGGACATCAAGAACGTCGAACTGGTCCTCGGGACGGAGAAGTCCCCGAAGCTCAAGGCGGCTTCGATCGATCTGGCCCTGATGGTCGATGTCTACCACGAATTCGAGTATCCGTACGAAATGACGCTCGAACTGGCGAAAGCGCTCAAGCCGGGCGGTCGCATTGCGTTCGTCGAGTACCGGCGAGAAGACCCCCAGGTGCCGATCAAGCTCGTCCACAAGATGACCGAAGCGCAGGTGAAGAAGGAGATCTCACTGCCCGAATTCGGTCTGAAGTGGAAGGAGACGATCGACAAGCTGCCGCGTCAACACATCGTGGTGTTCGAGCGGCCGGTGAAGAAGCCGTAGCAGATGCTGCCAGCTTGTGCGGTTCGTGTCTCCCTCGCACGTTCGACCAACGTGGCGGTGGCGGGTGGGATGAAGGAAGAGCCCCTCACCCTCTCCCCGCAATACTGGGACGAGGAGACAAGGTAATCTGCCCACTGCCCACTGCCCACTGCCCACTGCCCACTGCCCACTGCCCACTGCCCACTGCCCACTCACCGCAGCGCCTCTTCCAGCGTCGTCGCGGCGTCCGTGCTCGCGTCGCGGATCTTGACGATGACGGGTGCCGAGACGCTGAGCCCGTGCGCGCGGCCGAAGTCCGACGTCACGGCGCGGGCGCCGGGCACGACGACGGCGCGCGCGGGGATTTCGAGCGGCCGGTCGCCCTCGGCGCGGAGCACGGTCTCGGTC
>JANODP010000084.1:0-6437 GCA_031412755.1 Schlesneria sp. | reverse complement strand
GGGGGCAGGTTTCTTACCTGCCCGTGATGAAGTGGAACCCGGATCGCGGGCAGGTAAGAAACCTGCCCCCACATCGATTCAAACTTTCGACAGGCACATCAAGGATGCCGATACGGTTCCTTGCGATGCGGCAGGCTATGCTATCGAATGCCCGGCGTGCCGTCGCAGGGTTCGATTCCAATGGTCAGACCATCCCGAGACGGCAACCCGAGTTTCTGGAGCGACCCCCATGAACAGACCACCGACCTCGCAATGGACGGGCCGGATCTGGTTGCTGTGCATCAGCCTCCTCGCCGCACGCGCTGCGGCCGATGACACGCTGTTTCGCGAGCGGGTTGCTCCCCTCTTCGAGAAGCATTGCGTCCGCTGCCACAACGCCGACGACCACAAGGGCGGACTCTCGCTCACCACGGCCGAAGCCGCTCGCAGGGGAGGCGACAGCGGCGCGGTGCTCGTCCCGACCAAGCCCGAGGCCAGCCTGCTCCTCCAGTACGTGACGGGTGACAAGCCCGAGATGCCGAAGAATGCGCCGCCCCTCTCGGCCCCACAGATCGCCACGCTGCGCGAGTGGATCGCCGCCGGAGCCGCCTGGCCCGTCGATGTTGCCCTCAAGGACAAACAGTTTGAGGGTCAAGTCTGGTGGTCGTTGCAGCCGCTGGTTCGGCCCAAAGTGCCGGGAGCGGGGAACTCGGAGCGCGGAGCGCGGAGTGACGACAAGACAACCGGTAACACATCCTCTTCCACTCCGCACTCCGCGCTCTCCGCTCCGCGTTCTCCTATCGATGCCTTCATCCGCGCCAAGCTTGCCGAACACGGCCTGTCTCCCTCACCCGAGGCCGATCGACGGACGCTCCATCGTCGGCTTTCGTTCGATCTGCTCGGGCTGCCGCCCGACCCCGATGAAGTCGAGGCGTTCGTGGCCGATCCCGATCCGCTGGCCTACGAACGGCTGGTCGAGACGATGCTGGCGTCGCCTCGTTACGGTGAGCGTTGGGCGCGGCATTGGCTCGACGTCGTTCATTACGGCGACACACATGGCTACGACAAGGACAAGCTCCGTCCCAACGCCTGGCCCTACCGCGACTATGTCGTTCGCTCGCTGAACGAGGACAAGCCCTACGACCGCTTCGTGCTGGAGCAGTTGGCGGGCGACGTGCTGTGGCCCGAGTCCGTCGATGGTCTCACGGCGACCGGCTTCATCGCGGCGGGGCCGTGGGATTTCATCGGTCACGCCGAAGTGCCCGAATCCAAAATCGACGGCAAGATCGCTCGCAACCTCGATCGCGACGACATGGTCACGACGGCGATGAACACATTTTGCAGCCTGACGGTTCAGTGTGCCCGCTGTCACAACCACAAGTTCGATCCGGTCACGCAGACCGATTACTACCGGCTGCAGGCGAACTTCGCGGCCCTCGACCGAGCCGACCGGATGTTCGACACCGATCCCGCCGTCGGCCGTCGGCGCGTCGAGTTGCTCGCCGAACAGCAGCGACTTAAAAGTGAAGAGCAACGCCTGGCGGCCGAAACAGTCAAACTGTGCGGTGAGGAACTGAAGGCCCTCGATCAGAAGATCGCGTCGGTTCAACAGGCTGCCAAGGGTGAGAGGCGTCCCGAGTACGGCTATCACAGCGGCATCGAATCGTCGCCGGACAAACCGAAGTGGGTGCAGGTCGATCTGGGACGCGAGGTCTCGCTGACGAAGCTCGCCTACGTGGGGTGTTGGGACGACTTCAACGGCATCGGCGCGGGGTTTGGTTTTCCGGTGCGGTTCAAGATCGAAGCCTCGAACGATCCCGCCTTCGCATCGGGCATCACGCGGCTGGTCGACCAGACCGATGCCGACTTCACCAACCCCGGCACGACGTTGCAGCAGGCTGAAATGAAAGCGATCGCGGCGCGGTACGTTCGCGTCACGGCGACCAAGCTGGCTCCACGGCAGAACGACTTCATCTTCGCGCTGGCCGAACTGAGCGCGTTCGATGCCGAGGGGAAGAACGTCGCACTCGGAGCGACCGTCACATCGCTCGACTCCATCGAAGCACCCGTTCGCTGGAGCCGGAAGAACCTGGTCGATGGCATCTTCACCGCTCAGACGGCCGACGATGTGAACCGTCTGCGCGAGGAGCGCGTCGCGCTGCTGAATCGGCTCGTCCCGCAGTCCCTGCGCAACGAGACCAGCCGCGTCGGGGCCAGCCTCGCCGAAACGGCCGGGCAACTCGCCGCGCTGCCCGCGCCGCGGTACGTCTTCGCGGGGATGATTCATACCGGGGGCGGCACATTCAGCGGTACCGGACCTTTCGGCGGCAAGCCGCGTGCGATTCACATCCTCAAACGCGGCGATGTCACGTCGCCCGGCGAAGAAGTCGGCCCCGGCATCGTCCCGTTGAGGCCCGGCGAGTCGGGCAAATTCGCCCTCGCCCCCCATCACGTCGAGGGGGACCGTCGCGTGGCCCTCGCGAAGTGGATCGTCGATGAGCAGCATCCGCTGACGTGGCGTTCCATTGTGAATCGCGTCTGGCAGCATCATTTCGGCCGGGGGATCGTCGACTCACCCAACGACTTCGGCCGCATGGGCCAACTGCCGTCGCATCCCGAGTTGCTCGACTGGCTCGCGGTCGAGTTCCGTGATGGCGGTCGATCGTTGAAGCAGCTTCACCGGCTGATCGTGGTGAGCGCGACGTATCGGCAGAGCGCGGAACTCGGAGCGCGGAGTGCGGAGCGAAAAGAAGAAGATGCCGCTGCTTCCAACTCTTCCGCTCCGCACTCCGCGCTCCCCGCTCCGCACTCGATCGACTCCGGCAACGTCCTCCTCTGGCGAGCCAACCGCCGCAAGCTCGATGCGGAGGCTCTTCGTGACAGCATGCTCTTCGTCGCGGGGAAACTCGACGACCGGATGGGCGGTCCCGCGTTTCAGGACTTCGTGATCGAGAAGCCCGAGCATTCGCCGCACTACGAGTACCAGTTGCACGACGCGGAGGACCCCCGTTCGCACCGGCGGTCGATCTACCGGTTCCTCGTCCGTTCGCAGATGCAGCCGTTCATGACGACGCTCGACTGCGCCGACCCGTCGATGATCGTCGACAAGCGAAACGAAACGGTCACGGCGCTGCAGGCTCTCGCGCTGCTGAACAACAAGCTGGTCCTGTCGATGTCGCGTCACACCGCTGCGCGCGTCGCCGCCGCGGCACACGACGAACGAGCGCAAATCGCCCTGACCTTCCGTCTGGCCATCGGCCGCCCGCCCGCCGCCGACGAAGCCGACGCCTTGTCCGACTATGCCCGGCAACACGGTCTGCCCCAAACCTGCCGGGCGATCTTCAATCTGAACGAGTTCGCGTTCGTGGACTGAATTCCGGCTTTTCCAAAGGCAACTATTAAATTGACTCATCATTGGCAGCAGCGGCCAAATTGACGGCCCCTCGAATCGAGCGTACAGCGTGGGCGAGTTCTTCAAAGGTTGGCGACGGAAGGCCGGGCTGGTCTCGCTCGCGATGGCGTGCGTGCTGATGTTGGGTTGGATGCGGAGTCGCATGGTTTATGACCAATGCATTTGGGCGGACTCCAATCACAAGAACGTGGTCTATTCGCTCAATGGCGAGTTTGGGTGGTTGCGTTGGAGTACTAACCGTAGCCAACAGATGTCATTCGGCAGCGTCCCGATGGGCTCAGAAGACGAAGCCAAGTGGCGAATGCTTCACGACATGATCCGAGCCATGCACGAGGCCCGAGAATGGACGTGTCCCTACTGGTGCCTTGCGATCCCACTGACTCTGCTCTCGGCGTGGCTGATCTTGGGGAAGCCGAGGAAGGTGAAACCGGCGGCGGATTTCAGGTTGCCAGCCCTTGATGAGTCAATTCAATAGTTGCCTTTCCAAAAGCCGGACTTCAGCCGTGAACTTTGCCCGCGTGATACGGCTGGCCACGTCGTGCCATCCGGCCCGGGTGACCTTGAGGAATCTCGCGGACTCGGCGCGCGAATTCTGTCGGCGTGCCAGATTCTTGGTCCCGATCGCTTGCACCTCGCGCCGGCTCGTCAATTCGGGCGCACAATCAATCTGTGTCACGAACGCCTTGCAGCCCCGAACCTGAATGGAGACCACACATGACTCCGAGATGGTATGAGGACTTGCTCTGCCCGGGATGGCCGTTGATTCACGGACCGCCTGCCGATGGCGTGGGGTCGTGAAGGACTCGTGGCCGACTCGCCCTGCGGGATCAAACCTGCCGGTCGTGGCGGCGACGACTTCCCGATCCCAACGTCGGGGCGCTGTCCGGGTGACTCGCAGGAGGTAGAGTCGCTTCAAGGCAGCCGCCGAAGTTGTCTCGCATCGCGAGAAACCAGGACATCGCAACACGCTCACCGGACCCCCGCGAATTTCGCGAGTCCCATCCGGTCGAGTCTCGTGATTCCGGCCGCCCGCCTGAGGAGCAGACGGGCGAAGATCGCGGAGGCTGCGCCGCACTGCGATCATCCGGAATGGCGTTCTCACACACACAGCCCGGCCTGCTTCCGCAGGCCGGGCTTTTTTCGTCGGCAGAATCTCGGTACGTGGGCCGTTCGTCGCGTGAATCATCGCCCCTTCCTTCAGCCAGGTCCGTGACGGCGGAGATCTCTGAGGGTGCAGTCGTGAATTGGTGGTCACCTCTTCCGGCCCGAAGGGCCATCCATTCGCTCAGCCAGGGCCAACGGCCCTGGGATCAAGCCGTCTCTCGCACAAGAGGCCCAACGGGCCGGCAATTCTCCTGTTCTTCCGGCAACGTCGAGTTGGATTCGAGAAGTACCTGCGGAATGGGGTGATGAACTGTCGGCCCGTTGGGCCTCAAGTCTTCCAGCGACACTTTTCCCAGGGCCGATGGCCCTGGCTGGGCGAATGGATGGCCCTTCGGGCCGAACCCTTCGGGCCGAACCCTTCGGGCCGAACCCTTCGGACCGAAAGCCAAGGACCACCAAATAACGGCTGCATCCGACCTCTGATGCCGCTCGCGGCGATCCTCGTATCGCCTTCGGGGGACTACTATAATCCCGCCCGCTGCAACCGACTTCGACTTCCTCTCGCATGAGCACGCCCGATCCGATGGCCTCCGAAATCGCTTCACCCACGCCGAATCGCGATGATTCCCAGTCGGTCGGCATCGTCCAGACGAAGTTCGCGAAACTGTTCGAGCCGCCTCATGTCCTGACGTTGGAGGGGGGGCAGCAACTCGGGCCGTTGACCGTCGCGTATGAAACGTATGGCACGCTGACGCCCGCGAAGGACAATGCGATCTTCGTGTGTCACGCGCTGACCGGTGATGCTCATGTCGCGGGCCGGCATTCGGCCGAAAGTCGCAAGCCGGGTTGGTGGGACGAACTGATCGGCCCGGGCAAGGCGCTCGACACGACGAAGTACTTCGTGATCTGTGCCAACGTGCTCGGCGGTTGTCAGGGAACGACGGGGCCGAGCACGCGCGACCCGGCGACCGGCCAGCCATATGGCCTGCGGTTTCCCTTCATCACCGTGGGAGACATGGTCGAGGTTCACGCGGGCCTCGTGCGGCATCTGGGAATCGAAAAGCTGCTTTCCATCGTCGGAGGAAGTCTCGGCGGAATGCAGGTGCTGGACTGGGTGGCGCGCCATCCCGACATGATTCACAGCGCGATCTGCCTCGCCGCGGCGGCCAAGTTGTCGGCGCAGGGAATCGCGTTCAACGCCGTCGGCCGGCGGGCCATCACCGCCGATCCGCAGTTTCTGCACGGCGACTACTACGGGGAAGACCCGTCCAAGTACGGTGAAGTCGGCCCGCGATTCGGACTGGCTCTGGCGCGGATGGTCGCGCACATCACGTACCTGTCGGAGGAATCGATCGAACGGAAGTTCGGCCGCGATCTCCAGCACAGCGATCACCTGGAGTACGACCTCGCCAAAGAGACCGAGTTCAAGATCGAGAGCTACCTGCACTATCAGGGGAAGCGGTTCATCGAGCGGTTCGACGCCAACAGCTATCTCTACCTGACGCGGGCGATGGATTACTTTGACCTCGCCGCGCGATACGGATCGCTGCAACAGGCCCTCGGTCGGACGAACGCCCGATTCCTGATCACGTCCTACAACACCGACTGGCTGTTCCCGACGAGCCAAAGCCAGCAGATCGTCAAGGCCCTCGTCGAGACCCGCCGCCACGTGACGTACCTCGAACTCGAAAGCGTCTTCGGCCACGACTCGTTCCTGATCGAGATCGCCCAGCTCGCGGAACTCGTGACGCCGCTGCTGGCCGAAACCTACCGCCGACACCGCTGTGTGTAAGCACGAAATTTCAGTAGTTCCAAGTTTGCGGATTTCGCATCGGCTCTTACTCCGAAGGAGTTGCGTCCTATAGCCCAGGGTTGCGAGCGAAGCGAGCTACCCTGGGAAACGGTTCAACCGATCCATGTACCCCAACGGGGTTCCGTCATC
>JANODP010000083.1:0-13276 GCA_031412755.1 Schlesneria sp. | reverse complement strand
ACCCTGAAGGTGTGGGACGCGGCGAGCGGTCAGGAGCTGCTCACTCTGAAGGGACACGCGGACCGTGTGCGGAGCGTGAGTTTCAGCCCGGACGGGACGCGTATCGTCAGCGGCAGCGGGGACATCACGCTCAAGGTGTGGGACGCGGCGAACGGTCAGGAACTGCTCACTCTCCGGGGACACAGGGACTCTGTGCTGAACGTGGGATTCAGCCCCGACGGGACGCGGATCGTCAGCGGCAGCGGGGACGGGACGATCAAGATTTGGAATGGAACACCCAAGCCGTGGAGCGAGCCAGGGGGTTGGAAATAACTAGCCGCCCCCCGCTTCGGCCAAGCCGGCGGCTGAGCTGAGTCCACCGCCGGACCACGTTTCCCTTCGAGAACCGGCGTGGCCAATGGAGGGCGGCTCCACCTCGCGACTATCGCACGCACGACCCCGCGATTTTTCCGGTACCAGTCTGGTTGAGCGCGTGACCGTGGCGACCAGCATTCGTGTGGCCCCGGCGACAACCACGGGTTTCGGTGGCGGCTACAGAGAACACTCGGGGAAAACAAAGTGGACCTGCAGTGATCGCCATGTCGCTGAATTCGCAAGAATTCAGTGCGTTCCAAGAAATCTGAACTCTTGCGAGTTCAGCTACGGCCTACTTTCCTCTGCGAGCCCACCTATTCTGCAATCGGCGGTGCTGTTTCTGTTCGCACAAACGGAAGTGAGATGGATTTTGCGACTCGGCCGTCGGCAGTAGGGTTCGTCGGGGAGGTCGGGGATTTTCTCGGTTTGGCGCGGCCGCCCTGCTCTTCTGTCAGGAAATCGAGCTGCACTTCAGCGCCGCGGCCGTCGCCGTTGTCGTCGAGTAGCGGATGTTCGGTCGCGAGCAACTCGCGTTCGAGATACGACTGGGCCAGGTTGCGAGCGACGGTGACGTACAAATCGAACAACGTGACGGCTCCGTCCTGGTCGATGTCGAATTCCTTCGCCTCGGGGGGCGAGGACAAAACGCGAGCGAGTTCGTGGGGGAACTCGGTTTCGTTGGTTTCCCAGTCGGTGACGGTGGAGCTGATCACGACGCGTCCCTTGGCGATCAGTGGCTTGAGGTAGAAGCCGCTGGTGGGCGTCGTGATGAAGAAGACCTGTTCGCGCGCCGTCAGATCGGCAAACAGCTTGGCAAATTCGAACTGCTGGATGTCCGGCCCCGGCAGGTTCAGCCACGAGTGCTTGCCATCGTAATGACTGTGCCCCACGACAATGACCCACAACGTGTCGTCGGCCTGCAGCTTCGCCCGCAGAGTCGTGACGCTGCTCTCGAGCTTCTCGCGCGTCGCTCGATCGGCGGACTTGATGAGGTCGGCGTCCGCATCTTGAGGCTCGTCTCCGAAGAGAACCTGAACGTCGGTAAATTCGAGTCGTTTGGAAAGTCCCTCGTGCAGCTTGGTCACGGTTTCGGAATACAACTTGTGATGCGCCGCGTCGCCGGTGAGTCCGCACAGGATGAGGGCTCGCTTCGTGCCCGAGGCCGCGGCCGTTGTGGTCGGTGCTGCTGCGGCCGGTGCTGCCTTGGGATCGGGATCATCCGCCGACACGAATGTGGCGCGGCAATTCAATGCGAGCAACATCCCCAGCGTGATCGCTCGATTCGCCGCTCGGAAGCAGTGGCTGAAATTCATGGTGTGACTACTTTCGGAATTTGTTCACCGAGCAGGCTGGTGTCGATGGGGCGAGACAGGACGCGATGCGTGGAGCGCG
This sequence comes from Schlesneria sp., assembly GCA_031412755.1. Classification (GTDB taxonomy): domain Bacteria; phylum Planctomycetota; class Planctomycetia; order Planctomycetales; family Planctomycetaceae; genus Schlesneria. The sequence goes on along the minus strand of JANODP010000083.1, from coordinate 11,530 downwards.
GATCGCCGTTCGCGGGAAACCGATCCGCATGCCAAACGATGGTGTCCTTGTGACGCCCTTCCAGCTCACCCGACGTGCGGCGCGCGAAGGCGAATTGCCATTCGAAACGATTCCCCACCTTGAACGCCTCGAGGAGCAACAGGGATTCCGGGTCGGTCCCCTGCACAAATGCGAAGACGGCCCCGTCCAGCAGGTCGCTGCGCTTGCTGTCGTAGCGATGCAGCGGTTGAGGCAACAGCCGCAGCGATTCGCGATCACTTTTGTCGGCTCGCCAACCGAGCATCGTCGAAGAAAACTGGTTGGCCAACGTCTTCATTTGCCGCAACCGTGCGGCGGGCATCTCGGCGGGAACGTCAGCGTCCGGGATCGATTGAAACTGCACGCCGGGTTTCTCCGGTCTCCAAACGACTGCGCCGTCTCGTCGGGCGATGAGCGTGCCGCGCGACAGCGAATCGAATTCGTGATGGAGTGACTTCTCCCAGGGATAAAAACAACAGACCGCCTCGGGCCGGCCATCGGCGAGATACAGCACCGTCATTCCGTCCTCAGACCCGCGGGTGTTGTTCGCCCAACGCATGGCGACGCGCGCGGTCATCGGCGTCGCCGACTGCTCGTTCGTGTAGAGTTCCTCCCACGACAGCGACTCGTCCATCAGCTTTCGCAGCGGCGACGGCGTCTTGGCGGCGGACACATCGGTGTCTTTTTTGGAGTCGCCCTGACCCAGGGCTGCCAGGGGGAGCAGCCACCCCATCCACAGCGGAAACCACAATCGGTTCATCAGTCACCTCACTGGAAGTCTTTCGCTGTCGGAAGACGGCGCCGTCACGGAAGATCAAATCGAAAACTCGTGTAGACCGCCTTGTGTTCCGAGACTTCCCGGAACGGCATGATGTCGCAGTGCCACGCCGGCCGGCCGTTGTGCTCGACAGAGATCTCGATGCTGTTCATGCGGGCGACCGCGAATTGCCATTGCGGCACGGGCCGGTCGGCGGACTTCCGAGCTTCCAGCATCAGCCAGACCTCCGGATCGGTCCCCTGCACGAACACGAACAACGCGCCGTCTGATGGTTCGGTTGAGTCCTGATCCAACTCGTAGCGATACACCGGCTGCGTGAGTGGCCGCAGATCCTGTTTCGATCCTTCGCGATCAACGCTGCGCGCGGTGAACTGCCGCGCGATCTGCCGCATCTGCGTCAGCCGCCCGGCCGAAGTCGCGGCCACGGCGGGAGCATCGGGCACCGGAGCGAACACCACGCCGGACTGAGTCGATTGCCAAACCTCCCGCGAGTCGTACTCGCCCGCGATTTCGCCGACCGACAGCGAATGAAATTCGTGCGACATGTGCGTGAACGGCGAGAACCACTGGAACAACGAACCGACGATCGCCGGCCGACCGCGGTCCGTCCACAGAAACACGTTGCCGTAGATTTGTCCCCGTTCGGGATTCGACCAGCGCAGGATCGGCTGCTCGCGCAGCACGGCCGGCTGATCGGCGCCGCGAACGTCGAATACATACTTCTTTGCCGCGGTGCGGGTGGTCACCATCGCCGCCTCGATGTTCCTCTTCTCGGCGCTGTCGAGGGGGTCGGTTTTCGGAGTGGCAGGTTCGTCGGCCAGCAGCCCGCCCACAAACAGCAGCACGACGAGGCCGCCGCCCGGTAATCCCGCCGTTCGCCGTTGAAGAACGTTGCTCATTGCGGGGAGTCTTTCGTTCCGGATCGTCCTGGGACGAGTCGCAATCGGGACACTACCAAGGGGAACCGCATTGATCTCTGCGTAGCTGAATTCGCAAGAATTCAGTCAGTTCCGTGAAATCTGAACTCTTGCGAGTTCAGCTACCCTACTTAGTCTCGACCGCGCGGATTCGCAAACAAATCGCGAAGCACGGACAACGCCGAGGGCTCCACGTCGGTAGCCGGCTCTTCGGCGACGAACATGGCTTCCCGCAACGTCGGGTTGTCCGGTGAGAATGCCGCTGCCGCGACCACACCCTTGTCCGCCAATGCCGAACCGACCACTTGCCGATTCACCAGATTCCACAACTGCGCGCGACCATCCCAGAGGCCGACGATCAATTCCTCCCTGCTGACGAACGTCAATGCTCCGGGTGAACTCGCGCACGCCAGGGTTGCCTCGGTGTGTCCGTCGGTCGCATTCAGCAGCGCGACTTCACCACGGCCGCTCGACATCCAATCGCCGACGGCCACCGCCAGTTGCCTGCCATCCGAAGAAAAGCGGACGCAGTTGACGGCGGACCGATAAGTCGGCAGGCCGGCCAACGACTCGCCCGTGACGAGGTCGATGATCAGCACGGTACCGTCTCGACTGCCGGCGGCGACCGTCTCGCCTCGCGGTGAGACCGCGATCGAGCGCAGCACATCGGCATGTGTGGCCACGGTTCGCAGCAGTTCGCCGCGCGCCGAATCCCAAATCGTGACACGTCCATCCTGTCCGGCGGCCGCGAACCACTCGCCGTCCGGAGCGAACGCCACCGCCGTGATCCGCTCGGACAGATCGGTCTCGGCGTTCGTGGTCAAATTGGTCAGCACGACTCGCCGTTTTGTCGTCGCCCGCACCACGAAGCGACCGTCCGGAGACGCGGCCGTGGACCAGACACGTTCACCGCGCAAGGCTCGTGCCTGCGAAGTCGGCACGGAAACGGGGACCACTGCGGTCGACGAGTCCTCTGCGACTGGTGGCGCCGCAGGCGGAAGATCGACCGTTGGTACGCTCGGCTCGTCCAGCGACGGGCTGGAATTGACAACGATCGGCTCGGGAAGGGAAGGCCTTCGCAAGTTGACCACGCTCGCCGATCCAAACACAAACGGCTGCAACGGCAGCAGCAGCAAGGCCGCGAGTCCCATCGCGAAACGAACGCGCCCCGAGAGTGCTTTCGGAGAGGCTCCGCGCATGATCTTCGTCAGGCGGTGCCGAAGAAAATGAGCCTGCCCCAGGCCGCACGCGACCGGCGGCAACGGCTGGCGAGACTCACAGAGAAAGTCGATGGTGTCGAGCAACGCTTCGGCGTACAGCCGGGGCGCCTTCGGAAACTGGCCGACGACCCAGGCATCGCAGCATTCCTCCTCGGACTCTTCGATCTTCCCTCGCGCCCACCACACGACGGGGTGCCACCAGAACAGCCCCGTCGCCACCAGTTCCAACAGCCGGACCCAGTGATCGCCCCGCGCGAAGTGAGCCAGTTCGTGCGTCAGGAGTGTCGCACGGGCATCGTCATCCAGTCGCGCGGCAAGGTTCGACGGGAACAGCAACAAGGCACGCGAACCACAGCCCCACAACATCGGCGACACGACGGCGTCCACGATCCGCGCGCGAGGTCCGCGTCGCAGACCCAACGCGGCGGAGAGTTGCTCGGTTTGCCGCTGCAATTCGTCATTCGTCCGCGCGTCGCCCAGCACCCGCCGCTGGAATCGAATCGCGCGAATAATCTGCAACGCCGTCCAGAACGCCGCGCCGATCAACCAGCCCGTGAGCAACATCGACCGCAGATCCGGACGACGCGCCCAGGAGGTGGAACCCGATGGCAGCGGACTCCTGACGATGGACGGGGCGTCTGGACCGATCCGGACTGACGCGGCGTTCTGAGAGTCTGCGGTCACGACGGGCGGCGTGTCTGATGTTGAATTCTCGGCGCGAGTCGCGGGTGCGACCAAAGCAGGCGACCGTTCAAGACGCTCGAAATTCGACCCTGGCCAAGGTGCCGACACGTGGGAAACGTTTCCCAATTCGGGGGTCGGCAGTTCAATCGTCACCGGCAATTGGAACAGTGGCGGCGTGACGAATTTCAGCAGCACCAGCACCCACATCGTATGAGTCAACGCGGGGCGTCGAGCCAATCGTCCAACGATGAATGCCAGCACCGCCAGCGGCAACACGGATACCGCGTTGATCAGGGCGATGTTGAGAAGCGTGGTCATGGCAAATGGACCCCTGCGGTTCTGACTTCTGTGGCTCTGACTTCCGCCGCTCTTCCCTCTATTTTGCTTCTCGATCCAATTCGTCCAGCAAGCCGCGCAGAGACTTCCGGTTTTCGGCCGTCAACCCGCGGGCCTTCACGAGGCTGGTCAGCAGCGGATGAATCTCCCCCTCACACAGCTTGTCCGCCGTGGTCTGCAACTGCCGAACGATGAGCACTTCGCGTTCGATCGACGGGGTGAACTGATGCGGCCAGGTCTTGCGGTTCCGCTTCACGAACTTCTTGGCCTCGAGCCGCTCGAGCAGTTTTTGCACGGTCGCGTGCAGGGCCAATGTTCCTTCGGGATACAGACGCTCGGTCAATTCGCGAACCGTCGCGGTCTGTCGCTCCCAGAGCACCTGCAGCACGGACAGTTCGGCATCAGTGACGTCTTGAGGCGTGCGCGCCATTGTGGGGGTTACCGTTTTACGAACAGGAAGAGCGGACTCATCGGAACGACAACTTACAGACATCATGTCTGCCGTTCAAGCATCACTTTCGGAACTTACCTGATTCGCACTTGAGTCGGGGTTGCCACAAACAGCCAATAGGGATCCACCGGCTGGCCGACGATGCCGGGAGTGCGCGGCTCGGTCCAGACTTCTTTGCCATCGAGCAAGACGTGAAACTCCGCACTCCCCAGCCGCGCGAGGCTGTACCTCCAACGCGGTGGTTGCTCGGTGGCATGGGCTTCGATTTGGACGAGGACTTCGGGATTCGTGCCATGCGCCAGGACAAACACCGCGCCGTCGGTCAGCTTCGCCGCCTCATCCTGATAGCGATGGACCGGCTGAACCAGCAGTCGCAATTCGAAACGCGAGTTGCTCGGATCCCAAAACTCGTGAGCTTCAAAGCGGCGGCTGATGTCTTTCATCTGTCTCAGACGCACGGCCGGTTGACCGCCCACTTCGGGTGAGCCGGGAACGTCCTTCAACGCGAAATGCGACGTCTGGGGAGTCCATTTCTTGCCGGTCGGTCCTGTGAGTTGAACCAACTCTGGCGACGTCAGTGTCAGCGCATGGACCCACGGCTGGTCCGGGCCGACGTTGCGGTACAGCTCCAGGAACGCGGCGGGCCGACCCGACTTTCCCCAGGCCCACAGCGTTCCCGCTTCATTGTTCCGCGCCGCGTCGCCGTAGGTGAGCAGCGGATTCGGCAACATCTCCAGCACCGGATCACGGCCCTTCGCCGACGTGGTGACGGTGAAGCCGGACATGTGTTCGCGGGCGGCCATCAGCGCCGACGACTCCGCCTTCTTGGGCGGGTCGTCGGCCGCCCGCACCTCCAGCGCCGGAACGAACATCACCGCCCACGCTCCGACCAACAACAGACAACGTGACATGCCAACCTCCAATATGCGATCTCGTTCCGTGCCGATCTCTGAGGGACTGCCATTCCGGCTGCGTCATTCGCGGCGCGGATGATAGCTGTTGTAGGTCTTGCCGATGTTTTCCCGGTTGCCGATCTGATTCGTCTCGTGCGACGTGTCGAGCGGTGCTTCCCAGACGCGGCGGTCTCCGTCATAGGCGATCACGTTCCAGTAGTGGAACCGGGCGAAGGCGTGGCGAAACCCGGTCGTTGGTTGGCCGTTCCGGTTTTCCTCGAACGCTTCGATCAACAGCAGTACCTCGGGATCGGTGGCCACAACGAACGAGAAGATGGCTCCGTCGATGACTCCCGCCTTGGGTGACGAGTACTCGAACAACGGCCGTGGCGCGAGACGCAGTTCGGTTTTCTCACCTTTCGGATTGATCAGCTCGGCCCGAAACGGACGCGACAGTCGCCGCATCTGCAACGCGCGGTTGCTGTGCGTTCCCTTCGGCTCCGGCCCGTCGGCGAAGTCCTGCCATTGAATTCCCGCCTGTTTGGGAGTCCACGCAGTCGTGCCGTCGAAGCTCGCGTTCAGCGCCCCCGCCGCTAGCGAATGAAACTCGTGCTTCGTGTAGACCTTGTCATTGACCTCGTAAGTGAAGAACGACCCGATCGCGAGCGGCCGTTCGTCGTGCGTCCACACGTAAATCGCCCCGCGCTCCTGGTTCCGAACGGGGTTGGTCCAGTTGAGCAGCGACTTCTCGTTGAGCTTCAGCTTCGCCCGGTCCTTCGTCGACTCGATCACGTACTGGCGAGCATCCTCGATGAACGCCGTCGCCGCGCTCTCTTTCTCGCCCGGAGTCGGCTGAGCCTCAACCACTCCAGCACTCGCGAAGGCGATGAGCAACCAAACAAGCACGCGACTGTGACGGACGCACTGGCACACCGACAATTGGTTTTGAAAAGTCATCTTCTCTCTCCCGCTACTCGACTCGTTTCTCTCCCGCTACGGCTCGTTCCGAGAAGAACCACGTCCAGGTTTCAAAGTCCGGTTTCTGCCCGACCAGGAGTGGCTGAGACCACACCTGTTTCTCGTCGAGCCGCACCTGCAAGCCGCCGGTCGTCATCCCGGTCACCGCAAACTCCCATTCGGCCCCCTTCACCTCTGCGCCGCGCAATTGAATCGCGAGGATTGCGTCGGGATTCGTGCCGGTCGAGCTGAAGCCGAACAACGCTCCGTCGAGAATCTCGTCGGCATCGCTCGCGTACCGATACAACGGCGTCGGCAACAGCCGCATCTCGCTGCGCGTTTCATTGGTCACGCCGCCCAGCATCGTCGCCGCGAACCGGCGTGAAAGTTGTTTCAACTGCGTCAGCCGAGCCGACTTGTTCTCCGCCGCTTGGAGCGCATCCGGAAGCGGCTGAAAGGTCATCCCCGGCTTCTTCGACGTGAACGCGCGGTCGAACGGCCATTTCACGTCCAGGATGGCCGACGACGTCGAGCCAACGTTGAACAACCACTGCCGACGAGGATCCGAGAACCCGTAGCGTTCGAGCTTCATCAGCGAGACGGGCCGGCCTTGTACCGTCCAAACCCACATCGTCGCATCGCGAATCTGACGCTGCTCGTCGCTGTACCGAAAGATCGGCTCGTCCATGAGCTTCGCCGGTTGGATTTGCACACCCACCTTCTCAGTCACTTTGATGGCAGCGACCGCCGACCGCATTTCTTTCAAGAGAGCCTGACGCTCGACGGTCGTTGTGTCACCCGTTGGTTCGTCGGCCAACACCAACAAACTCTCGACGGTGCAAACAACCGTGAACAAGAAGACGATCAGTCTGCCGAGTTGAATCTTCATGGTTTTGCGATCCAGTAATACGGAGAGGTCGGATCGACCGCGTCGTAAAGCGGCGCAGTCCAAACTTCGCGGTCGTCGAACTTGACGTGCATCTCGGCATGTCCGAGTCGCACGCAGCCGAATTGCCAGTAGTCGCCGTCATCGCCGCGAAGCGCTTCCAGAATGAGCACGACTTCCGGATTTGTCCCTCCATGACTGAAGACAAACAAGCCGCCGTCGAGCACTTTTTCATCGGCCGATTCGTAGAGTCGCACCGGTGTCGGCAGCAGGCGGAGTTCGGCGGAGTCACCGCGCCAGGTTTGATTGGCCGAAAATCGCTTCGCCAACGCTCTCATTTGCAGCGTGCGTCCGACCTTCTTCGCGACGGGTACCGGCACCTCTGCGAGTCGCTGCGGTTTGAAGCCCGGTTGCTTCGGAGCCCAATCCCAAGCGAACTCCGCTTCCGCCTTCAACGGTTCCGTCGCCAATGAATGCAACACGTTGCCCGGCCACTGGTCGATCTGCTTGGCAAAGTTGATCGTGTACATTTCGACGATCGCCGCCGGTCGCCCCTTCGCGCCCCAGACCCACAACGTTCCGTAGTGATGACCGCGGGGAACGTCGTCCCAGTTGAGCACCGGATCGGAAACCAACTCAGCGACCGCTGGGTTCGCACCCAACCGAGTCACCTTCGTCTGTTCCAGAATCTTGCGCATCTGCCCGACGACGGCTTTGCGAGTCTCGGCATTAAGACCGCCCGCCGAAGGAGCGTCTTCCGCATCCGCGCGGCTCTGTTGCGAGGCCGACCAGATCAGGCACAACACCATTGCGAACCAACGTGTGTTCCACTTGGCGATCATGGTTTGACCTCCGTTTTTGGGGCAGCCTTTTTGTCGTTGACGGCAGGCTCTTTGAGAACCTCCTCCGAGACAATCAGCGCGTACGGTTCCTTCGACAGATTCAACGGGTTATCGATTTTCGGAGCCGTCCAGATGACCGCGTCGCGGAAGGTGACTCGCAGTGCGTCGCTGTTCATGCGGACGAGACCGAACTGCCAGTTCGCGTCGTCGTTCGACTTGGTCGCCTCCAGCACCAGGAACGCCTCGGGGTCGGTCCCTTCGACGAACGCGAACAGGGCACCGTCGAGATACTTCGAGTCGGCTTTCGGCGCGAGGTGGCGGAAGACCGGTTGGGGGAGCAGTCGCAGTTGCCGCTTCACCCCCGCATCGTTGCCGCGCGTGTCGGCCAGGTTCGCAACGAAGTCCGCCGCGAGCCGCCGCATCTGCACGAGCCGCGCGGCCGGTGCCTTGGCCGGAGCATCGACATCCTTCAGCGGTTTGAGCATCAGTCCCGGCTTCTCGGAAGTCCAGAAGCGGATGTCGTTGATCCGCCCCGACAGTCGACTCTCCGACAACGAACAAACTTCAAACGTGCGACCCCAGTCGGGCGAGAACCAGCGATACCAACTGCCGATCACCGCCGGCCGCCCATTGTCCGTCCAGACGAAGACCTCGCCAAACACTTGACCGACCGTCGGATTCGACCAGCGCAGAATCGGTTCCGGATGCAGCGCGAGCTTCGCGCTGCCGGCCTCTCCGGCGGTGAACTCACATCGGCCGGCGAACTCTTTCGCGGCGACGGCGACGGATGTGCGCAGCGTTTCATCGTTGGCCTCGGACGCAACCTTCGGCTTCTCGGCCGCGAGTTGGTTCGGCAGGATCAACATCAGCGAAAGCAGCATCGGTTGCATGGCGTTGGCTCTCGCTTTTTGTTTGCGGGTCAATTCGAGGGAGTGCGGAGACTGCGGCTTGTCCAGCGGAAAGCGATTGGTATCGGCGACGGGCTCAATCGCCGTGACGCACGGAACTCATTTGTCCTCGACGGCTTTCCAGGGAACATGCTGGAGGGTTCGATAGATGTGTGAATCATCCTTGCCCGTGTTGGACCACACGGCGGAGAAAACTTCCTTGTCGCCATGACGGAGCGCACAGGCGAGGCTGGTCATTCGCGCGGCGGCAAACTTCCAGGTGGAATCGATGGCGTTCGGATCGACTTCCAACAGCAGCAGGATTTCGGGATCGGTGGTTTGAGCGAAGACGAAGATCGCCCCGTCGCGATCCATCGTCTCCGGGTACCGATAAACGGGCTGTCGCAGCATGCGAAGTTCCTCACGCTTCTTACCCACCGTACCGGTGAACTGGCTGGCGGCATTTCGCATCTCGGTCAGCCGTCCCGAACGAGACTTGGGGACGGAGGGGCCTTCCATGTCCTGCCACGCAATTCCCGGCTGCTTGGTTTGCCAGGCCATCGCACCGCCCGACGTGGCCTCGATCAAACCTGTCGAGAGCGAAACGAACTCGTGATTGACGAAGTAGTCCCCCGTCACGGCCGGGATTCGGATGGCGAACATGCAACACGCGGCTTGCGGCACTCCCTTGTGGTGCCACAGGAAGACGGTTCCGGCGGGCGTGGATCGCAGCGGGTTCGACCACTTCAACAGTTCGGCCTGAAACGGTTCGCAAATCAGGCGGTCGCTGCCACTCACGATTTCGTACTCGGCAGCCGCGGCGGCGAAATCAAATTTGGGAACGGCGGCGGCGTCCTCCTGCGAGACACTGTTGATCTGGTCATTGGCGGAGGTCATGCCGATGACGATCAGGCTCAGCGTGAATGTCAGTGCAAGCCATCGAATAAGGCGAGACATCACTTGCGTTCCTTTTCGTCGATGATCGACGTCGTCCGCCAATAGGAATTCGTGCTGGTGAAGATCTCGTCGTATTTCACCGGTGGATCGTGATAGACCTCGTCGTTCTCGTAGTTGACGATCTGTTCCGCAAAGGAACTTCGGCCGATGCCGAATTGCCAGAATGGCTTCGCATCATCAACCGGGTTGACCGCTTCCAGGAACAACGTCGCTTCCGGATTCGTTCCCTGAGCAATGATGAACAGAGCACCGTCGATGAGTTGATGATCGCGGTCTTCATAACGATGCACGGGCGTGGTCAGGAGCCGCAGTTCGTGCCGCGAACCGTCACCTTCCCGCCAGGTCCAAAGTTGATGGGCCGAGAATTTTTGAAGGAATGCTTTCATTTGCCGCAGCCGACCCGTCGGCGTCTCCGCGGGCGGAGGGGCATTGGGCAACGGTTGGAATTTCACATTGCTCGACTGCGGCGTCCACGACTTCCCGTTGGCCAGGTCCAGTTTGAGAGGAGCATCGGTGGTGGAGTGAAAAGACCGGTACCAGAGGCCCTCGTTCCCGACCAGGGACATTTCCAACACCGCCACCGGCCGCCCGCGCTGTCCCCAAATCCACAGCGTTCCATGATGCCCGCCCCACAGCGGAGCCGTGTATCGCAGGACCGGATGCTCCACTCGTTCAATCACTGCTCCGGTTGTGGCGTGCTGGAGTCGCATCGGTGCGACTTGCTCCAGCGAGACCTGCAACTCCTCGCGCGACCGTTTCGCTTCCTCGGACTCCGTCGTCGCCGGAGCAACCGGTTTGCCGGCGGGCTGCTCTTGACCGGGCAACGAGGACTCACTGGCCAGCAACGCGGCGACGACAACCATCGTCCAACGATAACGAGGTTTCCGTGTGATCACCGCAGTTCCCAGTCGAACTGTCATGTCGTCTCTTTCGGCTTGCGGGCGAAAACGTAACCACGTTGACTGGCATACTCGGTGTCGTAAGACGCCCGGATGCGGAAATCAATCGAGACAAAGCCCGCTGTCTTCAGCGCCGCTTCAATTTGCTGAGGCTCAAAGAATGTGAAGTCGAGATCCGCATTGGTGTCGAGGAAGTTTTCCGCCCGGATCACTTCCGTTCCCACATGGAACGACAGCAACAAAACGCCACCGCCGATAAGAACCCGGTACATCTCCGCGAATGCTGGAACGAGTTGACCCAGCGTCAAATGGACGATGCAGTAAAAAGCGAGAATGCCCGCCAGCGACGAGGCTTCCTGCCGGAGCGAGAAGAAATCGCCCACTTCAAATCGCGATTGCGGAAACGTCCGCGCGGCGAGCTCGATCATCTTTGGCGAAAGATCAACGCCGGTGGCCTTCAGCCCCAAAGCCATCAGGTGAGACGTCGTGTGTCCGGGGCCACAACCCAGATCGAGCACCGGCCGCTCCGCACCGACGATGGCGGCGAATTCCTTGAGCCACTCGCGATCGAGCGGCTTGTGATCGAGTTCGTTGACGAACTTCCTCGCATACGCCTCGCTGACGGTGTCGTAAGCAGTGCGGACTTGATCCAGTGATGATGACATTCAGTAGTTCCAAGTTTGCGGATTTCGCATCGGCTCTTACTCCGAAGGAGTTGCGTCCTATAGCCCAGGGTTGCGAGCGAAGCGAGCTACCCTGGGAAACGGTTCAACCGATCCATGTACCCCAACGGGGTTCCGTCATC
>JANODP010000082.1:0-6460 GCA_031412755.1 Schlesneria sp. | reverse complement strand
TGGAATGTGCCTACTACTTTCTAAAGTAGGTGCCATTGAGGCTGTGCGTGACTTCCTTGAAAAGGGTAGAGTCTTGTCCCCTGATCAGGTACAGCCTGGCCTATTGGACTCATGCGGAGCCAACTGTGAACGAGCCTGCTCCATGCCAGAAGTCTGCCAGGCGTGACAAAGCCGCCAAGTGGGTCGTGGCCTGTCTGGGTGTTGTGCTGGTGATGGGGTTGTTGTATCGCTCGCCGTTGGTGCGCGAGGGGTTGGTGAGGCCGCTTGGCAGGTGCGGGACGTCGGCGGTTCCCCTGTTGTTGAGGGCGATGCTGGATGGTGATCCCGGCGTTTTTCTGTCGGCGAATGCCGCACTGGCGGAGATCGGCCCGGCGGCGATGCCAAAGCTGATTGCGGCGCTGCGCGATCCGGATGTGCGCATTCGGTGCGAGGCGGCTCGGGCGCTGGGTGATCGGGAGGTGACGGGAACACGCTCGGGCGAGGCCGTCGGCGATCTGATCGGGTTGCTCAAGGAGGCCGATCCCCGCCTGCGGGCGACGGCGGTTCGGTCACTGAAATCGATCGGCTCGCACGCGCGCGAGTCCGCTCCGGAACTCGTCACTTTGTTGAAGGATGCGGACCCGGAGTTGCGGCGCGAGACGCTGTTGGCGCTGTGTGAGATCGAGGGGCATACACCGATCGTGATGACCTCGCTCATCACCGCCTTCGACGATGTCGATGTCGAGATTCGCAAGGTGGCCTGCTGTCGTCTCGGTACCATGTGGACGACGGATCGTCCCGCGATCATCGCCCTCATCCGGGGGCTCAATGATTCCGACTCGGGGATTCGTGGCGAAGCGGCCGAAGGTCTCGCCAACGCCGGCTGCGAAGCGCAACGTGTCATTGCGACGCTCAAGGAATTCACGAATGACACCGATCCCGTCATCCGTGAGGAAGCCCTCGCGGCGTTGAGACGGATCGCCGGTGTCGAACAGGAGTGACACCATGCAACGGGGGGCGATCATTCTGTGCGGAGGCAAGTCGAGTCGCATGGGACGCGACAAGGCGACGCTGCCGTTTGGTCCCGAACTGATGCTGCAGCGTGTCGTTCGCCTGCTGGCCGAGGTGGTCGATCAACAAATGATCGTTGTCGTCGCCGCACCCGGTCAGTTGTTGCCGGAGCTTCCCTCCGGAGTGACGGTCGCGCGGGACAGCCGCCAGGAACGAGGACCGTTGGAAGGTCTCGCGGCGGGATTTCGCTCGCTGGCCGGGAGAGCCGACGCCGCCTATGCCACCAGTTGCGACGTGCCGTTGCTGGTGCCCAAGTTTGTCGAGCGGATGTTCGAGTTGTTGGGCGACCACGACATTGCCGTCCCTCGCGACGGCCAGCATCATCATCCGCTCGCGGCGGTCTATCGCCTGACGGTCCTGGCACACGTTCAGATGTTGCTGGATGCCGACCGGCTGCGGCCGCGCTTCCTGTTTGATGAACTGCGCACGCGGGAAGTCTCCGTCGAAGAGCTTCGTTCGGTCGATCCGCAGCTCTCCACACTCGAGAACCTGAACCACCCGCAAGACTATCTCGCCGCGCTGGCCGCCACCGGATTTGCGGAGGCACCCGGGTAAAGGAGACGCAGGGTGTCTCGGGCCCGCACGTGGCCGCGATGGCGCCGGGTCACACGATCGGACAGTCACTCGTCAAAATAGACGAAGTGCCGGATGGCGCAGGCGATGTCGGGTTGGTTGTAGTAGTGAGGCCAGACATGGCCCAAGCCGACGATGTGCGTGATGTCGCAGTCGTCGATCCGACAGTTCTGATCGCCGAGTTGACGCCGATCTCCGCGCGTGACGCCCGTGATCGCGATCGATCCATGCGAGCAGAGCCGGCGCGTCGGATAGAACAGCAACGGGACGTCGTGTCGATTCCGCAGGTTCAACACCGCTTCAGCCCGACCGAGTGTGAGATCGAAACGCTGGCCGGGATTGAACCAGTCGTGATCAATGGCGGCCGCCGCCAGCACGACTCGAATCCGATGACTGAAATCGGGGCCGCCCGACAGGCAGCGTCCCTCCACTCCCCCGCCCGCCAGAGCATGGACCGTCGCACTGACCATGCGCGCTCCGTGGCTGTGGCCAATCAGGCTGATCGGATGTCCTTCCGGGACGCGCCGAACCAGATCCGCCAGATACAGGCTGTTCAACTCGGCGCGTCGGCCGAGCCTGTTCACCTCGAGCGTGGGAATCAATCGGTTCGCGTCATCGCTCAGCCAGGTGAAGAAGACGATGTGAATCGGCTGATGAGGCGCGGCCTGCCTCAGCCAGCGATAGGTGGCAGCACAGTCCTGCAGCATCGAATCCCGTTCGACGAAGCTGCCGTGTGCCATGAAGCAGACCGGCACGCCGGGTTGCAGCGAGCCGTACAACTCATCCAGGCTGCTGCCTCTTCCGCCGCCGGGACCGTCGAAGCGACAGACCTGATAGTTGCAGGGCTGACAACACTCGACCTGCTGATTGCAGCAGCGCGTACTGACAATGGAGTAGTCCGGGTCACAGGGACCGCGAACGACGAGCGACCTTGGCCGGACAGGTGCCGCACCGAGCGAGGGCTTGGGCTGGGGGACCGCACCCGACCGAGCAGCCGGTGCGGGTAGTTGAGACCACGACACGGCCGGCGCAGCGAGACCGAAGCACGCCAGCGCGAACAGTGTCATCAGCCAGGTCGGCACGCCCCGGACATTGCGGATCGCCATGGAGCCACATTCAAAGGGTGAGACGCCAACGGATCACCAAATCGAGTTCGATCAACGCAAACACCCTTCGGAATGGATTTCTTCCGAAGGGTGTGGTCAGTCACAACGGAAAGCGGAACTCGCGTCGTTATGGGAGACGTCGCGAATTAGTTTGTGGCTTCGTCAGGAAGGTTATTTGCCTCCTCACGGGTGGCCGTGCGAGCGGGCGCAGCGGTTGGCTGCTTGGCGGGACTCTTGGCCGCGGCGGCTGGTGCAGGGGCCGCAGCCGGAGCCGCGGTTGGCGCGGGACGTTTCTCGCGATACGCCTTGATCACGGCCTCGGTGATGTCCACGCCGGGATCGACAGCCAGCAACAGGCCGTCATTCTTCGGGATCACCACGCTCAGACCTCGCTTCGCGGCGATCTCCTGGGCGATCGGCTTGATCTCGGTGCGGAACTTGGCGATCTGATCCTGCCGGGCCTGGCTGAGCTTCGCGCTCGCCTGATTCTGCAACTTGCCGAGAGCATTCGTGGCGTTGTAGTGAAACTGGGCCAACTCCTTCTTCTGCTCGTCGGTCGGCGTGTCGCCGAAGTCCTTCTTCTTCTCTTCGAGCTGCGAGTTGGCACTGAACTGGGCCTTGACGAGCTGCTGCTTCACCGAGTTTTCTTGAAGCTGGAAGATCTCCTTCATCTGGATGTCTTTGCCAGTCTCCGCCGCAACCTTGTCCAGATCGACGACCGCCAGGCCGCCGTGCGATGACGACGCCGATGATCCGCCGAACTGCGAACCACAACCGGTGAGCCACATGGCGGCTCCAGTCAACAAGAGACAAACGCCTGACTTGCGCATCCAAAACTCCTTTTTTGGAAGGGGGGGAATTCGACGAACGAGAAGCCGTCGCCGCGAAAGTAGATGAAACCGAAAACAGGGTCCAGACCAAAACGTTGCCGTGGCGGATGCCGCGCCCCGCTTTCGTGTCGCGAGGATCGGCGACCGGCACGAACTGCCGCACGGTGGCTTGGAAGGATTGGGGACTCGCGATAGCTTTCGGCAGCCGACCGGAGGTGATCTCCGGAGACCAATCTCCGAAAGGCTCCGCATGCCCGATCGTTTTTTCGTTCCGAGTTGTCCCGAATCTGGAACGCTCACGCTGGACGGTCCCGAGGCGCATCACCTGATGCACGTCCTGCGAATCGCCGCCGGTGAAGTGGTCGAAGTGTTCGATGGCCGGGGACTGGTGGCCTCCGCAGAAGTCGTGTCCGTGCGGAAGCGGGATGTCGAGTTGCGCATCATGGCCGCGCGCCGCGAACGGCCTTCCGCACGCGAGGTCATTCTCGGAACGGCCGTGCCGAAGGGAGACCGGTTCGACTGGTTGATCGAGAAGGCGACGGAACTCGGTGTGACGCGAATCGTGCCGCTGGTCACCGCGCGCAGCAGCGTCGATCCGCGCGACAGCAAACTCGACAAGCTGCGGCAGACGATCATTGCCGCCTGCAAGCAGTGTGGACGCAACCATCTGCTCGAACTGTCGTCCGTCACGGCGTGGGCCGACTTTGTCCGGAACGAGTTTCCCAATCGAGCGGTCATCATCGCGCATCCAGCTTCCGACACGAGTCCGTTCTCGCTGGGTGACTCAACCATCAACCATCAACCATCAACCGTTTTCGCCATCGGCCCGGAAGGGGGCTTCACTGACGACGAGATCGCGCTGGCCCTGGCCGCCGGCGCGACGCCGGTCAGTTTGGGGCCGCTCGTCCTGCGGATCGAGACGGCGGCGCTGGCACTCGCGGCGCTGGCAGTTGTGCGTTGAGAACGTCGGTATGTAGCTGAGTTCGCAAGAACTCAGCCCACCGCACGGTCGCGAACTGAGTTCTTGCGAACTCAGCTACAGCCCCATGAGTAGTCCGGGTTGAGGACGTCGGTCGACTCAATGCTCCAGGCGAGGCACGTCTTTCCCTTTGACGTAGGCTCCGAACGCGAAGAACGCGGCCGACATCAGCAGATACCCGATCGCGACGTTCCAGGAACGGTAGGTCAGCGCGTCGGACGCAGGCCGCGAGAAGGCGAATAGGAAATCGACGCCGTTGCCGCTCAGTTGGTAGGCGTGAGTCAGGCCGATCGCGGCGAAGGCGGCTGCGATCAGAGACCACACTCCCGCCGTGAAGAACTTCCGGTCGATCAGGAATGCCGAGATCGCCGCCAGAATCATGCAGGTGAAAATGTAGCCTCGCTCCAGCGAAATCAGCCCGTGCAACAGGAAGCCGTTCACCTCGATGTTTGTGATGCCGCCGGTTGGTTCTCCGGTCTTCGACAAACCGGTGAGCAACTTTTGCATCGTCGTGCCGTTCGCCACGAAGAAGGCTCCCTGCGTGACCGTGAAGCCCCACGCGGCGATGGCGGGGAAGAGGCCGACCGCCACCGCCGGCGCATGTTCGCGCGGCACGGCCGAAAAGGCTTGCGCCGTGATGACGATGCCGATCCACAACACGATCGCGATCCCCGACTCCATCGGCACCAGACTGTTGACCAGGCTGACGGCCCCCGTCAGGCAGAGGGCCGTCACGACCAGACCGTTCAGCGTCGAATAACCGGCTCGCGCACCGAGGGCCTTCCAACCGGGATGGCCGATGTAGATCGTGGTGGGAAAACAACTGCCGAACAGCGCGGCGCAGATCGTTCCGATGCCGTTGGCCGCCAGCGATGAGCGGGTTCCAAACTTGTCGCCCCCCGCCTCGGCCGACTCGATGTTTTGCAGGCTTCCGATCAGGTTGAACAGCCCCATCGGCACGATGACCGACAGCAGGCCGAGCCACTGCGACGGATCGGCCAGTCGGTGGAAGACTCGCGCACCGCTGAACGTGGGGAGATAGAAGCCCAACTTGTTGAGAGACGCCGTGACGTTGTCCGGCTTCATCGCCGAATCGGCCAGCCACGAGGGTGCCTCGGGCCAAACGGCGGTCACCCCCGTCAGCAGCCACGCGATGGCGGTCCCCAGCAGGACGGAGACCATTCCACCCGGCAGATGGAACGGAAACGGAGCCTGAGCAAAGTACGTGATGAGCACGATCGCCAGCGGCAACATTGCGAGCAGCGGCTTCTGAAAGATTTGCAGGGCGAACGTCATCGAGATGAACCCGACGGCGATCCCGGCCAGCGTCGACAGCAGTGCCGCGCGCGGCGTGCGGCGACGAACGGTCTCGGCGACGAAGGCCCCGAAAAACTCAATCAGTCCGCTGCCGATGCAGGCGACGAGACCCAGTTCCCAGGCCAGCGTGGCGGCAGCCTCTTGAGACATCCCCTCGGCGCGGGCCTTGCCGAATGCGGGAGCCATCACGAAGAAGACGTAGACCAGCAGCGACGGCGTGTTGATTCCATACGGCAGCGCGGTGACATCGCTGCGTCCCTCCTTCCGGGCCAGCCGCCTCGCCTGCCAGGCATAGAAGAGGTTGCCGATCAGGATGCTGATCGCCGCGCCGGGCAGCACGTGCTTGTAGAGCAGATAGTCGCTCTCGCCCGTCATGCCGCACAGGCCCGTGCAGAGCGTGAGGATCAGCAGCAGTTGGATCAGGTTGTCGACGAACAGTCCGAAGAAACCGTCGAGGTCTCGGCGGACGAAGTAGGGATAGCTCATGGTGATTCGAGGTCGCTGAAGGTGAGAGGTACTGTCGTTTCCTGTCAGGGGTCAGGCACTCCAAACTTCAAACGGCAGCGGAACAGCGTCTGAACCGCGGATCACAGTCTCTACCGCTG
>JANODP010000081.1:0-8876 GCA_031412755.1 Schlesneria sp. | reverse complement strand
CAGTTTGACGAAGGACCAAGTGTGGCACGCCCTGAGTCTGCGAAGGGCGTGGCGTTATGGGGGGCTTTAGTTTCCACGCCCTTCGCAGACTCAGGGCGTGCCACTCAAACTGACCCACTACCTATCGTCGAAGTGGGTTGGGAGCGCCAATTCTCGCCGAAGTAAAAATACCTTGGGCATCCTAAAAAGTGCTCACCCGACAGACACAACGCCACAGAAGCAGGCACTTTTTTACATTAGTCGGTGTTGCTTGCGGGAAAACTCTCTCAGAATGCCCTTCCGAAGCTACCATCCGGTCTGTCGTTGCCTATAATGCCCGCATTCTCGGCAGGCCCCTGCGCAAGGCCGGCAGAGGTGAACGGGAGACGACGACAACATGAACGGACAGAACGTAGCGGTCGGCGCGCGATCAGCGGCCCCGATTTTGGACGGAATGATTGGTGACGGCCCCGCGATGAACGAGGTCTATCGCCTGACGAGGCAGGTCGCCGCCACAACGGCCACCGTCCTGCTGCTCGGTGAAACCGGAACGGGCAAGGAACTGGTGGCTCACGCGCTGCACGAGCTCAGTTCACGAGCATCCGGCCCCTTCATTCGCGTCAACTGCGGAGCCCTCAGCGAAAGCCTGCTCGAAAGCGAACTCTTTGGTCACGTGACGGGTGCCTTCACCAGCGCGCACGAGAATCGCACCGGGCGGTTCGAGGCCGCGCACGGCGGCACGATCTTTCTCGACGAAATCAATTCGATGAGTTACACGCTGCAGGTCAAGCTGCTGCGAGTGCTCCAGGAACAGGAATTCGAGCGGGTCGGTGACACGAAGACCATCCGGGTCGACTGCCGCATCGTGGCCGCGACCAACCGCGATCTGCTCGATGAGATTGATGCCGGCACCTTTCGGGAGGATCTGTACTACCGATTGAACGTCGTGCCGATCTACCCGCCGCCGCTGCACAATCGACCGGAAGACATCCCCGCGCTGGTCACGTTTTTCGCGCGCAAATACGCCGCGTCCAACAACCGGCCCGCGCCGAAGATCGCACCCGACGTGATTTCGATGCTGCAGACCTATGCCTGGCCCGGCAACGTCCGCGAACTGCAGAACTACATCGAGCGCGCCACCGTCCTGTGCACGAGCGACACACTGACACTCGATCTCTTTCCGTCCCACGTGCGCGGCCTGGCCCCGATCCGACTGAGCCGCTCCCGATCGGGAGGCATCACAACGCTGTGCAGCGAACTCGTCACTCTCGGTTTGCTCGATGCCGGTGAAGAGGCGCAGGACGTTCACGAGCGAGTCGTCTCGCGCGTCGAGCGCGAGCTGATCCTGCAAGTCCTCAAGACCTGTCAGGGGACCCAGACCAAGGCCGCCGCCCGGCTCGGCATCAACCGCAACACGCTGCACAAGAAGATCAGCGACTACGGGCTGGAGTCCGACGCGCGGTGAGAAGGAAAACTCCAAGCTCGAAGTTCCAAACACCAAACGAATTCCAAATCCCAAACTTCAAAGACCAAACGTCCTGAGACCTGTTCGCGGGAGAGCAATGAACTCGTTTGATCCTTTTCGCTTTGAGATTTGAGATTCGTTTGGTGTTTGGTACTTGAGTTTTGGAGTTTCCCCGCCGCGACGCCTACGCAGCGATCAACCTCTCCGATAGACTGCCATTCCAACAAACGGGCGCGCGAGGGCTCGTTGGCCGTGGAGGTTTTGGTCATGCCCAACGTCAATCTGTTTTGTTTTCTGGCGAGCTATCTCGTGGCGTTCAGCCTCGATGTCGCCCGGCTGCGCGCGCAGTCGGCGTGGAGCCGCTGGATCGCCATTCTGTTTGGGGCGGCCGGGCTGCTGGCACAGACGCTCTACCTGCTGTTGAGATCCAGTCTGACCCACCAGCCGCCGCTGCTCAGTTCGGCGCACGACTGGTTGCTGGTCCTGGCCTGGTTGGCGGTGCTCACGCATCTGTTTGTCTCGCTGCTCGATTCGACGATTGCATCGGGACTGGTCGTGTGGCCGGTGGTGTTGCTGTTGGTGGGCGCGTCGCACTTCGTGACGGCCTCGACCAGCCCGGAATTGGACTTTCATCACGAGTGGAAGATGCTCCACGCTTCGATGCTCATGCTGGGAACCGCCGCCATTTTGTTTGGCTTCATCCTCAGTCTGCTGTACCTGTGGCAGCACCGTCGGCTGAAGCATCGCCAGATGCTGACGAGTGGCTTGACGCTGCCGAGCCTGGAGCGACTGGAGCGATTCAACCGCTGGTCGATCCTCGTGTCGGTTCCGCTCCTCACGTTTGGAGTCGCCTCGGGAATCGGGCTGTCTGTGATGGGAAAGCCGGACGCCGCACCGACGTGGACCGATCCCGTGGTGCTCGGCGGCAGTGTGATGTGGCTGTTGATGTGTGGCCTGTTTGCGTGGTTGTTGTCGGGGCAACG
This sequence comes from Schlesneria sp., assembly GCA_031412755.1. Lineage (GTDB taxonomy): Bacteria > Planctomycetota > Planctomycetia > Planctomycetales > Planctomycetaceae > Schlesneria. Next base: position 6,449 of record JANODP010000081.1, on the reverse strand, counting down.
GACACCGGGACGGCAGGTCGCCTGGCTGACGGCGTGGTCGTGCGGCTTTCTGCTGTTCATGATGGTCGGCCTGCAGGTTCTGACCGAAGTGATTCAAATGCCGTCGCTGCACGGAAGAGATGTCACGCGCCGAGTCCCCGGCAATGAACCCGCCCCACCCGCCGTTCGCTGAGGCGCCGCGAACCGACTCCCACCCCTGCTGCCACGAGAGACTCACTTGAACCTGCTCGCCCTGCACTGCACGCACCAGACGACGCCGCTCGCAATTCGTGAGCGACTGGCGTTTGCCTCGCGCGAGCAACTGGCGAGGGCCTATTCCGAGCTGCGACGGCGCTTTTCCGAATCGGAGGCCGTCATCCTCTCGACCTGCAATCGGGTCGAGTTGTATCTCGCGCATCCGGGCGACGACGCGGAGCAGACGCGCCAGCAACTCGCCCAGTTCCTGTCCGAGTTCCACGATGTACCGCTCGACGAATTTGTGGGCGAACTGCGCGCCGACTCGGGGTCCGAAGCGGTCTGGCATTTGTTCGCGGTGATCTCGTCGCTCGACAGCATGGTGCTGGGTGAGCCGCAGATCGTCAGTCAGGTGAAGGAGGCCTATCGCGCGGCCGAGGAAAACGGCGCGTGCGGGCCGCTCGTCCACTCGCTGTTTCAAAGCGCGATTCGAGTTTCGGGGCGCGTCCGCTCGGAAACGAAGCTGGCCGAGGGGCGGGTCTCGGTCGCCAGTGTGGCCGTCGGCGACTTCGCCAAAAAAATCTTCGACAACTTTGCCGACAAGCTGGTCCTGATCATCGGTGCCGGCGAGATGGCTGAGGAGACGCTGAGGTATCTCAAGGACGAAGGGGTGCGCGAGATCGTCGTCATCAACCGCAGTCCCGAGCGAGCCGAGCGACTCGCCAGGGAATGGAGCGGCCGCGCGGAGCCGTGGTCGGACCTCGACCTCTGGCTCGGCCGGGCCGATGTGATCGTGAGTACCACGGGGGCCGAGCGACCGATCGTCAATGCGGCTCGATTCAGACAGGCCCGCGCCAAGTCGGCCGGTCGCACGGCGTTCGTCCTCGATCTCGGAGCGCCTCGCGATTTCGAGCCGGCTGTCGACAAACTCGACGATGTGTTCCTCTACGACATCGACAGCCTCAGTCGCACGTGCGAAGACAATCGCCATGCACGGGTTCGTGAAATCGAAGCAGCTCGACAAATCATCGCCGACGAACTGGCGAAGTTCATGGCCGAATTCCATCGGCGGGCGAGCGGCGATGTCGTGTCGCGACTCATGCAGGACTGGCACGGCGTCAGCAAGGAGGAACTCGACCGGCTGTTTGCCAAGCAGCCGCACCTGACCGCCCGTGATCGTGAGGCGATCGAACGAACGGTCGAACGCATCGTGAACAAGCTGCTCCACCCGCCGCTGGAAACGCTGAAGCACGAGTCCCGCGAAGGGACTCCGCACGGACTGATCGACGCCCTCAAACGTCTGTTTCGTTTGGAGGGTTAATCTCTCGTCCGGTGGCGTTGGAGTGTCTGCATGGCCGCCATACCGTTCCTCATCATCGACGGTTACAACCTGCTCCATGCGGCGGGGCTGGCTCGGGCCAACTATGCGCAGGGGGATCTGCAGCGGCAGCGGCAGCAACTGTTGACCAGGCTGGCCGGGAGCCTGTCCACGGAGGAGCGGCAGCGCTGCACCGTCGTCTTCGACGCCATCGATGCTCCCGCAGGACTCGATCGCGAGTTCCAGCACGAAGGGATCGCCGTCCTGTTCGCCGAGCCGGGTCACGAGGCGGACGAGGTGATCGAACAGTTGGTCGCCCGGCATTCGGCCGCCCTCAATTTGATCGTCGTCTCCAGTGACCACCGTCTGCAACGTGCGGCGAGGAGTCGCCGCGCAGCGAGTCTCGACAGCGAGGCATTTCTCGCGCGACTGTCTCGGCGGGGCGGGGCGGCTCAGTCAGCCAATCATTCCAGTGGGAGCGGCGACGGCGCGGCCAGGCGGTCTCAAGCGGGCGATTCTGAGGTCGGCTACTGGCTGCGTGAATTCGGCCCGATCGACGTCGAGAGGATCGCCTCGGAGGAGGAGACCAGCGCCACCAACTCGGCCGACCCGTGGCAGCGGGGAATCGACGAGTTGCAACGCGCCCTCGACAATCCCGAGAGTCTCGACCGGTGGCTCGACGAGCGTCCCCCTGCTCAACGCGGGCCGCAACCGCTGTGATGCCGTGGTTTTCTTCCGTCGCAAGTTTCAATCGTGACCGACAGTGCACGCCCTACTTGCCTCGATGCCCCTCGTCCACCTACAGTTCTGCCAGTGCCGCAGCCGTTTCACGAACTGCGGCTTCGTTCTCCAGCAAGGGGGTAGGATCATGCGTCAGATCAGTTCGTTGGTTCTGTTGGGATTGGCATCGTTCGCGATGTGGCTTTCGCCCGATGAAGCATCAGCCCAGAGGGTTCGCTACGGTATCTCATTCGGCAGCGGCGGCGTTCGCGTCGGGGTCGGGAGCGGCCCAATCTATGGCCCGGGATACGGGGGCTATGGCTACGGTCCCGGCTATGGATATGGTTCGGGCTATGGATATGGATACGGGCCACCGGCGGTCGTCGTGCGACCCTATCCGGTGTATCAGCCCCAGCCCGTCTATGTTCAGCCGCAGTACGTTCAGCCGCAGTACATTCAGCAGCCGGCCGTCGTCCGCGAGTCCTACACTTCTGTCACACCCTCACCATTGGCAGATGGCGGTGAGATTCTGCTGTTCAGCCCGGCTTCCAACCCGGGAGATGTGCGCTACACGCTGAACGGCATTCCGTACACAATGTCTCCCGGGACGAAGCAGAAGTTCACGAACGACCGCACGTGGACGATCGAGTTCGAGTCATCACCCGGCCGCGTGGCGCAGTACACGCTCATCTCGTCGCGCTACAAATTCAAGCCGTCCGATGCGGGACTGGGATTGTTTCAGACACAGGATCTTCCCGAGTCAGCACGGCAGACGCTGCCAGCCGCTCCGATTCCCAATCCACCGGAACCATCGGCTGAGGGCGACGTCGTGCCACCGAGGCCGACACTGAAAACCACGCCGTAGCGAGTCGCCTCCATTCGCGAGTCTCATCCACCAGCACCCCGGTTGCTCCGAGCAGCCGGGGTGTTCTGCTGATTACGTCGCGCGATGGACTCAACTTGACTCAATCATCGAGCAGCGTCAGACTGCGGTCGTTGATCTCGAACGGGATGATGCCATCGCTGCACGCACTGCCGCGATGCTTGGCCACGTGCAACGCCCGCCTCATCTTGAGCCCGTCGCGGACCTTGCCCATCAGGATGATCGTGTTGGCGTTCGACAGCTCATCGCCGCTCTCGATCGGTCGGCAGATCAGTTCGTCCAACAGCACTTCGTGCGACGTGTAGAGCAGCATCGTCGCGAGTTGCCGGTGGTCGTAGAGGTGGCTCATCACGGCGGCCTCGTTCACCCGGAAGTGGATGCGGAACAGATCGCGCGCGACCCAGTCGGCATCCTTGTGCAGAATCTGGTGGTAGATGTAATCGAACACATGAAACTGGAACGAGTCGCTGGCCCGGTCGGTCGGTTCGACGCCATCGATCACGCAGCGCCGCACGCCGTGAACGAAGTTGCCGTAAAAGAAGGCGATCGCCTGATCGAGCTTCCGATTCAGCTCGATCCGCCACTCCGCCCACTGGTCGGGTTCGAGATCCCGGATCGAGACGCGCCGTCCGGATCGCTCGAAGATGTGAAAGTAGTCCGACCGCATCCGCTCGCAGTTCCAGATGTCCTCGGGCGCATGCGGTTCGTCAATCTGCCGCTGCTTGAGAATCCAATCGAACATCCGCCGGGCATAGTCGGTGTGATTCTGAGCATCACCACGCGAGGCCATGTCGAACAGGATGCCTCGCTCACCCTCCTGCCCCTGCCCAGCGTTGGCAAACTGCAACCCAAGTTGCGTCTTGCCGATCCCGGTCGCCCCCATGACGACGGTCAACGTTCCCGGTAACAACCCCCCGCCGAGGAGTTCGTCGAGAGCGGGGATGCCTGTAGAGAGACGTTGCGGAGTAGTCATTGAATTGTTTCGTGCCCACGAGAAAAGATGCGGAACATCAATACCGAGCCTCAGAGGTCATCGGGTGTCAAACCCGACAGGCTCATGGAACCACCGCGAACAGATCGTCCATTTGCGGTATCTGTTCCCCGTGTTCCACTCGATCGGCGAGAACTCGCAGCGCGAGGGCTTTTGCTCGTTCAATCGCCTCCGCGCGCGTTTGACCATACGCCTGCACACCAGGCAGCGCCGTGATCTCAGCCAGCCAGCCAGCGTCCTCTTCTTGTTCGACGTCCAGAATGAGCTGCATGATCTTCCGACCTCGCGATGTGTGGTTTTCGGTCCGGCACAAAGTCTAACCACGCATCCCTGCTTCGCGTAGTCGGACTTTTCCCTGCTCAAATTGTGAGGCAGCGATCGCGGGCCGTTACGTCCCACATCTCGACCAAACGGCCACCTTCAATCACATACGCCTGCTTGTGCAGGGCCGAGGTCGGGCAGACGTGCTTGGGGATCGCGAGCAACTCGTCGCCCGGTTGGTAGCGTCCGGCCAGCGGCGTTTGCAGGACGAGGTGTTCCTCGTTGTGCAGCACCTGTTCGGCATCCGGCAGGTCGGGGAAGGTGACTCGCTGGCCGCGTGGCGGATCGGATGCGACCGACTTGTTGCCGAGGTCGCACGTCAGTCGATCGGCGGCAGGGCGGCTGATGACTCGGGTCAGCATCACGACGGCCGGCTCAAAACTCATGTCGGGAAAACTCTCTCCATAGCCCGTGTCGTGGAAGACGCACGTTCCCGGTGCGAGTTCGATGGCGGGATCGGACATCGCCGCATAGACCGGAAATGATCCCGTTCCGCCACAGACGATCCGCGGGACCGGCCAGTCGCGCGCCACGAACTCATCGCGCAATCTTGCGGCCGGTTCCCACGTGATGCGCACGGCCTCCGTTCGTTTGGCCAGGTTGGTCTGGTGGTTGTGGCCGTCGTAGAGATGGAAGCCGCCCGCCGCCAGGCCGGGTGAGTCGATGATCTGCCGGTACAACTCGGCCGCCTGCGGCCCGGCGGCGACTCCCGTTCGATGCAGCCCCGAATCGAGATCGAGCAGAACTTGAATCGTCGTTCCCGCCGCCCGCATCGCGTCGCTCAGGGCCGCGATCATCAGCGAGTCATCCGCCGTGACGGAGAACGTCACGGCGGGATACTTCTGCAAGAACTTGACGGCGCGTCCGATGTTCGGCCCGACGAGGTTGTAGGCCAGAAAAATGTCTGTGACTCCGCAGTCGGCCAGCATCTCGGCCTCGGCGAAGGTGGCGCATTTGTGCTTCGTGATCCCCATCGCCAATTCGATCCTGGTGACGGCGGGCATCTTGTGCGTCTTGCAGTGAGGCCGCAGTCGCCGCACGTCCCTGGCGATCGCAATCATCTTCCGCAGGTTGCGGTCCACAATCTCGCGATAGACCAGCAGGGCAGGGGACAGAATGTTCGAGGTGTCTGCGATGGCGTACTTGGCTTCCATGAATGACTCACGTGAAAGGTGGGCTACAGGCGGCATTTCTTCAGACATTTCATAACAAGATCGACCAGTCGGCGCTACTGTACTTCAAATCGGAAAGTTGTCGGGCGCGATCGACTGCCAGCGGATCACACTCAGCGGGCGTCGCCTGCCAGGCCTCGGCAATCAGTTGGAGCAGCGAGCCGCGCGTGGACTCGACGTTCATCACAAACTCCGCGTGCCCGCGTCCGCTCCGATAGTCCGGCTGACGCGACGGCTGGCGAAGATAACGGGCCATTCGAGGCAGGTCGAACCGGTACAGGATCGTCCCGTGATGCAGGAGGGCCTTCGAGAGCCAGCGCTGGGCGTTCCCCGAAAACTTGCGGCTTCCCGCCGCGAGATCACTCGTCCCGCAGGCCGTCACCCCGGGAGTGACGGTCCTCAAGGCCAACGCCATGCGGTTCATCAGCTCTCGGGTCAGGGCCGCGACTCCCAGCGCACGCTGCGCGTCGGTCAGCGGCAGCGCGAGTGAGAAGGCGAGGCATCCCGGGCCCAGCACGACGGCACCTCCGCCGCTGGAGCGTCTGAGGACGGGAACCCCGTCAGCGCGACACGCCTCCAAGTCCACCTCCGCCTCCGCCCGGTTTGAGCGTCCGAGGACCACGCAGTAACCGGGAACCTCCCAGAAACGGAGCACGGCTGGCGACGCATCCTCATCAACGTCAGTCAACAAGACTTCGTCGAGGGCCAGGTTCTGGGCGAGGCCCGGCAGCGTCAGATCAAACCAGCGAACCGAGGCGGGCCAGAGCGAGTCACCGAGAGGAACGGCTGCCTGCGACGCAATGGGGTCAAAGAGAGGCATGGCAGTTTTCGCTCGAAGCGGTGCCAGACGAATTGGGGTCGGGCGTTCAA
>JANODP010000080.1:0-6277 GCA_031412755.1 Schlesneria sp. | reverse complement strand
CCCGCCTCGAAGTCGGCCTGATAGCCGCCGATGACCCACTTCTCGTTCGGGACTTCAAAGCTGCGGTACTGAATGCCCGAGTTGCCAAATCCCTTGTCTCCCTTCGGAACGATCTTGTATTCCAGCTTGAGTTCAAAGTCGTCCGTCTCGCCGCCGCGCCAGATGATGAACGTGTTGCCATTGGTCTTCTTCTCTTTGGTCGTTTCCCCGGTAATCGCTCCGTCTTGGACTCGCCAGAACTCGGGATTGCCGTCCCACTTGTCGAGCGTCTTGCCATCGAAGATCGAAACCCAGCCGTCGTCCTGGGCGTGAGCCATCGGACCCGCCAAGCCCACCACTGCGAGGCTCATCAGCCACGCCGCCATTCGCATCCTGAACCGCATGATCGTCTCCTGTCGAAACCCGGTTGATGAATCTCTGTCGCCGTCCGTCGTGAGGCCTCGGGCACCGCGCGCGGGGCGGCATTGGAACATATTGGTGACGCGCTTCGCAACCGGCTTCCCTTGTTGATAGTAGGTCAGTTTGACGAAGGACCAAGTGTGGCACGCCCTGAGTCCTCGAAGGGCGTGGTGTTGGTGGGGGCTGGGTTCCACGCCCTTCGAGGACTCAGGCGTGCCACTCAAATTGACCCACTACCCCCTTGCGGAGCGGACCGGCAGCCCGGGCTACGGTTGGAGCTGTTGCAACTCCAAGGCAAAACGCGCGACATCCTGCTCGGTCAGGTGGTAGACGTCGATCGAATAGCCGATCCGCGCGACGGGCTGGAAGAAGCGGAAGTACCAGAAGTCCTCAAGGCCGACGGCTGTGTGGACTCCGTTCGCGTCGCGGACCGAGTGCGGTCGACCCTGGGAAAAGTTCACGCTGACGGCGTACCAGCCGGGTGCGGGCAATCGCCGGGGCGGATGATGATCGGATTCGATCCCGACTCGCGCGGGAATCACCATGCCGAAGTAGGCGAGGCCGAGGTCGGTGACTTCCGGATGCCGGTCGAGGTACGCCTTCAGCGCGTGCAGGTCCTGCCCCCAGTCGAGGTTCGAGTCCACCAGATGCCAGCGGCCCTCGACGGGACCACCGGCTACGGCATTGAAGTACGCGAGGTGATGCGGATGGTATCGCAGGGCGAGCGGAGCCATCGCCACCGTCGCCCACATCAGCAACTGAAGCGCACGCCCGTGCGAGTCACTCATCCACCGGGCGGCCTGTCCCGCGAACAGATGCAGCAGCGGCAGCGTCGGCAGGATGTAGCGAATGCCGATCTGGTTGGCCGAGCCGCTCGCCAACACCGGCAGGACGCCGGCGGCGATCAGCAGGAACGCCGCGCGACGCCGATCCGGGGTCGAGGGTCTCGGCCACGCGACGGCACCGAATGCGACGAGGCACAACACCAGCGTCGACAGCGGCAGTTTGTAACGGAGGGCAGCCACGTAGTACCCCGCGAACGGTCGGTTTCCCCACTCGCCATCCAGGTAAACGGCGTGCTGCCGTTCCAGGTCCTGCGCCAAACGGTCGGCCGCCGTCAGATAGCTCAGCGGCAACGGAATCGGCAACCCGCCGAGAGGCCCCATCGCCCGCTGCACCCCCTGCAATCGGCCGCTCGCCAGCGGCACGGCTTTCAGCGAGGTACACGTTCCGCGAAACAAGTAGCCCGCGTTGACGACCAGCAGCGAGACTGCCAGCGCGGCGCACCACAACGCCGCCACTCGGCCGCGCTTCTCCGATCCGTGCAACGAGGTGGGGTCAGGCACTTCGGAATTCGGAATTGGCCGAATGGCATCTCTGTGTGGGTTGAACGGAGTCCCGGCCAATTCCGAATTCCGAAGTGCCTGATCCCTGATCTGAGCGGGCCATCTCAGCACGAACCACAACACGATACTCAGCGGCCCGAGGATCAGGGCCGTCAACTTCGTCAGTTGAGCCACTCCCAATGCCGCTCCAAACCACAGGGCACCGCGCCACGAAGGCCGCTCGGCAAAACGAACAAGTGCCAGCAGAGTCGCCATCCACGCGGCGGTCAGCGGCAGGTCGTGAGTCACCAGCGCGGCGTTGGCCAGCACGGTGGGACAACACGTCCACAAGAGGACGCTGACCAGCGCCGCCCGCTCGCCGTACCACGCTCGCGCCCAGACGGCGACGATCAAACCGGTCAGCGTCGCCAGCGGCACGATCATCAACCGCCCGAGAAAGAACCATGTCCGAGCCCGCTCGTCATTGGCGGACCCAGACCAAAAAGCGTCGCCGATCGCCACGGGGTCGGGCCGGGGACCGGTCTCACCGGGACTCGCCCCTCCGAGAGCCAGCGGAATCGCCGCCCACAACCGCACCAGCGGCGGGTTGATGACATCATCGTCGAAGCGCCCGCTCGTCCAGATCCGCAGGCCGATCGGCAGATGCCAGTACTCATCGTGAGTCGGCGTCCATTGCCGGGCACAATCGACCGCCAGCACCAGTTGCACGAACAGACACGCGCCGACCGACGGCCAAAACCAGCGCGACGATCCCGCCACGGCACCCCCCGCGACCGGCCGGTCAATCGTCATCGCAGCTTTCTCGCGGGCGAGCACACCGAAATCCTCCGACTCGATTCTCAGTCTCGGAGACAAGTCCGGAGCAGCGTAACAGTTGCCCTCCGCGAGCGATAACGCAGAGAGTGCGTGTTCTCGCGCCGCCCCGCTCGGAAGTCTCTTCGGCAGCAGCGCGGCATCAACGTCCCAAATCAACGCGTCGCGGCCCGGCCGGGCGTGTGACGGTGTTGCTCCCCTTTTCGTTGCCGGTCGAGGTGATGATGTACACCTTGAAGCTGGCCAGGTTGCCGGGTCCGGTCAGGCCCACATTGGTCGCGAACTCATGCGGGCCGGTGGGTGAGAGGGTGCCAATCACCGATCCCCGGCTGAATTCGCCGCTTCGCTGAGTGAATTTGGGGAATGTGCTTGCGATAACCATTTCCAGCCAAAGTTATTAGAACACACGAATCACTGAACCCTTCCCAATTCACAATCCAACGGTGTTCGCGGGGACTCCGGGCGGCCCCATTCAGCGGTCGTTCCTTGCCTGCGCGAATAACAATGTTGTCCCGTGCGTGGGGTAAATACGACGCGCCACGCAACAGACAGCTCAACGTCCTCGTTGACAAATTCATTTGCAAATGGCATGTTGCACCATGTGAAGACCAAACCCGCATCGACAGCGCGGCTGAGTCATCCAGCGGGCGGGTCAATTCACTGTTCAGCCAGTATCAATACGCCATGACAAGGAACCAATGATGCGACTCACGCCGGCTACCTGTTTCACAATAATCTACCTGTTCGCTTGCCCCTTGCACGTAAACGCCCAAGGAGTTAATGACAGGTATATGTATCGCGTACCGGATTGGCTTTGGACTCAACAGTCCTATGTGGGGCTAATCTCTGCCGACACCCGGACCGCAATCGAGTACGACATCAGTGTCGCCAAGGCACTTGGCGGGCTAGACGATAGTCGAGCAGCTGACGAAACCGAGGCGAAAATCGCAGCTAAGCTGTGCGAGTTGCTTGCCGTACGTGATCTGACTGCGGACGCTCCAACTGTAGAAAACCGCGCCGACGGAACAAAGCTTTCTCTTCAGATAGATCCAGCTTTTGATCCACGCTCGAGGGATACAATTCTGAAGGCCGCCGAACTTTTTCTTAAAGTGGCACTTGATGAGACTGTAATCCAGAAGGCAATCGAGACCTCAATTGTGAACCCTTCACCGATGCCCGATATGTATGAGATGGAGAACGGGGCACCAAAACTTGACAAATTTGGAAACAAGGTATTTACGGGTGGTTATGCATTCTATCTGCAACAGCGACATCGTCCCGACGGCGTCGCAGCATTTCGACATCATTTTAAAGGAGCGTTGTCGAGTCGCGAAGGTGATCCGTCACTTCTTGTTGTGTCTCAGTATGCCGGGAATGTTTGGTGGGGTGGCGGATATTACGACTTCTATCATGACAGTAAGCAGCAATTGTCCCGGCTACGTCCTAGCCGTGGGTTTCTCTATATTCGACTAAACTCTGACAAACTCACGGAGGGGCAGGAAAACTGGGATAATCCCGTTTTTTGGGCCTCGAAGATTGCTCACGAAGTCTTGCACAACATTGGCTACTGGCACCCGAATTACACTGATCCCGCGCAACGCGACATGCACAATCAAGGTGCAACCAAGGCGTTCATCGTCGCATACGAGCAAGAGGTGTTCAGTAAATTAAATAGTGCAAAGTGATCCACAATCGGCAAAGCGGGGGTCAGGCGGTGGTGGCGGGTACGGAAGAAGTCGTCAGCGGATGGCACCGAACCTTTTCCAGGTGTCGCCGGGACAATAAAGGAAGATCACCTGGCCGACGATCTCGCCGTGCGAGACGGCGCCGAACTCGCGGCTGTCGTGCGACTGGCCGCGATGGTCGCCCAGGACGAAGTATGAACCGGCGGGGACGGTCTGCGGCGGAAGGTTGGCGTTGTCGCCCGGCTTGTCGATCAGGATCGAGTACCGCCGTGCTCCGCTCCATTCGTAGAACGCCTGCCGTCCTTCCACGTTCATCGAGGACGTTTCGTCGGCGGCGGGAACCGGCTCGCGTTCCAGCGGGCGGCCGTTGATGAGCAGTTGCCCCGATTTGATTTCGACGGTGTCGCCCGGCAAACCGACAATGCGCTTGATGAACTTTTGTTGGCGATTCTGCGGATTGCGGAAGACGACAAGATCGCCCGGCGAGAACGAAGCCGTTTCGATCCCCAGCTTGTTCGCCAGGATGCGGTCACCCGGGATGAATGACGGCGCCATGCTCGATGAGGGCAGATAGAACGCCTCGACCACGTTGGCCCGCAGGAACAGGGCCAGGCCGATCACATACGGGAACCAGGTCAGCAGCATCAGTCCGTACACGAGCGGCCGGTTGTATTCCCGGGGCTCGAAGTCGATGGCCGCCATGCTGCGGGCCGTCGCCCTCGCATCGCTGGCCGACCAGAGGTTGAGCAGGCCGATGGCCAACACCAGGGCGGCAAACACGGCGAAGACAATCATCGTGCTGCCCGAAAAGATGGTGATGGCCATGAGCGGCCAGATCATCATCGAGAGGCAGTACATCACCAGCCCCCGGCCGACGCGACCGCAATAAATCTGGCCCAGGCCACAACAGAACGTGGAGAGCCACATCGCCACCGACGGTTTACGAACGTGAGACATCGCGGTCGTCATTCGGCACCTCCTCCCTTGTTTCACCCGCGACCACCGAGTATTCGGGGGTCGGGTCGATCAGGACATGAATCAGGCCATAGGCTCGCACGGCACACACGACGGTGGCCGCGGCGGCCAACAAATACGGGACACCTCGCGGCGCGAATCTCCTGCGGTGCCCGACGGGTTTCGCCGCCGGTCCCCGAGACTTGGAAACCTGCTCCACGCTCGACATGACTTGCCGAGAAAAAGTCTCCGGCGGAGACGCTTCGCGTTTTTCTGCCAACCACATTTCCAGTGGGTCGTGCTGATTCATGAGTGGCTCCGTGACAGGGGACGATCCGTGGGAGTGGCCTCGACGGGTTGCAGGTCTTTCAGAGATTGCCTCAATCGTTCCTTCGCGCGGCTGACGCGCGACTTCACGGTTCCGAGGGGAATGCCTTCGATGACGGCGATCTCCGCGAGAGGAAGCTCCTGAATCTCGGCCAGGACAAACGCCGTGCGTTGTTCGAGGGGCAGCCTGTCCAGAGCCTCATCGAGCCGGCTCCACGTCTCGCGGTCGGAGGCGACCGAGTCGGGTGGCGGTGCCCCGCACGTCACGTCTGCCAGTTCGCCGGTCGCCAGCGAGCGTCTCTTCAGATGGTTGCAGCAACGATTGTGAGCGATCGTCAGCAACCACGTGGAGAACTTCGCCCGGCGAGCATCGAACGCAGCGAGATGAGTGAACGCCGCCACAAACACCTCTTGAGCCAGGTCCTCGACATCCGACTCGTTGCGCACCAGCCCCTTCACGAACCCGAACACCGAACGCTCGTGCTTCTCGACGAGACCCCGATAGGCATCCGCCTCTCCCGATAGCACCCGCGCGATGATCTGTTCGTCGTCGTTCATGCGGTTCCATTGCGGCTCAGGTTTCCCGTGCCAGCTTATACAACCGGCGATGGAGTTTGGTTCCGCACCAAATTCTCGGATTCTTCGACCCGTGCGGTTCCACTGTCGGTGGCTGAGTGGACCCGGCGGGGCCGGCTAACCATCGAGGCGGCGACCGGTTTGATTCGTCGTCTCCTTCAATTCGTCGAACCTCTT
>JANODP010000079.1:0-14132 GCA_031412755.1 Schlesneria sp. | reverse complement strand
CGAATCGTGCCCTTGAGGTCCTCCGTGACTTGCTCCGACATGGCCTCTTCCTTGAGACTCGCGTTCAACCGGCTGCTCCCAATCCGCCTTCTATCCAATCTCCCACCTTTGCCGGTAGATCATTTTCACGCTGCTGCCTAAGGCGAAGTGCCTGACTCCGATTGGCCCCGCTCCTCAAGTCCGGATTCATTCGATGAAACATCTTTCCTGGCTGCTGATCGCCGTTTCGTTCCTGTCCACGGCGCAGGCTCAAGACGTCAAGCGCGACATCCCCTACGCCGATCCGGCGCACGAACGGCAGGTGCTCGATGTTTATTCGCCCGCCGGAGCGAAGAACCTGCCCGTGGTCTTCTGGATTCACGGCGGCGGCTGGCAGGCGGGCGATAAGGGCAGCGTCCAACTGAAGCCGCAGGTCTTCATGGAGAAGGGGTTCGTGTTTGTCTCCACCAACTATCGACTTCTGCCAAACGTGGAGATGGAGACGATCATTCGTGATGTGGCGAAGTCTCTGGGCTGGGTCCACAAGCACATCGCCGAGCATGGTGGCGATCCGAAACGTATTTTTGTCATGGGCCATTCCGCCGGAGCCCAGCTCGCCGCGCTGGTCTGCGTCGACGATCGCTACCTGAAGGCCGAAAGCGTTCCGTTCAACGTCCTCAAAGGCTGCGTCCCCGTCGATGGCGACACCTACGATGTGCCGGCCATCATTGAGACGGCGGAGACTCGTCGCCGGGTGCATGGTCAGCCGCAGCCCAAAGTTGGTCACCGTGAAAAGTTCGGCAATACCGCTGAGAAACATCGCGACCTCTCCGCCGTCACGCATGTGGCAACAGGAAAAAACATCCCGCCGTTCCTGATCCTGCACGTCGCCGATCACCCGGACAACGCGGCGCAGGCGCAACGACTCGGCACCGTGCTGAAGGACGCGGGCCTGCCCGTCACGGTCTTCGGTGCCAAAGAGACCAACCACACGCGGATCAACGCGGAGTTGGGTCTGCCCGAAGATCCGTCCACGAAGGCGTTGTTGGACTTCGTCGGTGAAGCTCTGAAGAAGTGAGCATCGTTTGTTTCCGCCTTGAGAGGAGATCCTGCCATGCATCGTTTGTTGTGCCTGTTCGTGGTCGTTTCATCGTTGCGAGTCGCCGTCGGTGGGGATTGGCCGGCGTTTCGCGGTCCGCAGGGGAATGGCTGGTCGGACGAGAAGAACGTGCCGACCGAGTGGAGCAGAGACAAGAACGTCAAATGGAAAGTCCCCTTGCCCGACGAGGGGAACAGCAGCCCGATCGTTGTGGGCGACCGTGTCTTCGTCACCTGTGCCCAGGAGAAAGGGCAGAAGCGGGGCCTGTACTGCTTCGACCGCGCCACCGGCAGCGAGCGTTGGTCGCGGATCGTCGACTTCGGCAAAGTGCTGCCGACGCACGGCACCAATCCCTACTGCTCCCCCACGCCGGTGAGCGACGGCAAGCGAGTCGTGGTGTGGCACGGCTCGGCGGGTTTGTTCTGCTACGACCTCGATGGCAAGGAAATCTGGCGGCGCGACGACCTCGGTGAGTTCCTCCATGTCTGGGGCTACGCCGCTTCGCCGATCATCTACCAGGACCGCGTGATCCAGAATTGCGCACCGGGCGCGAAGGCCTTCATGGCGGCATTCGATCTGGCGACGGGGCGCGACGTCTGGCGGACCGATGAGCCGGACACCAAAAACGGCGGCACTCGGGGAACCTGGAGCACGCCGATCGTCGTCAAGCTCGACGGTCAGGACCAGATCGTCAACTTTCAACCCAGCCGCGTCGTCAGCTATCGACCCGACAATGGCGAGATCATTTGGTTCTGCCATGTGGAGAACAAGAAGGGCGACCTCGCGTATTCATCGGCGATCATCAGCGACGGCATTTGCATGGCGCAGGGCGGCTACAGTGGCGGCGGCATGGCGTTCAAGCTCGGTGGCACCGGCGACATCAGCAAGAATCAGCTTTGGCACAAGCCGATGAATCCGCAGAGCATCGGCACCGGCGTGATCATCGACGGCTATTTGTACATCCCCGACGCCGGTCCGAACCTGATCCGCTGCATCGAGCTGGCCACTGGCAATGTGAAATGGCAAGAACGGGCCGGCAGCTATTGGGGCTCGATCTTGATGGCCGAGGGCCGTGCCTACGTCACCGATCAGAGTGGCTCGACCCTGGTCTTCAAGCCCAACCCCGAAAAGTTTGACCTCGTCGCCAAGAACGACTTGGGCGAGCACAGCAACTCCACGCCGGCGATCAGCAACGGGCAGATCTTCATCCGCACGTTCAAGCATTTGTGGT
Organism: Schlesneria sp.; assembly: GCA_031412755.1. Lineage (GTDB taxonomy): Bacteria > Planctomycetota > Planctomycetia > Planctomycetales > Planctomycetaceae > Schlesneria. The sequence continues at coordinate 11,823 of JANODP010000079.1, read as the reverse complement.
GCATCGAGGGAAAGTAGTTGCCTCCGACACGACCATCCGCTCGGCAAACTCGTCAGTGACAGCGTCGATGCCATGCGTCGCTTGGACGCCAAATCAAGACTGGATCAGCAGGGCCGGACAATGAATCGAGAGCACACACGGCAAGACGGCCGAATCGCCTGGATCAGCCTGCTGATCGCGGGGATGGTTTGCAGTGGGCTGGGGGCCATCGGATTATCGACGCGGGCATCGGCCGATGACACCAAGCCCACGGACGGCCCGGCCCCAAAGTTTTTCGTGCAGCACTGTCAGAGCTGCCATCGCGGAGAAAAGCCCAAGGGAGACTTCCGCGTGGAAAGTCTCTCGCAGGACTTTGCCGACAAGGAGAACCGGCTGCGATGGCTGAAAGTGTTGGAGCAGGTCAAGGAGGGCACGATGCCCCCGAAGGAGAAACCGCGTCCTCCGGCGGAAGAAGTCAAAGTCCTCACTGATTGGATCGGCAAACGAGCGGCAGCGGCGGAGGCCGCTCGCAGTGCCGCGCAGGGCCGGGTCGTCTTGCGGCGCTTGAACCGGGCCGAGTACCAGAACACGGTGCGCGACCTGCTCGGTGTGGAAGTCGATTTGAAAGACTTGCTGCCCATCGACGAAACGACCAGCGGCTTCGACAACAGCGCCGAGGCGCTGCACGTCTCCTCCTACCTGATGGAGAACTACCTGGAAGCGGCCGACCGGGTGTTGGACGCGGCCATCGCCGGCGGTCCCAAACCGCAGACGGTCAAACGACGCTTCGATATCAAGGAGGAAAAGTCCGTCAAACCGACCGGCAGCGTTTATCGCCACGTGGACGACGGCGTGGCGATCTTCAGTTCGTGGGTGTCGGCCAACATCCAGGTCACGCTGTGGAACTTTCAGACGCGGGAGCGGGGCAGGTATCGCTTCCGCATTTCCGGCTACGGTTTTCAAACCGAGAAGCCCATCACCTTTCATGTGATGGCCGGTCCCCTGAATGCGGCGGCTCAGCAATACCTGATCGACTACTTCGACGTCCCCGCCAACAAGCCGACCGTGGTCGAGTTCGTCGAACCGATGGAGTCGGCGCAGACCATTCGGATCATCACGGACGGACTCGGCGCGATTCCGCCCGATGTCGAAAAGGCGGGGGCTGACAAATTCAAGGGGCCGGGACTGGTCGTACAGTGGGTGGAAATCGAAGGCCCGCTGCTGGACTCGTGGCCACCGAAGAGCCATCGCCAAATCTTCGGCGACCTGAAACAAATTCCCGCGCCCGACGCCGATCATCCCCACCGCCGCGAGGTTGTCTCAGAACAACCGCTGGTCGATGCCGAACGAATCCTCCGCGACTTCACGCGCCGCGCTTTTCGACGAGCAGTGACGGACGACGACATCAAGCCGTTCGTCGCGCGCGTCCGAACGAAACTGGATCAAGGCGCCTCGTTCGAGCAGGCGATGCGCGTCGGACTCAGGGCCGTGCTCGTCTCGCCGCACTTCCTGTTTCTCCGCGAGAAGACCGGCACCGAGAATCGAGCGCTCGACGATTTCGCTCTGGCCAACCGGCTCTCCTACTTCCTGTGGAGCTCGATGCCCGACGAGGAGTTGATGGACCTCGCCGCGAAAAGAATGCTCACAGCGGAGGGGGAGAGAGGGAGACGGGGAGAGGGGGAGAAAGGCAAAGCCGAACCGCTCGTCTCCCCTTCTCCCCGTCTCCCCCTCTCCCCCTCTGCAACGCTACACGCACAGGTCGAGCGCATGCTGCGCGATCCCAAAGCAAAATCCTTCACCGAGAACTTCGCCGGTCAGTGGCTCGGGCTCCGCAACATCGACGCCACGATGCCCGATCGCATGCTCTACCCGGAGTATGACGACATCCTCAAGGTGTCGATGGTCAGGGAAACGCTGCTCTTCTTCGACGAGGTGTTGAAGAACGATCTAAGCCTGACGAACTTCGTGGCCTCCGACTTCACCCTGCTCAACGGGCCGCTGGCGAAGCACTACGGCATCCCGGGCGTGGAGGAGGGACTGGAGTTCCGCAAGGTGTCACTGCTGCCCGAGAGCCACCGCGGCGGAGTCCTCACGATGGCCGCCGTGCTGAAGGTGACCGCCAACGGCACGACCACCTCGCCGATCCTGCGCGGCGCGTGGGTGCTCGACCGCATTCTGGGAACCCCGCCGCCGAAGCCGACGATGGATGTGGAAGCCATCGACCCCGACATTCGCGGAGCCACAACGATCCGCAATCAATTGGCCAAGCATCGGAGCAACGCCGCGTGCGCAACCTGTCACGTCAAAATCGATCCGCCAGGTTTCGCCCTGGAAAACTTCGACGTCATCGGCGGCTGGCGAGATCACTATCGCAGTATCGGAGACGGCCAACCGGTGATCCTCAACGGCCGCAGGGTGAGATACCTCAACGGCCCACCCGTGGACGCCGCCGACGTACTGCCCGACGGCCGCCGATTTCAGAACATCGACGAATACAAACAACTGTTGCTGAGCGACAAAGACCAACTGACCCGCGCTCTCACCGAAAAGCTGCTTACCTACGCCACCGGCGCAACACCGACGACAGCCGATCGGCCGGAGATCGAGTCCATCGTCAGCCAGGTGCGCAACAAGAATTGCGGCTTCCGAACGCTGGTGCATGAAGTCGTGCAGAGTGAATTGTTTCAGAAGAAGTAACGCAGCCACGGACGACAGAACTGCTGGGAAGTGGCAGAACAATGGGGGCAGTACGATGAAGACAAGCCCCATGGTTCATTCTATTTCCTCAAATCATTCTGCCCCCATCGTTCTGCCATGCCAAAAGGAACATGTCATGAAGCTTGATCGTCGCACTCTTCTTCGCGCCGCTGGTGTGTCACTGGCGTTGCCTTGTCTCGACGCATTTTCAATTGCTCGTGCGTCGTCGACCACCGCACAACCGCGGCGCCGGATGGTCTGCATCTGTACGCCGCTGGGGTTGTACCCGCCGCACTTCTTTCCCGAGAAAGCCGGGAAGGATTACGAGTTGACGCCCTATCTGGAATTGCTCAAAGACCACCGCGACGACTTCACGGTCATCTCCGGATTGATGCACGCGGGAACGAGTTCGGGGTTTGCTCATCAGGCGACGGCCAGTTTTCTGACCGGCGTGCCGGGGGCGGGGCGGCCGGAGTTTCGCAATGCGATTTCCATCGATCAATTCGCGGCCGATCACATTGGCGGGCAGACGCGATTCCCCACGCTGACGTTGTCAGGCGAAGGGCTCGGATTGTCCTGGACCCGAACCGGGGCGCAGGTGCCGGCGGCCACTTCGCCGTCGCGCGTGTTTGCCCGGCTGTTCCTCGAAGGGCGGGCCGACGAAGTCCAGGCGCAGGTGCGACGGCTCGAAGACGGCCGGAGTATTCTCGACGACGTCCGCGATCAGGCGAAGACGCTTCGGTCCGATCTTGGCACCGACGACCGCGATAAGCTCGACGAATATCTCACCAGCGTCCGCGAGTTGGAGCAGCGGTTGCTCAAGGATGAAACCTGGGTCAAGACGCCCAAGCCCAAGGTGGATGTCGAACCGCCCAAGGACATTCCCAATGCGGCCGATCTCATCGGCCGCACCCGGTTGCTGTTCGACCTCACCCATTTGGCCCTGCAGACCGATTCGACGCGGCTCATCACGATCATGCTGGCCGGTTCGACTAATGCTCCGCCGATTCCGGGCGTGAACCTGGGGCATCACGACCTGTCCCATCACGGCAAAGATCCGGGCAAACTCGATCAGCTCAAGATCGTCGAGTTGGAAACCATGAAGACCCTGCGCGACCTGCTGGCCAAGCTCAAGCAGACTCAAGAGGACGATGTGAGTTTGCTCGACCGGACGATGGTCTTTCTGGGCAGCAACCTGGGCGATGGCAGCAGCCATTCGGTGAAGAACCTGCCGGTCCTTCTGGCCGGAGGCGGCTTCCGGCACGGTCAACATCTCCCCTTCGACGCCAACAACCCGCCGCCGCTCTGCAATCTCTACGTGAGCATGCTCCAGCGGCTCGGCATCGAAACCGACAAGTTCGCCACCAGCACGGGCACGCTGACGGACCTGGAACTCAAACAGAGCTGAAGCGATTGCCTCAGACTCACGACGCCGCGAGAAGTTCGGTAACGATCTGGAGAAGCATCGCGACTTCTTGGCCGTCATGCATGTGGCCAAGGACAAGAGCATCCCTCCGTGCTTGATCCTCCATGTTGCCGATCATCCCGACGACGCAGCGCCGGCGCAACGTCTCGGTGCCGTGTTGAAGGATGCCGGCCTTCCCGCAGCGGACTTCGGTGCCAAAGAGACCGACCACACCAGGATCAACGCCGTTCTCGGCCTGCCCGACGATCCGGCCACGAAGGCGTTGTTTGAATTCGTCGGCGATGCTCTGACGAAGTGATTGCGATGCTCGATCCGATAGCTGAAAATCAATTCCGCACGTAGCCGTTGAAGAGTGTTGGTTCGATCGCAAGTCGGTGAGGCGGAGAAATGTCATGGCCGGGTCGCGTCAGTGGATCAGGTTGGGAACCGGCATCGGTTTGATGCTGCTGGGCGTGGCAGTCGTTGCAGCGCCGCCATCCACGGGGCAGTCCGACGAGGCCAGGCAATTCGAGGATCAGTTCCGGCCGCTGTTGGCTCGGCATTGCGTGGAGTGTCATCGCGGAGACAAGCCCAAAGGGAATCTCCGACTGGACAACATCACGCTGAATTTTGCTGATGCCGCCACTCGCAAACATTGGTCGGCGGTGGTCGAGCGACTTCGGGCAGGGGAAATGCCTCCCAAGGACTATGAAAAACCGCGGCCGCCGGAGAAGGAAGTTCAGGCGCTGACCGACTGGCTGTCCCCCCGCGTGGCCGATGCCGATTCCACAGCGCGAACTGCTGAGGGACGCGTGGTCCTCCGCCGGTTGAACCGGAGCGAGTACGAGAACACGATCAACGATCTGCTCGGAATCAAAATCAGCTTGAAAGAGCAGTTGCCTCAGGATGGCTCGGCCAACGGGTTCGACAATGCCGCCGCAGCGAACCACACGTCGAGCTTCTTGATGGAGAAGTATCTCGAAGCGGCCGACACGGCCTTGAACATGGCGATTGCCAACCGACCCAAGCCACCGACGCGAATCGACAAGCGGTACAGTCTCAAGGACGGACACCCGGTGCGAGGCACGACCGAAGACGTGTATCGCTTTCTGGACGACGGCGAGGTCGTCTGCTTCTGCTCGTCCGAATGGCACAACGCCAGCATCTCGACGTTTTATCCGCCGGATGCCGGCAACTATCGGTTCCGCATCTCCGCATCCACCATTCAAGGCGACGGCAAGCCAGTCACCTTTCGTGTGACGACCAGCGACACGCGCCTGACGGGAACGCACGGTTTGGTCGGCTACTTCGACGCCCCACCCGACAAGCCGACCGTGTTCGAGTTCGTCCGCTACATGGAGCCGCGCACCACGATCCGGATGCTGCCGTACGGATTGGCCGGCGCGAACACCGTGAAGCAGGTCGGTGGTGAAGACTGGAACGGCCCCGGACTGGCGGTCCAGTTTGTCGAGGTCGAAGGTCCACTCAACGAGACCTGGCCGCCGGAAAGTCATCGCCGCCTCTTCGGCGACATGGCGCAAAAGAAGTTTCCGATTTACAACTTCTCCGACCGCATGGAAGTGGTCTCGGACGAGCCGCTGGTCGATGCCGAACGAATCCTCAAGACCTTCGCGCGCCGCGCGTTTCGCCGGACCGTGACCGCTGACGACGTCGCGCCGTTCGTGGCCATCGTGCAAGCCAAGCTGGCTGGTGGTTACACGTTCGAGTTGGCGATGCGGGCCGCTCTGAAAGGCGTGTTGATCTCGCCCGAGTTCCTGTTCCTCCGCGAGCGACCGGGCAAGCTCGACGATTTTTCGTTGGCCTGCCGGTTGTCGTACTTCCTTTGGAGCACGATGCCGGATGAGGAGTTGTTGGAACTCGCCGAGAAAAGTGCACTCACGGGGGAGGGGGAGACAAGGAGAGAGGGAGACAGGGAGAAAAGCAAAGCCGGTCCGTCCGTCTCCCCCTCTCCCGGTCTCCCCCTCTCCCCCTCTTCGACGTTACGTAACCAAGTCGAGCGAATGCTGAAGCACCCCAAGGCCGAACAGTTCGCGACCAACTTCGTCGGCCAGTGGCTGGGGCTGCGCGAAATCGACGCGACCGAGCCGAGCCACCTCGTGTACCCCGAATTCGACCACCTGCTGAAAGTCTCGATGATCCGCGAGACCGAACTGTTTTTCGACGAAGTCCTCAAACACGACTTGAGCCTGACCAACTTCGTGGCCTCAGACTTCACGCTGCTCAACGGGCGCCTCGGAAAACACTACGGCATCCCCGGCCTGACGGGCTGGGAGTTTCACAAGACGCCGCTGCCGCCAGACAGTCATCGGGGCGGTGTCTTGACGATGGCGAGCGTCATGAAGGTGACGGCCAACGGCACCACGACCTCGCCGGTCATGCGCGGGGCCTGGGTGCTCGATCGCATTTTGGGAACGCCGCCGTCCCCGCCCCCCGAAGGTGTTGCGGCGATCGATCCCGACATCCGCGGCGCAACGACGATCCGCGAGCAACTGGCCAAACACCGCACGGACCCCGCCTGCGCCAGTTGTCATTCAAAAATTGATCCGCCGGGCTTTGCGCTGGAAAGTTTCGACTGCATCGGAGGTTGGCGCGACTGGTATCGCGTCACCGGAAACGGTGGCGAGGTCAAAGTCGATGGCCGCCGCATGCCATATCACAAAGGCAAGCCGGTCGATCCCTCCAACGTGACCGAAGACGGCCAGCCGTTCCAAAACATCGACGAGTTCCGACAGTTGCTGCTGCGAGACAAGGACCAACTCGCCCGATCTCTGACCACGAAGCTGTTGACCTACGCCACCGGCGGTGCACCGACCAAGGCCGATCGCCCGGAGATCGAAGCCATCGTGGCCCGCGTGCGAGACAAGAATTACGGCTTCCGATCCCTGATCCACGAAGTCGTGCAGAGCAGCCTGTTTCAGAACAAATGACTTGGCAGAACAATGGGGGCAGAACGATGAAGACAGAATGGATGAAGACAGAATGATGGAGACAATGTTTTTGATTTGTCTTCCCATCGTTCTGCCCCCATCGTTCTGCCAACTCTTCCGTGTGAGTAAACCATGCCCATCGAAGTGGACTCCGAAATCCGCATCTTTGATCGCGATGAATTCCACTCGCTGGCTCATCGCGTGTTGGGGATCGCGTTCGGCGTTCACAACGAGTTCGGGCGATTGCTGGATGAGTCCATTTACAAGCGCGCGATCGCGCTGCGGTGTTCGTCGGCTGGTCTTCTGCCGGCGCGGCAAGAGGTACAGATCACGCTTCGCTTCGAGGGATTCGAGAGAAAATACTTCATGGATTTGCTCTGCGCATCTGGCCTGATAGTCGAAGCCAAGACGACCGAGTCGCTCACGAAGGCTCATTTGGCACAGACGCTCCACTACTTGATGTTGACCGGAATGCCGAACGGTCTGCTGATCAATCTACGACCGGAGCGAGTCGAACATCAGTTTGTGTCCACGACCTTGGACCTTGCGGAACGCCGACGGTTCACGATCCATGATGCGGACTTCCGACCGATCAACGAGCCGAGCCGTTGGCTCCGAGAAACTGTCGCGAGACTGCTCGCAGACTGGGGCGCGTTCCTGCAAGTGGCCCTGTATCGCGAGGCGATCATCCACTTTTTGGGCGGCCCCGAAGTCGCCCTGCGAAAGATTCCCATCCTGGATGGCGACCAATCACTCGGATTCGACGAAGTCTATCTGCTGTGCGATGATACCGCGTTGGCCTTCACGGCCCTGACCGATGGCCAACCGCGGATGCGAGACCACTTGCAGCGATTCCTCGGCCACACGCGACTGGCCTGCCTCCAGTGGATCAACCTGAATCACCACGACATCGAGTTCACGACTCTGCTGGGATGTGGCAGAACGATGGGGGCAGGACGATGAAGACCAGAGCAATGACTCATTCCATTTCTTTTTCATCGTTCTGCCCCCATCGTTCTGCCATCCCGCAAGCGGGGCCTTCCAGCCGATTGACAAACCACAGCCGGAATGAGACGTTGATTCACCAAGCGAGCGGTGAACCCATTTCAGTCAGTCCGTGATCGCTCGCGCGCGGCTAACTTCACTGTTTGGCGGCAGAAGAACCTATGCCCTATAACCTGTCGTCACCCAAGGGGATCATCGAACCGTGTGATCTCACGGACCTTGAAGGATGGTTCGCGCGTGAACTAACCCAAGTGCCGAATCCGACGGAGCGAAGCGTCCTAACGATCGTCGCAGGTGAACTCGACTCGTTTGTGCGATGGGCTTCTGAAGCAATCTTGCTCTGGCCTGGGTGTGATCGAGTCCCACCGCCGGGAAAGAAGCAGAAGTACTTTTCGTTTCCTGACCACATTCGTCAAATGGCCCAATCGCTCCGTGTTCGGCTCGATACGCGCCAGAATGGACCCGCGATCGCTGCTTTTCTACTTGCTGGAGGTACGCGTCCGGAACGCTTCGGCAGTTCGAATTCATGGTCGATTCACCATTTGTACTCGGGCAAATTCTCTTACTTTGGGCGTGAGGAGACTACGCACGCCACTAAGGAGCGCAACCACTTTACCCAGAGCGCTGGCCTCATCGCGGCACATCCGGTGGCAGACGCCTTAGTTGACGAGTTTCCCTTTTTCGCTTGGCTTCTTCGTGCCGAGGCATATCGCCGCTTCGGCTACGATCCCGACAGCGCCTTTTCAGCCGATCACGACGAATATGGATTCGTGGCGGGGAGACAATGTAAGGTAGTTGAGGAAGTGCAGGTATTGAGGGCTGCCGCCGAACCAGACGCTGTTGAGCTTTGTCGTTAGGGCGATTCCCAATCTTTGTTCAACAAGGAACTTGTCATGAAACTTGATCGCCGAACCTTCCTCCGCGGCGCGGGTGTCGCGATGGCGCTGCCTCTGCTGGATGTCATGACGCGGCGCGCTGCTGCCGCTACGCCGACGGTCAAGCGACGCATGGTTTGCATCAACACGCCGCTCGGAGTGCATCCGGAGTTCTTCTTTCCGGAGAAGGCGGGGCGGGACTATGAGCTGTCTCCGTACCTGGAAGTCCTCAAGGATTTTCGCGATGACTTCACGGTGATCTCCGGGCTGTCGCATCCGGACGTCGGACCCAGCCACGATTCCAACTACAGCTTTCTGACCGCCGCACCGCATCCGGAGCAGCGGGCCGGATTTCGCAACAGCATTTCGCTGGATCAGTTCGCGGCCGAACACCTGCACGGCGAGACGCGATTCGCCGCCCTGCCGCTGTCGTGCGAGGGTTTTGGTTTGTCGTGGACGCGCAGTGGGGCGGCGGTGCCGACGGAGAGTTGGCCGTCGAGCGTGTTCGCCAAACTGTTTCTGGAGGGGCGGCCGGACGAGGTTCAGGCTCAGGCTCGGCGATTGGAAGATGGGCGGAGCGTGCTCGACGCGGTCCGCGATCAGGCGAAGCGATTGCAGGCGAGCGCCAGTGCTGGCGACCGCGAAAAGCTCGACGAGTATTTCACCAGCGTTCGCGAGTTGGAAGTTCGGTTGGCTCAGGCAGAGGCTTGGTCCAAGAAGCCCAAGCCGAAGGTCGATGCCAAGCCGCCGCAGAACGTCCAAAACAGCACTGACCTGATTGGCAAGACCCGGCTGTGGTTTGATCTCATTCACCTGGCGCTCCAAACCGATTCCAGCCGGCTGGTCACACTGCAACTGATCGGGACCAGCGGCGTGCCGCCGATTCAGGGCGTGAGCCAGGGCCATCACGATTTGTCTCACCACGGCAAAGACCCGACCAAGATCGCCCAGCTCAAAATCCTCGAACTGGAGAAGATGAAGACGCTCCGCGACTTCCTGACCCAGTTGAAACAAACGCAGGAGGAAGGGGACAGCTTGCTCGACCGCACGATGGTCTTCTTCAGCAGCAACCTGGCCGACGCCAGCAAGCACAGCGTCAAGAACATGCCGGTCCTCTTGGCCGGCGGCGGCTTCAAACACGGGCAACATCTGGCCTTCGACGAAAACAAGAATCCGCCGCTGAGCAATCTCTTCGTGAGCATGCTCCAGCGCATGAACATCGAGGCCGACAAGTTCGGTTCCAGCACCGGCACGCTCACGGGTCTGGAAGCGGCCGGTTGACAAACATGGCGATGGGGAGGAGGCCATGAGTAATCCGAGTTAAATCCGCAATTGCACCTGAGAGAAAGTGGGCGTTCCTGATTGGAGTTGGAGATGACGCCCCACCGGCGGACGTCGGGTCTACTGATACAAAAACACCTCGACCTCCGCACCCGGCGGACAACCCTCGCTGTTGGCGGGGACGATGACGAAGCCATCGGCGCGCGTGGTTGAACTGAGGATGGAGGCACCGCTGACGGCGAGCGGTTCGGCTTCATCGCCTCGAACGATCACGCGGGCATAGTCCACGCGACCGACGGTGGAGACGAGCTTGCGGGACAGGCGTACGCGCACGCGGCGATAAGGCCAGTCGCGCGAACGACCTCCCAACGCGCGGATCGCCCGGCCCGCGAAAAAATCGTAGGCGCAGAGACACGAGACCGGATTGCCCGGCAGCAGGAAGACGAGTCGTCCGTCCAGGCGGCCCATTCCGGTCGGGCTGCTGGGACGCATGGCGATGCCGTGGACGGCCAACTCACCGTGCTCGGCCAGCAGTTTGGGAACGAAGTCCTCCTGGCCGACGCTGGACCCCCCGGAGACAAGGACGATCTCGGCGGGCTCCAGCAGGGCCTGGCGGATCGCTTCGAGGTTGTCCGGGATGATGTCCGACAGGATCGGCTCACCGCCGTCGCGCGAGACCAGCGCGGCGAGCATGGGTCCGTTGGCATCGGCGATGCGGAAGCCCTCGGGCGAAGTCCCGGCCGGGAGGAGTTCGTTGCCGGTGATCATGATTCTGACGCGAGGCCGCCGGACCACGGAGACCTCGCCCACGCCGATCGAAGAGAGGACGCCGATGTCTTGTGGCCGCAGGACTCGCCCCGCGGGTTGCACCACGTCACCGGCTCGAATGTCCTCGCCCACCTGTCCGACATGTTTTCCTGAGGAAACGGGGCTCAGGACCAGCAGGTTCTGTCCGTCGAGTTCCGTCTCTTCGACCGGCAACACCGCGTCAGTGCCGACGGGGAGCGGTGCCCCGGTCATGATGCGGACGGTTTCCCCGGCCCCGACGTCCGACGGGAACGGCACTCCCGGCAGGCAGGTGCCGAGGATTCGCAGTGCCAGCCGGTTGTAGGGGGAGGCTCCGTAAGTCTCCTCGGCCCGCAAGGCGAAGCCGTCCATCATTGAGCGAGCGAAGTTCGGGACATTCACGCCGCTGGTGACATCGCGCGCCAACACGCGCCCGGCCGCGTCGAACAAACCAGCCTGCTCAGTCGCGAGATCGGCGAAGGGGGGCAAGAGCGAGTCGATCCACGCGACAGCCGCTTCGACCGTCGTGCGCGCGGCAAATCCGCGCATGCGAACGTCGGCCTGGTGAGGATCGGGAGTGGGGGCGGGCATCGAGTTCCTTCGTGACTCACGTCGCACAGATCGGGCGGACACTAACCCGGATTATTCATGGGCTGTAGCTGAGACCGCAAGAACTCGGTTCGTGCCAGTGCGTTGGGCTGAGTTCTTGCGAACTCAGCTACATACAGTTTGGGAGCATAGCATTCGGGTCAAGGCAACGCGCTCGTTGCCCGCACTCGCCCGTGGCCCTATCATCGACCGTCGTCAGGTTTGGGTAGTGGGTCAGTTTGACGAAGGACCAAGTGTG
>JANODP010000078.1:0-18447 GCA_031412755.1 Schlesneria sp. | reverse complement strand
GGGTGGTCGTGTGTCTGTCTTCCCCTTTCTTCTTACCCTGCTTTTCTTCTAACTCTGCTTCCATTCAATTTAAACCGGGGTCCGCCTAATCTATGGCGACGACGAATGAACTGCCCCGGTCTGCGATGGACGGCATCGTGTCTCTTGCCGTGTGGCAGGTTCTGCCGGTTCAATGAGTTATGTCGTTTTGTGACGGCCCTTCGTCTGGACACGTCTTCCCAATTGCGATATCTAGCGCGCGTCTCTCTCCCCCATTCGATTCATTGCAATACACATCACCTTCAGCGGCGACACGGACGTCGTCTTTGCGGAGGCTGGGATGCCGATCGAACGCGTCACGAACTCTCGCGGAAACGCCTCCCCACTGGGGTTGGTGTTTCCGGTGTTGCTCGTGCTGTCGGTGCTGGTCGTGATCGTGCCGGTGCCGCCGATGGTGCTGGACCTGCTGCTGGCCGCCAACATCACGGCGTCGGTGGTCATCCTGCTGACGACGGTCTTCGTGGCGAGGCCGCTCGACTTCAGTGTGTTTCCCTCGCTGCTGCTCGTCGCCACGCTGGCGCGGCTCGTGTTGAACGTCGCCTCGACCCGGCTGATTCTCACGCGAGCCGCCACGCACGAGACTCACGCCGCCGGCGAAGTGATCGAGTCCTTCGCCCGGTTCGTCGCGCAGGACCAGTTGGTCGTCGGACTGATTCTGTTCTCGATCGTGGTCGTGATCCAGTTCGTCGTCGTGACGAAGGGAGCGACGCGGCTGAGCGAAGTGGCCGCGCGGTTTGCCCTCGACGGAATGCCGGGCCGGCAGATGGCAATCGACGCCGATCTCAATTCGGGACACATCACGGGCGACGAAGCCCGCGTGCGTCGGGCCGAAGTCGCCGCCCAGGCCGACTTTCACGCGGCGATGGATGGAGCCGGCAAGTTCGTCCGCGGCGATGCCATCGCGGGGATTCTCATCACGCTGATCAACATCGTCGGTGGACTGGTCGTTGGGATCGTGCAGTACCGCATGGCACCGGCCAAGGCGGTCGAAGTCTTCACGATGCTCACGATCGGCGACGGCCTCGTCACGCTGGTCCCCGGATTTCTGATCGCCCTCGCCGCGGCGCTGCTCGCCACGCGGTCTTCCTCCGATTCCAACCTCTCTCGCGACCTGATCGGTCAAACGTTGCGAGAACCCGCCGCACTCTACCTCGCGGCGGCGACGGTCTTCGCGCTCGCCTTCACCGGGCTGCCGATGCTGCCGCTGATGATTCTCGGAGTCGGCTGCGTGCTCGTCGGAGAGAGCCTGCGAAAACAGAAACGGCTCGCGGAGCAAGATCGCTCCCAACGCGATGCGGCCGCCGCTCAACAACGCTCCGCCAAGCCGGCCGCCCGTCCCGAAGACCAATTACTGGTCGAGCCGATTGAACTCGAACTCGGCTTCCGGTTGATTCGGCTCGCGAATCCCGACGCGGGCGGCGACCTGATGGATCGAGTCACCAACCTGCGGCACCGCATCGCGCAGGAACTCGGGATCATCCTGCCGAAGGTCAAAATTCGCGACAGCCTGCGCGTCACCGATCGCGGCTATCAGATCAAGCTACGCGGCGTGACGATTGCCTCGGGCGAGGTCCGCCCCGATGGATTGCTGGCCATCGATGTGCAGGGGGCAGAGGTCAGGAGTCAGGAGTCAGGAGTCAGAAGTCAGAAGTCAGAGGTCAGAAGCGGACTCGCTGGTGACGAGCTTCTCGGAGTGGAGACTCACGATCCGGCGTCGCAGCGGCCTGCGAAGTGGATCGAGTTGGCTCAGGCCGACCGGGCGAAGGAACTCGGCTACAAGATCGTCGAGCCGGCCAACGTCGTTGTCGCCCATCTGGCCGAGGTGGTCCGATCGCACGCCGACGAATTGCTCACGCGGCAGCAGGTCCATCAGTTGCTCGACAACCTGCGTCAGACTTCACCGAAGGTCGTCGATGAGCTGATCCCCGAAATGCTCAAGCCGTCGCAGGTCCATCAGATTCTCGGCAACCTGCTCCGCGAACGGGTCCCGGTACGAGACCTCGAAACGATCCTGGAGACGCTCGGCGACTACGCCGATCGCACGAAGGACACGACAATCCTGACCGAATACGTCAGGCATGCCCTCAGCCGCACGATCTGCCAGCCGTTTCGAGACGCCAGCGGCACGTTGCACGCAATCACGCTCGACCCCGCGCTGGAAGACGTCCTCGCGGGGGGCTTCGAGTTCGCGGACCACGGCCCCATCATCAAGCTGACTCCCCAAATCACCGAGGGCGTCGCCCAAGAGCTGGCTCGCCAGGCAAAAAGGCTGCTGCGAGCGGGCCATTCGCCCGTCGTCGTCTGCGGCTCCAAGGTTCGTCCGATCCTAAGACACATCGCTGCCGGACCACTCCCGAAACTGGCGGTCCTCAGCCTGAACGAGATTCCACGCGACACACGTCTCCAGTCCCACGGCCAAGTGCCACTCAATGCCGTCAAGCTTCCGAGAAGTCAGAGGTCAGAAGTCAGAGGTCAGAAGTCAGAGGTCGGTGGTCAGATGCAAGAGGTCAGCGTTTAGAAGTCGGCAGCCAGATGAAGATCAATTCGGCGAAATATCTGATCGTTTATCAAAAGGCGTACAAGCTGGCGATGCACGTATTCGAGTTGTCCAAGAAGTTTCCAATTGAAGAGCGATATGCACTGACTTCTCAGATCCGGCGATCATCAAGATCGATTTGCCTCAACCTGCGCGAAGCATGGTCCAAACGGCGTTACGAAGCCCATTTCGTTAGCAAGTTGACAGACTGCGATGGAGAAAACTCGGAAACGGATAGCTCGCTCGATTTTGCCAAGGACTGCGGTTACCTGGATGCTCAGGAACACCGTGCTCTAGTTGCCCTCTGTGACGAGATTGGTCGTATGCTCGGTTCGATGCTGAACGCCCCGGAAAAATTCGCCCCGGCTGACCTCTGATCTCTGACTTCTGACCTCTGTCTTCCTCTTCCGAGGTTCCCATGCACGACAACATCCGCACCTTCAAAGCCGCGACCGTCGAAGACGCGCTGGCTCAGATTCGTCGTGAGATGGGTTTCGATGCGGTTGTCGTCGAGACCAAGCGAGTCGCGCGACGCAGTCTGCTGCCCTGGTGTTCCTCTCGACTTGAGGTCGAAGTCAAGGCGACCCGAGCGTCGGAGCAGCGTCGAGCTTCCTCACGACGTCAAACTTCGCGAACTCAATCGCAATCCGTCGCTGCGACACCTCCACGAACGCTGGCCGCCACGCTGGCTCATTCGCGACAGGTGGCGGTGTCCGACAGTGATTCTGGCTCGGCGGTCGTCTCCGCCACGGCGGTCGTGGCCCGGCCAAGAAGGCCGCTCTCCGCCGACCTCGCGCCGCCGCCATCGCTGCTGGATCAGGCCGGTCCGGTGCCAGACCGAATCGCAACGAGCGAAAGACCGCCGGCAGAGCTGCCACTTCGCCGGGCACGCCTCGCCACACCGGTCTCGCGGGAACCGCTTGCTCCCGAATCGAGTTCCTTGCAACCGGACGACGCGTCGCACTCCACCTTCGCTCCCATCGGCAACCCGGCTCACGTGACTCCCGCTGACATCGAGCAGCGATTGGACTCGCTTCAGCAAATGATCGCCGAGTTGGGGCGACGGACTCGACCGCGCGGATTGGTCGAGATTCCACCCGACCTGTTCGCGCACTACCTCACGCTGATCGAAGCCGATGTCGAGGACGAGATCGCACGCGAATTGATCGCCAAGCTGCAACGACATGCCTCGGCAGGACAGCTCGCCGAAACGGCCTCGACCACCGCGCTGCTCGCCGCGCTGATCGAGCGCGAGATTCGCTGTGCCGAGCCGCTCACGCCGCAGCGGGGTGCCCGGCAGATCGCGATGCTCGTCGGACCCACCGGCGTTGGCAAGACAACCACCATCGCCAAGCTGGCGGGACGGTTGGCGATGAGCGACGGCCTGCGAGTCGGCCTGATCACCGTCGATACGTACCGTGTGGCGGCCGTCGATCAACTGCGAACCTATGCCGAAATCATCGACCTGCCGGTGCAGGTCGTCTCAAATCCGGAGCAACTCTCCACCGCGCTCGACCAGTTCGCCGACTTCGATCTCGTGCTGATCGACACGGCCGGGCGCAGCCCTCAAGACGAGCGGCGGCTGGAGGAACTCAAGCAACTCGTCGATGCTGCCGCCCCCGATCACGTCTATCTCGTGCTGAGTCTGGCTTCCGGCGCGAAGTCGCTCCATGCGGCGGCCGAACGCTTTGCCGCCGTTCGTCCCACGTCGCTCGTCCTGACGAAGCTCGATGAAGCGGCCGGTTGTGGCGCGCTGCTGTCGGCCACCCGCGACATCGCTCTACCCGTGACATACCTCACCGCCGGACAGGAAGTCCCGCGCGACATCGAACCGGCCAACCCCTGCCGCATGGCCCGGCTGATCCTGGGCCGAGACCGACTGAACGCCGCTGCAACCGGCTAAGGTGACATGCCGAACGCAAAGTCGCGAAGACGCCAAGATGCAAAGCCGGAATATGGACCGGGAGAATCAGAGATGATGGAAGTTCAGAGACTGTTCATTGCCAAAACAATTCATGGCCCCGCGATCTTGGACTGATCTAACGGACGAAACTCAAATCTTGAAGCCCAACTGAATGCCAACACTCGAAGCCACTCACCACCACGCCGATCAAGCCCGCGAACTGCGGGCTCTGGTGGCGCAACGCGCTGCCCGCGTGAGCAACCTGCCGTGCGAGACCCGCACCTGCCGGTCACTCGCGGTGGTCAGTGGCAAGGGCGGAGTCGGGAAGAGTGTCATTGCCCTCAACCTGGCGGTGGCGCTCGCTCGACGAGGTGCTTCCGTCTGTCTGGTCGATGGCAGCCCGGGCATCGGGCATCTCGAATTGCTGTGCGGGCGGAATGGGTACTGGAATCTCTCGCACGTCGCGGCCGGCTCACGCTGCCTGGAAGACATTGTGCTCGCAGGCCCGCACGGACTGCGAATCGTTCCCGGTGCGAGCTGCCTGTTGGACCAGATCGAATCGTCCGACGGATGGAGACGAGAACTGGCCGACCTGGAACGGGAACACGACTGGCTGATCATCGACACGGCGGGCGGAGCGCCGCGTCTGGCGAGTCCGTTTGTCCGTGCGGCCGATCGGACCCTGATCGTGACGACTCCCGAACCGACCTCGATCGCCGAAGCGTACGCCACACTCAAGGGACTGTCGGCCGCCGAGGGGCCGCTGGCGTCGGTTCTGGTCAATCGAGCCGACTCGGAACAACAGGCCCTGCAGATTTTGGAGCGACTGCGCCGCGCGGCCCGCTCGTTTCTGCGAACCGATCTCGACCGCGTGGGCTTCGTCCCGAACGATCCCGCCGTGTGGCAGTCGGTGTCGGCCCGACGCCCGTTGGTGGACATCGAGCCGGCCTGTTCGGCTCAACGGGCGCTCGAACGACTGGCCGAGCGGTTGGCGCGCACTGTCACCACGCGGGATGAGACGGGTTACTTCCAACGACTGATGCCGGCAGCAGAGGCTTCCTTCCGCGAGGGCCTGCCGTCCGCGACTTGAAGGAGTTTGGTGGAGGACGGGGATTTTTCTCGAACTCGGTCCGGTTGCAACATCCAGGAGAAATAAAGTGAATTGACTGAAGCCTGCCGTCACGTCAGGCCGATAAAGAAGAGGTGGCGGAGTGTCGAGAGCGGCCCCCTTTTGTCCGGGGGATGGCTCGACAAGCCGCTGACCCAACGGAATGAAACGTGGCGCAACGGCTGGCCCTGTGTGGGGCGTTGACGGGATTTATGCTGACAGTGGTTCGTGGACTGTGTTCGTCGGTCGGCTTCGACGCGACGCTCCATGCCGCGCTGCTGTCCCTGGCCGTGATGTACGGCCTGGGGTGGCTGAGCGGTGTCTTGTGGAGTCAGGCGTTCGAGACGGCCGGTCGACGAATGAAGTCTGCGAAGCAGGACGACGGACGGTTGGGGCCGCTTGCGGCCGAGGCTCGCCACGAGGGCGGACCTCACCATACGAACGACACTGAAGTCGCGCGGGCTTCAGCCGGGATGGCCCGGTGAGGCGCGCGCATGAGCCATGGAGGGTTGGATGGTCACCAAGGTTGCCGAAATAGACATCGCTCAGATTTGGAACGACTTCAAGCGAGATCAATCCGATCAGAATTTGCGGAACACTCTGATCGAACGGTTTCTCCCTCTGGTCCGTTACAACGCCGAGCGGGTCTGGTCGAAGCTGCCCGATGGCGTCGATTTGAACGACCTGATCTCGGCCGGCGTCTTCGGGCTGATCGACGCGATCGAGGCCTTCGATCTCGAACGCGGCGTGAAGTTTGAGACCTACTGCGTCCCCCGCATCCGCGGCGCGATGCTCGACGAACTCCGGACGATGGACTGGGTGCCGCGTCTCGTGCGCAGCAAGGCCAGCAAGCTGGAAGCAGCCCGCAAACTCGCGGAAGCCGAAATGGGGCGACCGCCGACCGATGCCGAAGTGGCCGAGAAGCTCACCATTCCCGTCGAGGAATACGAGAAGCTGAAGACCGAGGCGAGTGCCGTCAATCTCGTCAGTCTCAACAAGAAGTGGTACGAGACCGACAGCTACAAGGACGTCCGCGAGATCGACATCATCGAGGACACCAAGGGAGAAGACCCGACTCGCAGCATTCAAAAACGCGACCTGATGCGGCTCGTCACCAAGGGCCTCAATCGCAACGAACGCCTGATCATCATCCTCTACTACTACGAGGAATTGACGATGAAGGAGATCGGCTCAACGCTGGGCCTGTCCGAATCGCGCGTCAGCCAGATGCACTCCAGCATCGTCAACCGGCTGAAGGAACAGCTTCATCGCCGGCAGCCCGAGTTCGCCGAGCAATAAACTTCGCGAGCTTCTTCGATCCCCGAAACAACAGCACCCCGGCGGCGTCATGGCAGTCGGGGTGCTTCGTTTTGACCGGCGTTATCTGGCACCAGCCCGACGCGCACGGGCTGGTTGGTCATCGGCATTACACGCGGGCCAGTATTCGGCCGCGTTCGGGTTTGGAAGCGACCCGGAGTTGAGGCCGTTCCGTCGGACGAACGCCTCGCGTCAGTTCGTTGATGTCGGCGTGAGTCGCCTGAAACGCCTCCCGAAGCACTTCGGCGGCGGCTTGAGGTTCGGTCGTCTCACCGCACGTGAAGACGTCGGCGGCCACGTATCCGTGCTCGGGCCAGGTATGAATCGACAGGTGGGATTCGGACAGCACGGCGACACCCGTGACGCCCTGCGGACTGAAGGTGTGAACGTAGATGTTCAACAACGTCGCATTGGCAGCCTTCACGGCGTCGAGCATCGCGGTTTTCACGCGATCGGCGTCGTTGATGGCGTCGTTACATCCCCACAATTCGATGATGACATGCCTGCCCAAGTGCTCCATCAAAACCCTCGCCTTCTGAATTGCTAGCTTGGCGCCGGC
This sequence comes from Schlesneria sp., assembly GCA_031412755.1. Classification (GTDB taxonomy): domain Bacteria; phylum Planctomycetota; class Planctomycetia; order Planctomycetales; family Planctomycetaceae; genus Schlesneria. The sequence goes on along the minus strand of JANODP010000078.1, from coordinate 10,985 downwards.
GGCGGCCGACGCACATTCCACGACAACCCCGCCGGGTCGTTCTGACTCTGTATGAGCCATCTCAGTGACAAGACACATGACCTGCAAACGCGGGACGAACCGCCATCGCATCTCATCGAATGGGCGGGCTGGAACCGTCCCGAGGTTCCAGCAGTTTGGCCAGCCGTGGCCAGAGCGGTGGCAAGTCGATGTTCGAGTCGCCACCAACCTTCACATATCACGCAAAGGAGGGCGGGATCATCACAAAATCAGCGGGCGGGGTCAATCGCCGACACCCTTCCGCGACCGAGATTGCCCATGTTTCAAAGCCCGCCGTCGCTACCTCCGGTTCGATCCGGCTTCGCCATCGAATTCGAGATCTCCGTCGGGTTCTGAACCATCGGCAGACTTGGGTCCGGGAGATACCACTCGTGGACGTGTCGGTCCAGAAGAGCCTCGGCATCACCCAGACTGTGACTCGCCACGGCGGGCCATTCGCGGGCGAGTCGGTCGAGTTGCACGTCCAGTTCGGGACAAGTTCGGCTCGGCAGCGGGAACTGCTTCAAGACAGAGCCGCTGATGTCGAGGTTCGCTCCGCGCCGCTTGGCATGCGCCTCGAACCAGCCTCGGGCGGGGGACGAGTTCAATATCGCCGACAGTGCCGCCAGCGAAGGCTCGACCGATTCCGACGGCTGGTGCGCGAGCGGCTTCTCCCGGGCGACGATGACGTGTTGCGAGAACCCGACGAATGCCGGGCGTTCCGCCAGCACGAAGCGGGGCACGTGACCCATTTGCAGGCACAAGACGCGCGGTGCGATGAAGAGCCGCTCCTCGCGGGGCCAGTGCAGTTGCCACCAGGCCATCGCCCCCGAGACGACTTCCCGGCGTCGTTCGAGCACCGCGCGAAATCGTTCGAGGTGCGACGCAATGCGAGGCAACTCGTCCAGCGCCGGGGCCGACTGCTTCGTGAGGTAGAGCAACCAATGCGATGGCTGCGGCGCGAGCCGAAATCGTTCGACCGTGGACAGCGCGTAGTACGGCCTCAATCGAGATCGCTCTCGCTCCGACAGCCCGAGCCGTTCCACTTCGGCCTCCGTCAGCACGAACACACCGCTTCCGGTGAGCGACGGATCGCCCAGTTCGGTGGCGATGGCCCTCGTCACAAACGGCGGGTTTTCGGCGATCCCCTGCCGCACCTCGAAGACCTCGCCGAGCGACGGACCCGCATCGGGCAGGCTGCCGCGCGGCTCAGGGGCGTCCATTCGCAGGCGGCCACCGCGCCACAGGTCTGGCTGTGACACGGCCCGCACGAGACCGGACCGCGTCAACTCTTCCTCGAGTTCCGCTGAGGCCACGTCTGACAGATCGACGATCTGGCAGGCCGCGTCAACATCGCGGCCCTTCCGCGCGCGAAAGATCATGTGCCAGCCACTGACGTCGCGAAACAACTTCGACGCGCCGAAGACGATGATCTCGTCCATGGTCGTTTGCGAGGCCAATCTGGCGATGAGGGGTTGGGCGGCCGTGGAGCCGGTCCAGTAGCTGTTCACGATGTAACACAACGTCCCGCCCGGCTTCAGCAGATCGAGACCGCGATGCAGGAAGTAGTGCCACAGATCCATTCGCGCGCGCCGCCAGCGCTGCCCCAACGGAGACGCGGCGATCCGGTCGAAGTCGACTTTCGCGTTGAGTTCGCGCCGGTAGGGCGGGTTCCCGATCACCAGATCGAACCCCCCGTCCGCCGCGACGTGAGGGAAGACGGTGGGCCAGTCGATCGCGGACGAGTCTTGACCGCTCGTTTCTGAGGACTCGGTTTCCGAGTCGGCCCAGCCCGGACCGAGCAGCGCGTCGCCGCAGCGGAAGTTCGTCGCGAGAACGCGTGTCACATCCTCTTCGTTTGCCGAGTCGCTGCCGATCCACGCCGTGACGCGGTCTCGCAGGGAGTCGATCGCGACGGGATCGGCATCCACGCCGAAGACGCATTCGCGCACCAGTCGCAGCCGATCCGAAGGGACTCGTTCCAACTGTTCCAGTACGGCGAACACAAACGCTCCGTCGCCGCAGGCCGGATCGAGCATTCGCCACGAGGTTGCCGGCCGTCCCGACATGTTCGAGCCCAGACAACGGGCCACCATCGCGCGAGCAATCCACTCCGGTGTGTAGTAGCTTCCGAGAGCACGGCGACGGCTGAGAACGGTCCGATTCATGAGGCGATAGTGCCACGATCCGCATTCTGATTCCACCACCGAAGCATCGCAGGTCCGACGGCACTTGTGCTTCGGGTGTGCCTCTGTCACTTTCTCCCCTTTGCTGCACGAATCACGGCGCAAGAGACCTTAAAACGGTGATCAGCCAACCCTTTGATCCCCCGGCCGCTTGCCGAATGTCGGGACGCTCGGCAAGCTGATACCGCGTTCGGCGCGGCGATCCTTCCTTCCTCGTTGTTTCTGGCAGGTTCCTCTGGGAGACGCACCATGACTCGAGTCCTTGTCGTTGACGATTCGTCCATCGATCGGAGGCTGGCCGGCAGCCAATTGGAGAAAAACACGGACTGGACCATCGAGTATGCCTGCGATGGGCAGCAGGGGCTGGAGGCCATTCGGCGCCAGCAACCGGATCTGGTGCTGACAGACCTGCAGATGCCCGAGTTGGACGGCCTGGAACTGTGCTGTGCCGTGCGGCGGGAATTTCCCGACGTGTCGGTCATTCTCATGACGGCCCGGGGGAGCGAAGAAGTCGCCATGGAGGCGCTGCAAGCCGGTGCGGCCAGCTACGTCCCCAAGCGGGCGCTCGCTCAACAGTTGCTCGAGACCGCGCGGCGGGTCCTCTCGGCCCGCAACGACGATCGCGTGCAGCGCGAGGTGCTCCGGCGAATGCAATCGCGCAGCGAGTCGTTCGTGGTCGAGAATGATGTCGAACTGGTGCTGTCGCTGTCGCGCTACCTGCAGTTGTCCGTGGCGACCCAGTGGGGTCTCGACATGTCTTCGCGCATGCAGATCGGCATGGCGCTCGAAGAGGCCCTGCTCAACTCGATGTATCACGGCAATCTGGAAGTCGACTCGAAACTGAAGGAAGAGGACTTTGACGCGTTCTACCAGATGGCAGACGAGCGCCGTGTCACGGCGCCGTACCGCGATCGGCACATCACGGTCGATGTTCGTTCGACACCGCAGGGGGTGTCGTATTCGATCCGCGACCAGGGACCGGGTTTCGATCTTTCCACGCTGCCCGATCCGACGGCTCTCGAAAACCTGGACCGTCCCTGCGGTCGCGGCATCATGCTGATGCGGGCCTTCATGGACGAGGTCCACTTCAACGACAAGGGCAACCAGGTCACACTCGTCAAACGCAGCCCGGCCGGTGCCGGCGCGTCGGTCTGACATTCGCGCCGTTCGTGTCGAATTCCACGTGAGAGAAATCAAGATGCTTCGGCCACTGTTCAGTCTGTGCTTCGGTCTCTGTTTGTCCGTGAGCTGGTCGGCCACCGGGGCCGACCTCGCCGATGAGCCGTTGCACGCCCGGATCGACCAACTGACCGAAGCGGCTGCCGGAACGAGCGTCGCGCCGGTGGCGGATGATGCCGAATTCCTGCGGCGCGTGTTCCTCGATTTCGTGGGACGAGTCCCTTCGGTCGAGGAGGCGCGGACGTTTCTGAATGACGCCACGGCGGAGAAGCGAGCGGCGCTGATTGACCGGCTGCTGGCCTCACCCGAGTTCCCGCGACGGATGCGCGAGGCGTTTCATGTGCAACTCATGGAGCGGGCGGGCGAGCACGAGGAATGGACGCGGTTTCTCGAACAGTCGTTTGCCGCCAACAAGCCGTGGGACCAACTGGTCCGGGAGATTCTGAACCCGAACGCGGACGACGAGGCGACGCGCGGCGCGGCGTACTTCCTGACGAAGCGGCTCGAAAACTACGGGCAGCAGCCGGTGGACCTGCCCGGACTGACGCGCGATGTCGGGCGGCTGTTCCTCGGTGTCGATCTGCAATGCGCCCAGTGCCACGATCACCTGTTCATCGACGACTACAAGCAGGTCGACTTTCAGGGACTGCACACGTTTGTCTCCCACACGACGATCCGGCAGGACGTGAAGTTTCCCGCCGTGGCCGAGAAGCTGGTGGCCAAGAAGACCGAATTCATGTCGGTCTTCGTCAAGGAGGCTAAGGCAACGGGACCGCGCCTGCCGTTCGGAACGGAGGTCGATGTCCCGACGTTCGCGAAGGGGGAGGAGTTTGCCGTCGCACCCGATGCGAAGGCGAAAACTCCGGGCAAGCCCAAGTTCAGCCCGCTGGCGATCCTGGCCGAGCAACTCCCCACGGCCTCAAACTCGCAATTCGCCCGCAACATCGTCAATCGGCTGTGGTGGCAAATGCTGGGACGCGGTCTCGTCCATCCGCTCGACCTGCACCACGCGAAGAACCCGGCCTCGCATCCCGCCGTGCTGGATCTGCTCGCCACCGAGTTCGTGTCCCGCAAATTCGACATCAAGTGGCTGTTGAGGGAACTCGCGCTGACGCGGACCTACCAGCGCAGCAGCCTGTTGCCGGGCGGCCTCGAACGCGAGCCGCTGCCGGATCGGTACGTCGTGGCCATCGAGAAGCCGCTCTCCACCGAGCAACTGCTGTGGAGCATCCTGCAAGCGACGGGTGAACTGCCGAAGTACCAGCCGAAGGTGGATGCGGCAGGCAAGCCGCAGCCGAACCTCCCGTTGGACGATCTGAAGAAACGGTTCGTTGCCGCATTCGCCAACCCGCCGCGCGAACCGGAAGGGGATTTTGCCCCGTCGGTGAAGGCGGCCCTCTTCCTGTCGAACGATGCGAAGGTGTTGGAACTTCTCAAACCGCGCGACGGCAACCTGGCCGAGCAACTCGTGAAAGAGACCGACTCCGCAAAGCTGGCCGAGCGGCTGTATCTCGCGATTCTCACCCGCCTCCCCTCACCGGAGGAAGTGGCGGACGTCGCGAAGTACCTCGCCGCGCACGCCGATGATCGCGCCAAGGCGGCCGGACAACTCATCTGGGCACTGATCGCCTCGACCGAGTTCTGCGTGAACCACTAACGGGCCTGTAGGATGGGCACTCTTGCCCGTCCGGCTTTGGCGTAGAACCGGACGGGCAAGAGAGCCCATCCTACGGGTAATTTGTTTCTTGCCTCACGCCGCCCAGCGGGGCATCTTGCGCCAGGCGTCCTTCAACCGCCGATGGGCTTCCTTGTACGGCGCGTAGAAGCCGGCGACGAGCCTCCAGAATCGCTTCGAGTGATTCATGTGGCGGACGTGGCACAGCTCGTGGATCAGGATGTAACGGACCAGATCCGGGTCGACGAACAGCAGCTTCACGTTCAGGCTGATCGTTCCGAGTGACGAGCAGCTTCCCCAGCGCGTCTTCTGTTTGCGCAGCGCGGTGCGGACGTAGGGGATGCCCGTCTCGCGACTGACCTGGCTCAACCACGGGATCAGGATCTCGTGGGCCTGCCGCAGCAGCCAGCGTTGGAGGGCGGCATCGCACAGGGGGATGTTGTCGATGTCTCCGCGCAGTTGCAGGCGGTCGTCCGACAACTCGACGACGCTCAGCGTGCGAGACTGTGTCGCGATCAACTCGATGTGCCACACCCTGCCGACACTCGGAAATGCGATCTGCGTGGGGACGGTCCGCGCGGCGTCGGCCGCTTGCCGCAACCGGGCCTCGTCCACGCGACGCAGCGCGTGATCGACCCAGGCTCGGTTCGTCTGCAACATTTCGGGAATGCGCCGCCGGTCGTAGCCGCGCGGCACCACCACTTCGAGACCCTTGTCGAGCGTCACCCGAAAGCGGAGATACCGCGCGCGGGCGCTCTCGCGAATGATGTAGGGAAATGATGAGTTCGACATCGGCGACACTCCGCGGACATCCGGGCAGTCGCGTTCTAGCCAAAAGCCTCAACGGCGCGAAGTGCGGGCCGGCGGATGCCATCGACTGCGCGAAGTGACAACGAGCCGACTCAAATCGACGACGCTTCCGCTGGCAACGAACAGATGGAACGGCCGAATTGGAACTCGCGGTACGACCACCGCCAAGCCGGATGGCAATCGAGTCACACACGAATTTGGGGAAAGAGACTTGTCGATCCGTCAACAACGAGTGTTCGAGGCCTCCGACAAACAACTGTTCCGCCACAGTCGTTGCTCGCTTCGGCAATGAATGCCCAGGTTTGGCACGCTCGCTGCAATACCTTCAGTCTCGTACGCCCGAGGTTGGATCGAGGGCAATCAATCTGAGAAAGCGAAGGGGATCATGTTACGTCGCACATTGTTGAAAGCGGTTGCAGTGATGGGAATGCTCAGTCTGGTCGCCGGCACGGCTTCGGCGTATGGCCCCCACGGCCGTCATAGTCATCACGGAGGTCATGGTGGTTACTCCGGACATCATCACCATGTTCAACAGCCACACGTTCACGTCTATCGCCAGCCGGTGTACGTGATGCCGAGCTACGGTTACGGGTCGTCGAACTGTGTCCATGGTGGGTACGGTGGGTACGGTGGATACGGCGGCGGCGCGTATGGTGGCGGATACTACGGCAGTTCCTATGGCGGATACGGTTCGTCGTACGGCGGTGGGTATGGATACGGCGGACCGAGCTTCGGATTCCATTATTCGAGGTAGTCTCGCGATCAACGACCAGTCGTTGCGACTCGACTCGTTCGTTGCGAACGCTCAACATTCAGCCCTCGGTTTACCGGGGGCTGTTTCGTTCTTTGCCGTGTTCCGCTGGAGTCACTTCATTTGCGACCAGACATCGCCGTCGAACAGCGTGACGAGTTTGGCCAGTCCGGCGGCGGCCAGTTCCTCGCCCGACACGAACCGGCCGGGGTTGTTCCACTTCCGGATGGTCTCATCGGCACAGCCGAACAACCGCGCGAGCAGAGCGTCGTGATCGGCTTCCATCGTGCGGAAGTGCCGCGCCCATTCGGCGGCCTCGTCCAGGCGAACCTGTTCCTCACTCTGCCAGCGAATCGGATGGAAGAGGAGCGTGGAATGAGGCGTCACGTACCGATCGACGCAGGCCGCGAACGGCATCAGCGCGGCCGAGCTGCATTCCCCCGCCACGACGGCCGTGGCTTTGAGTCCCCGCAGGCGGATCAGACTCGCCAGCGCCAAACCAATGAACGCATTGCCGCCACACGAATCGATGAACAGCGTCCCGCGCGAGTTTCTGGGGACGTCGAGAAAGCGCTGGTGCAGATCACCCTCTTTGTCGCTCAGCTCGCCCGACAGAACGATTTCCCAGTCCCGCGATTCGAGGTCAAAGTCGGAGGGCCGGCGACCTCCCCCCGGTGCGGGATACGGTCGCAACGGACGCGGCTCGGGTGGGGAGGCTTTCGTCTTCCTGGCGGCATTCCGTGCGAATCGATGACGAGACATTCAGGCGTCCGTTGGACCAGTGTTCAAAGTGGCTCGGTCGCTTTTATCCGCCGGGACGCTCGACTGCAAGAAACTGCCGCCGGTACGATGCCGCCGTTAATTTGATGTCTTGCCGGTCGTCAACCTTCCTCAGGAGCACACCCGATGTCTTGCCGTTCAAATCAATGGATGCTGGCCGCAATTTGTGGAAGCCTGTCGTGGCTGATGCCGCTTGCGGCCGCCGCCGAACATCCCGTTTCGTTCAAGGGAGCGGAAGGTGGGCTGGCCGTCATGATTGGCAGCGAAGAGTTCACCGTGCTGCGACAGAGCCCTACTTTGCCAAAGCCGTTTTTCTCGCCGGTTCACGCGCCGGGCGGAGCGATCATCACGCGACCGATTGACGATCCGACCGACAAAGACCACCCGCATCACAAGGGGATCTGGCTGTCGGTTGATGAAGTCAACGAGGTCAAGTTCTGGGCCGAGAAGGGTCAGATTCTGACTCGGGAATTCCAAGCCGACCCCGGCAATCCGGCGAAGCTCAAGTTGTCCAACGAGTGGATTGGTCCGAACGACCAGGTGATTCTGAAAGAGAACACCACGGTGTCGTTCTTCCCGTCGCGGCTGATCGTCTATGACATCACGTTGACGCCCGCCGTCGACAAGGTCACGTTTGAAGACACCAAAGAGGGTTGGTTCGGCATCCGCGTCGCCTCGACGATGCGCGAGAAGGTCGGTGGCCTCGTCGTCAACGCGGAAGGCAAGCAGACGACCAAGGAGTGCTGGGGCCAGCCGTCGAAGTGGGTCGATTATTCGGGGCCGGTCGAGGGCAAGACGCACGGCGTGGCGATCATGGATCATCCGTCGAACTTCCGTCCGTCGCGCTATCACGTTCGCGACTACGGCCTGTTCTCGGTCAGTCCGTTCGGTGAAGGGGCCTATCAGAACGACAAGAGCAAGGCCCAGCCGGTCACGCTCGAAAAGGGGAAGCCCGCCCTGCGAGTCCGATACGGCCTGTACGTCCACAACGGCGACGCCGCCGCGGGCAAGGTGGCCGAAGCCTACGAGCAGTTCCTCGCCGCGACCAAGTGACGATCGCCTCTGTCGAACGGTCAGCGCGACGAGAAGTGATGCAGGAAGATGCCGGCGGCGATGGCGACGTTGAGTGAATCGGTTCCTCCCCGCATGGGGATTGTCAGTCGGCGATCGCACAGCGACTGCCAGCGGGCCTCCAGCCCGTCGGCTTCGTTGCCGAAGAGCAGTCCCAGTCGAGGCGGCTTCGCGGCCTGAATCAGCGGTTCGGCCGTGTCGTCGAGAACCGTGGCGATCAGTTCGACGTGCCACTCGTCGCGCAGCCGCCTCAAGTCGCGTTCGAGATCCGGGGGTTCGAGAATCGGCAACCGCAGGGCCGCACCCATCGAGACCCTCAGCACGCGACGCGAAAACGGATCGCAGCAGCCGCGACCGAGCAGCAGCGCGTCGACGCCAAAGGCCGCGCCGATGCGGATGATCGCACCCAGATTCTCGGGGTTGTCGCAGTTCGGGCAGATGACGACCGTCAGACGTGAGGCATCGCCGTCGCCTGCTCCGCCATGCTGCAATGCTTCGTCCCCCACTCCCCTTGTCCCCTTGTCCCCCTTTCCCGCCAGTACGTCATCGAGCAACGGACTCGGCTTCCGCCGGCCGCAGGCCAGCACTCCCACATGAAAGTTGAATCCGGTCAGTTGTTCGCCAAGCGGCTGCGGGATCACGTACAGCGGGACATCGAGCGGGACTTTCTTCGTCCATTCCGCCTCGCGCCGTTCCGCGATCAAGACCGATTCGGTGCGGTAGTCGCTCGCCAGCAGACGTTCGACGAGTTTCGCCCCCTCGGCGATGAACAGGTTGCCATCGCGGACCAGTCGCTTCGCCTTGAGATCGTGGTACGCGCCGACCCGCGGATCGTCGAGCGACTCAATCACTATTCGCGCCATCGTGGTCGGGCCTTGTGGGTCAGAGGTCAGAAGCCAGAGGTCGGAAGTCAGAGGTCGGAAGTCAGAGGTCAGAAGCCAGAGGTCAGAGGTCAGATGTCAGAGGTCAGATGTCCGGGAAGACGGCTCAGGATTCTGTTCTTTCCGACCTCTGACTTCTGACCTCTGACTTCTCACAACGCCGTTCCTTCGGCCGCGCTGCCGGGAGCCTGCGGATCGACCGGCCGAGGTGCGGCGGGCTGCGCGACATCAGGCTGCCAGTCGAGGTCGATCTTCTGATCCAGCGAAAAGTGGCGTGAATCGTCGTTGTCCCCGGGTGGTTCGTCCATCTCATCGGCTTCGGGAGTCGCACTGACCAGCGCGGTTTGCTTGATCTGGATCAACCAGCCGCTGGAGCGTTCGCCGAAAACTCGCTTCAACGCGAGATCGGCCTGAGTTCGTTCATTGCCGGGTGGGATCCGCCGCCAGACGCGACGCACTTCTTCGAGCAACTCGCGGCGAGTCGGATTGTGTGACAGCCCCTCGAGCAGCGTCTCCCACGCGGCGAGGACGTCGCCCTGGATGAGTTCTCCTTTGGCCAGACGCAACCAGACTCCGGACAACGACGGATCGCATTGCACGGCAAACCGCAGCATCTTCGTCTTGAGGCGCGGATCCGGATGACGGTCGGCCATGTACCAGTGATAGCGGCCGTTGCCGATCGGCTGCACGGAGTACAACGTCAGCGGGTACAGGCCGATGTGGGCGAGCACGAACATCGTCCGAATCGCATCCCGCGAGCGAAACGGTCCGCACATGGCCCACGTGGCGAACCAGCCATAACCCAGCCCGACGAAGTGCGCCACGTTGGCAATCCGGATCACATCGAGCATCGTGGCCCACACGCACAGCACCAGAAACGCCAGTCCAAACTGAACCGCCTGGTCCGGCAGAATGTCATCGTCGTCGAACTGCTTGAGTGCGATGAGCGCGCCGAGCATGGCGCAGATTGCTCCCGACAAGCCCACCGGCGAGTGTCCGAGCACAACCTCTGCCAGCAGCGGCACGAAGAGGGCGGGCAACAGAAAGATCGCGAACCGGATGCTGCCCCACTTTCGCTCCAGCCGCGTCCCGAGAGCCCACGCCGACACGCAGTTGAGCAGCAGATGTGCGACATCGGTGTGATGAAAGGCGCTGACCGGGATGCGCCACCAACCCCCCTCCCACAAGTCGAACGGCCCGTTCAAGTCGGGATCGACCGGCTCGCGCCGGTCCCCGCGAATCGCGAAGACCTGCAGGTTCGTCACCGCCCCCCACTCGCGCTGGGCATCGCCAAACCGCATCCCCTCGAACGAACTCGCCGTACACACCACGAACAACGCCGTGCAAATGATCAGGCACTCGGCCGTGATGGGAGCAGCACGCAACGAACTCACAACTTACGATCCTTGCAAGACACACAGATTCAGCCACCCCACTCCGCGTCGCCGACCATCCCTCGATCGTCCCCAAGCAGGCAGTGGTGCTGAAGCATAACCAACTTGCCGCCCCGGGGGAGTGTGGCAGGGACTTCGGGAGGGTGATGGGGTTCGCGCGGTGCGGGCTTTTGACTACATAGCCGCCAGATGAACCCTTGCGTGGAGGCAGGTTTCTTACCTGCCCGCGTGTCCCAGTTC
>JANODP010000077.1:0-12941 GCA_031412755.1 Schlesneria sp. | reverse complement strand
TTTCACGTGCCTGACCGATTGAAGGCCGCCGCTAGAGCGGATTATTCACGCCTCGGGTCGTGTCGTCGACAGAGCGTGGCATTTAAGCCTGAAGCGCAATCGAAGGGATGTCACAGCAGAAACATAGCTTGCGCGTCAGGCTTCAATGCGATCATGAATCATCCGGGATAGAGCGCGACCGGTGTGACTGGTTTCACACTTGGCGACAAGAGGTGGCGGGCCTTCCGCGACGATCCGTCCACCGCCGCCTCCCGCTTCGGGACCGATGTCAATCAGCCAGTCGGCGGCGGCGATCAGTTCGAGGTTGTGCTCGACCACCACCACCGAGTGGCCCGTCTTCACCAGCCGTCTCAAGACATCGAGCAGTTGCGCGACGTCGGTCGAGTGGAGGCCGGACGTCGGTTCGTCGAGCACGAACATCGTGGAAGTCGTCTCGTGCGAGGTGACCAGTTCAGTGGCCAGCTTCACGCGCTGAGCCTCGCCGCCCGAGAGTGTTGTCGCCGGCTGGCCCAGCTTCAGATAACCCAGCCCGAGATCGCGGAACAGCGCCAGCGGCCGCGCCAGTCGAGGCAGATTCCCAAAGAAATCGGCGGCGGCTTCGAAGCTCATGTCGAGCACTTCGGCCACCGAGAGGCCGCGGTATCTCACGGCCAGTGTCTGCCGGTTGAAGCGGCTGCCGTTGCATTCGGGACAGCGGACCGACCACTCGAACAGACTCTTCTGGTCCAGCGCGAGAGCCCCTCGACCGGCACAGCGCGAACAGCGTCCGTCGAGGCTCTGCGGGCTGAACCGCCGCGCGGTAAAGCCGCGCAGCCGTGCCTCCTTCGTTTTGGCGAAGACCTGCCGCACCTCGTCCCACACGCCGGAATAAGTCGCGGGTGTTGAGCGGCCCGACCGCCCGAGCGGCGTCTGATCGACACGCGCCAGCCGCGTGAGATGCTCGACGCCAAGCAACTCGCGAAACGGGCCGCCGGTGGCGCTGGTCTCACCCAGTTGACGACGGATCGCCGGGACAAGAGTCTGCATCACGAGCGACGTCTTGCCGGAACCGCTGACCCCCGTGATGCAGACCAGCCCACCCAGCGGGACACGCAGCGTCACGTCTTGCAGGTTGTGCAGCATCGCGCCGGCCAGCGTCAGCCAGGTCTGCGGCTGAGATGGCGAGTCCCCGGTCAGCCAGCCGCGCGCGCGACGACGCAGTTCTCGACCGGTGACCGATGACTCGTCGAGCGCGATTTCACCCGGCGAACCGGCCGCCAGCAGTTGACCGCCGTGCAAACCCGCACCCGGCCCGATGTCGATCACGTGATCGGCCCGCTGCACTACATCAAGGTCATGCTCGACGACGATCACCGTGTTCCCCTGGTCCCGCAGATCGAGCAGCGTCCGCAGCAGACGGTCCGTATCGCGCGAGTGCAAGCCGGCAGTCGGCTCATCGACGACGTAGCAGGCTCCCGTCAGTTGGCTCCCCAGACAGGCGGCCAACCGCGCCCGTTGGAATTCTCCCGCCGAGAGCGAATCCCCCGCGCGGTCGAGCGTCAGGTATTCGAGTCCCGCTTCGACGAGAAACCGCAGACGCGAAGCCACCTCGGGCAGGATGTGCCGCGCGGCGAGTTGTTCGGCGGCGACGTTGCCTGACACGACATCGAACGACCGCGACCAGTCGTCGATGCAGTGCCGCGCCGCGTCGGCACGCAGGGCCACGACGTCGGTGATGGATCGTCCGGCGATCAGCACGGATTGGGGGAGCGGGGCCAGGCGTCGGCCTGCACAGGCCGGGCATGTGGGGGAATCGTGTTCGGTTGAGGGGGACTTTGAATTCGTACGCGGAACCAGGGGGCTGACGCCCCCCGCTCCGGAAGAGGAGAGAGGGCTGACGCCGAGGCCGTAGCTGACGCCGAGGCCGTAGCTGACGCCGAGGCCGTAGCTGACGCCGAGGCCGTGGCAGGTGGGACAGGCACCGCGAGCACTGTTGAAACTGAAGTCGCTCGGTTCGAGAGTCGGGAAGCTCACCCCGCACGCGGCACAGGCGAGGCGGCTGCTGTAGAGTCGGTCGTGCCAGCCGCCATCGGCTTCGTGACTCAGCACACACTGGCCCTGACCGAGTTCCAGCGCGAGATCGACCGATTCTTCGAGGCGGCTGCGAATCCCCTCCTTGATGAGGAGTCGATCGACGACGACTTCGATGTCGTGCGGTTTCGTCGTCGCCAGCGGCGGCGGAGTGGCCGCGTCGATCAGTTCGCCGTCCACGCGGGCTCGCACGAATCCGTCGCGTACGATCCGCGTGAAGACGTCCGCGTGCGAGCCTGACTGACCACGAACGACAGGCGACAGGATCAGAACTTTCTGACGGTCTTCCAGTCGCAGCGCCTGTTCGACGATCGCCTCACGCGATTGAGACGACACCGGCTGGCGGCACGTCGGGCAATGCAGGCGGCCGATGCGAGCGTACAGCAAGCGCAGGTAATCGTAGACCTCGGCCACCGTCGCCAGCGTGGTGCGGCGTCGCGGACCGCGCGTTCGCTGCTCGATGCCGAGGGTCGGCGGCAGGCCCTCAATCAGATCGACGTCGGGCCGTTCGAGCCGCTGCAACAACTCGCGCGACTGGGGCGAGACGGTCGCCAGATAGCGACGACGGCCCTCGGCAAACAGCGTGTCAAACGCGAGTGAACTCTTGCCGCTGCCGCTGACTCCCGTGATGACCGTCAGTTTTCCCAGCGGCAGATCGACGTCGATCCCTCGCAAATTGTGCGTCCTCGCCCCGCGAATGCGAATCCAGTCGGCGGCATCAGGCGGAGTCACGGACATGCGGCAAAGTTCCTGCTCGAAGATTGAGCCGGACGGTACTCTGGTCTCCACGCAGCCTCAAGCCTGAGCTAGAATCTGACAACCTTCTTCGAGCCCCGCGATTCTTTAGACCAACGTCATCGCCTTTCGGGACAATCCTTCATGCCTCCGCATCTCCGAGAATTGTCCGCCGAGTTGCTCAATCGGCTGGCCGGACTGTCAGCCCCCGTCATTGCCGGTGTGGCGGTCCTGCACTTTCTCGCCTTTCTGTGGCTGATCGGCTGGGCGCGGCGCGACTTGCGGCGCATGGCCAACGATTTCGATGCCTTCACGCGGGAACTCAAGCACCGCAGCCTGCTCGACCGCAGCATCAGCCTGTCCGATCAGATCGACGCCTTTCTGGCCGACGTGAAGGATGTGCTGGACGATCCGTCGAAGAAGACCGAGCGGCAGGCGCTGACCCTGCGACTGAAGATCCTCGACGAGGAGCGGCGTTACCTGCAATCGCAGGCGTTCGAGACCTGTTACACCGTCTGCCGGACGATGATCGAAGCCTATCCCCTGGCGGGCGTGCTGGGGACGATTCTGGCCATCGGAGCGGCGTTGCAGTCGGGACACGGAGATTCGCAGAAGACGGTGGCGGACATTGTGCGCAACTTCGGTGACTCGGTGTGGGCGACGTTCGCGGGATTGCTCGCCGCGATCGTGCTGATGTTCCTGAACAGCCTCGTCGAGACCCGATTCCGACGCCTCGGTGAGAACCGCGAGCACGTCCGCGAGACGATCGCCCGGGCCAAGCGCGAGTTGTCGCTCGTCACGGGAGGCGACGCATGACCCCCGCCCGCAAGCTGACGTTTCAACTCGCCTCGCTGCTCGATCTGCTGCTGATCGTGATGTTCGCGCAGTATCTCGAAGTCCAGACCGTCGCGCAGAAACAAACCGAGCGGGTTGAAGCCGAACGCCAGACAGCGGCCACGGACCTGGAGGCCCTGCGGCGCCAGTTGACCGACGTGCAACAACAGCTCGCGCAGTGGGAAGACCATCAACGAGCGGCTGACAAGACGGAGCACGCGGGAATCGAGCAGTTGGGCCGTCTGTTCGGCGAGTTGTTCCGCATCCCCGAGGCCACGATTCAGAAGATCGCTCAACGGCGCGGCCAGGATGAAGTGGGACTGTCTCCCGCCGAGATCGCTGCGCTGCGGAAGGAGCTTCAGTCGCTGGCCACCGCGCGGGGCGATCAGGTCGTCGATCATCTCCTCACGTTTACCGAGATGAAAAAACGATTCGACGTGTGGGAGGTGTACATTCAAGAGAACGGGGCACTGGTGGTCACGGCCGGTTCACACCAGAAGCGGCTGCAAACGGGCGTGGTCGAAACCCCCGAGCAGTTTTCTGACGAGATGTTCAAGCTCTACAAATCATTCCCGCAAACGAAGAGTATCGTGCAGATCCTGGTCAGCTATGGAGACTCGCGGCTGTCGCACCGGCAGGCGGTCATCAAGGGGCTGCCCACGGTGGCCGAACGGATGCGGATCGACAGCAACGGCACGGCCCGCTTCGAGTATGCTGTGCTCGGCTATCGCCCCGACGCCACGCCGCGTCCCTGATTTGAAATCCCTGCGCGAAAGAGAGGTCGGTGAACGATGGAAGACAAATCGCGAGGCTGGTTGTTTCGCAAACGCTACATCCTGGGTACGGCTCTCATCGCGGGAGTCATCGTCGGACAGTATCTGCCCGACTTCTGGAACGGCTTCGGTGGTGGAAGCACCCCCAGCGTGGGGATCGGCGATCCCAAGACTGGCACACCCGGTGAACTCACGGACGGCTCTGCGGACAAGACGACCGACACCGACACCGACAAACCCGCCGAGGACGACATCAAACTGCCCGCCGAAGTGCCACCGGTCACCAAGGTGGTGATCGATGACCGGTCGTACTTTATTCGCTCGGCAGACGGGGACCGACCCGTCGAGATCGCCGAAGTGATCGCCCTCACCAAGGCCGCGGCGGGCGACGCCAATGGCATTCGCGTGATCGTCTACCGCAAGGGAACATCGCGTCCGTCGGCCGAGCACGCCCTGCAGGATGCGTTCAACGAGGCGAAGATCAGCGAAACCGCCATCTTCTGGGTTCCCACCACGACCCAGTGACTGAGTCATTGCCTATCCCAACCGGGTCAGCAGTTCGCGGACCTTGCGTTCGATCAGGTCTCGGACTTCGCGGAACTGCTCGGGGGACATCTCGCGCGGGTCGGGGATCTGCCAATCCTCGCGCAGCCGGGCCGGGACGTTGGGACAAGCGTCACCGCAGCCCATCGTCACGGCCGCCGCATACTCACCGGGTGCGATCTCGTCGAGAGACTTCGACGTGTGCGAGGTCAGGTCGTAATCGACTTCGCGCATCGCCTCAATCGCCTTCGGATTGATTCGCCCCGCAGGCCGCGAGCCGGCGCTCCACGCTTCCACGCGGTCGCCCCCGTGAATCCGGGCAAAGGCTTCGGCCATCTGGCTGCGGTTCGAGTTTTCGACGCAAACAAACAGGACGCGCGGTCGGACGGCTTCGGTCATGACGCGGCTTTCTCCAATTTCTCCAGCGAGAAGAGGCGTGGCGGGGACTGACAGCATCCTTCCGCCTGCACACAACCACAGGTCCATCCCGCCAGCAGGGCTCCACCAATCGGACCGACAAAGTAAATCCAAACGTCTCCCGCTGTACCGCTCATCACGGCGGGAGCCAGTGAGCGGGCGGGATTCATCGACGCGCCACTGATCGGTCCGGCAAACAGGGCTTCGAGGGCAATCACCGCCCCCACGACGATCCCCACTGTGATCCCCTTTTCCTTCGCACCGGTCGAGACCGACAGCACCACGAACATCAGCAGAAAGGTGAGAATTCCCTCCAGCACGCACGATTGCAGGGCCGATCCCGAAGGATGCGTCGCGCCGAGCGAGGCCGATTCCGGGAAGAGAAACTTCACCAACGCCGCCGCCACAAATGCTCCAGCCACTTGCGCGGCGAGATAGCCCGGAACCGAGCGAGCCGGAAATCGTCCCGCCGACCAAAACCCCAGCGTCACCGCCGGATTGAGATGCGCCCCGGAGACGTCTCCCAACGTGTAGATCATCACCAGCACAATCAACCCGAACACGAGCGCGATCCCGACGTGAGTCACCGCACCGTTGCGGACCTCATTCACCGCGATGGCTCCGCAGCCCGCAAACACCAGAAACAACGTCCCCAATGCTTCCGCCAACAACTCACGTCGCATCACTCGCTCCTCGACCCCGCGTTTTCGAGACGGGATGTTAGAGGGCGGTCACCTCCGCCGTAAGCAAGCCGCGCCGAAATTCATCAATCCTTCAAAAACCACACCCCGGCGGCCGTCAGGCAACCGGGGTGTGGTGAGGGAGTCCGTCTGGAACGGGAGACAAAACCGAATCAGATCAGTTCGGTGATGAGCTTGCGGTCATCGACCAGATACTGCGGCCGACCGTTCGGATCGGTGAGCGTGACAAAGTTCGCGTCGATGCCGAGCTGGTGGTAAACCGTGTGGAAGACGTTCTGAATGTGAACTGGTCGCTCGATCGGCTCTTCGCCGTTGCGGTTCGTCGCGCCGATCATCTGACCGTGACGCAGGCCGCCTCCGGCGAGGAAGAAGAACGAAGCCCGTGACCAGTGATCGCGTCCGGCCCCACCGTTGACGCGCGGCGTGCGCCCGAACTCACCCGACATCATGATGATCGTCTGGTCGAGCAGGCCGTGGGCGTCGAGATCCTCGATCAATCCGGTCAAGGCCTGATCGAGCGATGGCAACTGGCGCCGCATCTGGTTGAAGTTGTCGCCGTGCGTGTCCCAGCCACCGACCGACAACGACACACAGCGGACACCCGCCTGAACCAACCGTCGCGCCAGGACAAACCGTTCGTTGCCGAAGCCCTGATCCTTGCCAACTCCGTAACGAGCCAGCAGCCGCGGGTCTTCGTTTCGCAGGTCGAGCGACTTCGCCAACTCACCCGAGGTCACGATCCCGACCGCTCGTTCGGTGAAGCTGTCGACAGCGGAGAGCATCCCGTGCGAATCGACGTCTCGCCGCAGTCGATCCAGCCCGGTGAGCAATCCCTTGCGGTCGTCCAGTCGGTCGAGATTGACCTGACTGTTGAGCTTCAGGTTTTGACGGCCTTCACCATCGGGGCGGAAGCCCGCGTTGACCTGCCCGACGAAGCCGGTCTTGGTCCAGCCGGTCAGATCGACGAAGGTCGGTGCCGTGCCATGAGGCGTCGTCTGCGACGGTCCCCATAATTTCGACATCACCGAACCAATGCCCGGCCGACCACCCATCGTTCGCAGCGACGATTCGCTCCACCCCGAATCGCTTTGCTGCGGAGCGTGCTCGTCACGCAGACCCGTGATGGAACGAACCACCGAAAACTTGTCGCCCATGCCAGCCAGCTTCGGCATCAGTTCGCAAATTTCCATGCCGGGGACGCTCGTGGCGACCGGCATCAGTTCGCCGCGGAACTCCTTCGCGGCCTTTGGCTTCATGTCGAACGTGTCCATGTGGGTCGGACCGCCCGGCAGATAAATGTTGATGATCGACTTGCCCGTGGCCCGCCCGCCTGCCGCTTGTTCGGCCTGCAACAGCTTGGGCAGCGTCAGGCCACCCATTGCCAAGCCACCGATGCGCAGGAAGTCTCGTCGTGAGACCTGATCGCAAAACCGCTGCCGCTGACCGAGGAACGTGAGCATGATGCAACCTCCAACAGGGTAGGGGCCTCCTTCGGGGGAAGGCCACGTAACGGTGGGAGCAACCGGCGTCAATGCCGGAAGCCAATCAGTCTGAACGGCCAGAGTCTAACCGAGCATGGCCAGACAAATCAACGCTTTCTGATTTCGACACCAACGACCCGGTCCAAACAGTGTCATTTGGAAAACTGGGCAGACTCACCAGACGGGCTGCCGGCAGCCCGCTACAAGCGCGCCGTGTTGGACGCCTCTTTCCGTTTCTCTCGTTGCTCTTCCGCAGCGCTGGGGCGGATGTAAAACGGCACGGCCTTCCAGAAATCAAAGTCATCGTGAGGCACAGCCGGATCGCGTGCGAGCAGTCGGCGCTGCCCGAGCCGAGCGATCGCGCTGGCCCCGGGCCTGGCCACCGCTTCGTCGGTGAGCAACCTGGCTCGAACCGACTGAAGTTCGGCGTGAGCCAACCCCGGCCCGGTGATGGTTTCAGCGGCCGACCGCGCGGCGAGCCATTCCTCGGCGACAACCGTTTGAATCGGAGTTGTCTGACTCCAGGTGCCGGCTTCGTTTCGCGCGTACCGTCCGGCGAAGAAGTCTCCGCGTTGAGCGTTCTCGACGATCCAGACGTCGCGCACCTCGAGCGGGCAGTTTTCGGCGATCGCTTCAAACGTCTCCACGGCGACAAACTGGCACCCGGTTGCATAGGCAAACGTCTTGGCACAGACCAGCCCCACTCGCAAACCGGTAAAACTGCCGGGGCCTTTGCTGACGGCGATGGCTTGGACCTCGCGAGGCGTCACATCGTGAGACTGCAACAGTTCCTTCAGTTCCAGCAGCAGCGATTGAGCGTGTCGGCGACCGGCCTCACCGAGCGAACGTTCTTCGAGAAGTTGCCCGTCGCGAAGCAACGCCACACTTCCGACAAAACCGCTGGTTTCGAGACCGATTGCCAACATGAACGCATCGCCGCCGAAGAGAATTTGGAACCAATGGGGTTCGCAGGCGGCGGAGCATAGCGAGGTTCGGCGTGTGAGCCGAGTCATCCGCGTGACAAAGGCCGTGAGGACTCAACCCCACAGGTTCCACCAGGACGACTTGCCGGACTCCGCGGTCGCCAGGGTCCGCGGCGGCTTCGAGGGAGTGCTGTTGCCGGAAGAGACGATCTTCTTCTCGGGCATCAGCACACAACTGAGATCACCGTCATCTCCACCCGTCGTGTCGATGAGGATGCGCTTCGAACGGATCTGGACTTCATTCACTCGGACATGGCCGGAGACGACCGTCAGCGGACAGTCCCGGGGCGGGTCGGCCTCGACGAACGCCTTTTCACAGAGCCACTCGGGCCGGTTCAGCGAGAGATCCTTCTGATGCAGGATGCGCAGTTGCGTGGCGAACGGGGCGTTCGGATTCAGTCCCGCGTGGACGAACAGCAGTTGCGGATGCTCGACGCACCACGGCAGGTTCGTGAGCAGTTCGCGATGCTCGGCGGGAACCTTCGCGTTGAGATCGTCCAGATTGCCGGCTTCGGCGCCGTAGGACGCAAACGTCTTCTCCGAGTTGTAATGCTTCACCCACCGCTCGCCCCAGTTGGAGCCTTCGCGACTGGAAAGCCAGCCCAGCGCGGAGCACATCGCGAACTCATGATTGCCGGCGATCGCCGTCGTGCGGGGATGGTCGTGCAGCAGCTTGAGGAACAGGTCGATGGCCCCCTTCGGATCGGGGCCGCGATCCACGAAGTCGCCGATGACCACGATCCATCGATGCTGGTAATCGGGCAGCTTTTTGAGCTTGTCAAGCACGACAGCGAGCTTGTCCACCTGGCCATGCACGTCGCCGATGACGGCAATCGGCCCCTGAATCTTCGTCTTCAATGCAGGTACTGTCATGAAGCATCCATCTCCACACCAGCCCGACGCGCAAGCGAGGGCATTGCGATCATCGAACATTCGGCCCGCGCTGGCGCGTCGGGCCGGTCATGGCATCTGAGCAGAACTCGGAGCCCCCGGTGCGGCCTTGAGCCGCAACCAAAATCTTGAACAGAAGGCAACGAAGGGAACAAAGGAACACATTCGTCACGCGGCTTCGGCAAGACCGTCTGAATTTGAAGGATCGCTGCGCCCTTCGTGACCTTCGTTCGCTTCTATTCAACATCTTCGCGGCGCGCAAAGAAACAAAACGTGAGTAGTACAGTGCGGGCACATTACCGCAAACGGTCCTGAATGTCGGGATCGAGGGCGAGGGCATGCTGGAGCGATTCGGCCGCTTGTTCGGACTCGCCCGACGTTTGCAGAATTTGCGATTTGCGGTAGTACGCTTCGGCCACGGCGGGATCGAAACGGCGGGCCTGTGCGAAACTCTCGATGGCCCGGTCGTATTCCTTGAGCCCGAGGCAGGCGTCGCCGCGCGCGGAAAAGGCTTCCTGCGACGGCTCGATCGCCAACGCAGCCTCGGCGTCGGACAGGGCCTGCGAAAACTCCCGCCACCGGACTCGCAGACCGGCTCGCAGGGTGAGTGCCGACGCCGAACGGGCATTGATCGTGATGGCCCGGTCCAGATCGCGCAGCGCCTTGTCGTCACTGTCCGCCTTGAGGTGATGCCGCGCCCGCTGGACGAGCACCTCGCTGTCGCCGGGATTCTTGACGACGAGTGCATTCAGCCGGCTGAGTTGTTCCAGCCAGACGTACTTCTGTTCGTCGGCCCCGGCCTTGTCGAAGGCCGACAATCGGAGATAGACCTCACGCCGATGCTGATAGTACTTCGGGTTGAGCGGATCGAGCATCATCGCCTCGGTGAAGTCGATGACCGCGTTCTCCAGATCGCCGGCCCGAGTCCGCAGCAGACCGCGATTGTTGTAGGCATTGACGTACTTGGGATTGATCTTCATCGCCGTGTTGAAGTCGGCCAGCGCCGTCCCCAGATGACCGGCCTGCAGCGCCGCAAAGCCGCGATTGTTGTAGGCATCGACGTAATTCGGATCGAACTTCAGCGCCTGGTCGAGCTGCTCGATCGCCTCGGAGTAACGACCCTGGGCGATGAACAGCAGGCCGCGGTTGTTGAAGGCACTCGGATAATCGGGGTCCAGTTCCGTGGCGCGATTGAAGTCCTGCAGAGCCTCCGGAAACTGCTGCATCCCGAGCAGCACGAAGCCGCGATTGTTGTGGAACCGCGCATCCTTGTCGTTCAGCTCGATGGCCCGGTTGAGGTCCACGATCGCTTCGTCATTGCGACCGAGCCGGTGCTGGACGCTGGCCCGGACCGAATACAACACCGCTTCGCGCGGCTTCTGGGCGAGCAACTCATCCAGCTTCGAGAGGGCCTGCTCGGCCTCACCCCGCTCGATCAGCGAGGCCACTTCCGCCGGAACGCCGTCATTCCCCGAGCCCCCATTCCCGGCCACCGGCGGACTCGCCGACTGGCCCTGACATCCCAACACCATCGCGATGGACAGCAACCAAACTGAGTGTCTCATGACTCGCGGACTCCTTCCGCCAGGAACCTTCCAAGGAACAGGCTTCGGCTTTTACTGCCGATGCGGAAATCGGTCAATCCGGCTTTGTCGGCGAAAGTCGGCCGAACGGCCGCATTAGCTCGGATTATTCACGGTCACACACCAACCCGAAGTGTAAGCGAGGACGCCGTCACGGTTCGCCCTCGCTTGCATTTCGGGTTGGTGGGACGAACCCAGAATGCACAACAGCCCCCGACCAAACGATCGGAGGCTGTTCTGGGTGGTGGTTTCGATTCGTCGCCCGATCACATCATCAGTTGTCGCTCGAAGCTGATGCCGTGTTTCTTCATCTTCTTGTACAGCGTCGTGCGGTTGATGCCCAGTGCGTCGGCCGTGTCCTGACGGTTCCAACCGTGAGACTCCAGCGTTTCGACGATCAACTGCTTTTCGGGATTGGCGAGAGCGGCCTTCAAATTGTTTCCACCCGAGGACGCGAATCGTCCGCCAAAATCCGACAGCGGGTCGTCGCGGCGCAGGGCCTCGGGCAGGTCGTTCGGCCCGATGATGGGAGCCTTCGAGAGGACCACGGCCCGCTCGACGACGTTGACCAGTTCCCGGACGTTGCCCGGCCAGCGATAGCGCTGCATCAACTCGATGGCCTGATGGCTGAAGCCCGTCACGTGCTTGCCGGTCTGTTCGATGAATTCCTTCAGGTAGTGCTCGGCCAGCAGCGGAATGTCGCTCATCCGTTCGCGAAGCGGCGGCTGCATCAGCGTCACCACGTTGATGCGGTAGTACAGATCCTGGCGGAACTCGCCCTTGCGGACGGCCTCTTCCAGATCGATGTTCGTGGCGAGAATCATCCGCAGATCGACCTTGTGAGTCTTGTTGCCGCCGACCGGCTCGAACTCGCGGTCTTGCAGGACGCGCAGCAGTTTGACTTGCAGGCTGGGCGACGCGGTGCCGATCTCGTCGAGGAAGATCGTGCCACCGTTGGCCAGCAAAAACTTTCCCATCTTGTCGTGAGTGGCTCCCGTGAACGAACCGGCGACGTGTCCGAACAGTTCGCTTTCGAGCAGCGAGTCGGGGAGTGCTCCACACGCCACTTCCACGAACGGCTTTTCGCGGCGGTTGCTCATCTGATGAATGGCCCGCGCCGTCATCGTCTTGCCGGTCCCCGACTCACCCAGCACGAGGACCGTCGTGCGGGTATCGGCCACGCTCTCGATCAGGTCGAACATCTTCAACATGCGGTAATCGTGGCCGACGATGTTGCCGAGTCCGAACCGCTGGTTGAGCTGCTGTTTCAGACTCTTGTTCTCGGTGACGATCTGCTTCTGGCCCAGGGCGCGCCGGATCGAGAAGTTCAACTCGTCGTCGATGATCGGCTTGGTGAGGTAATCGAACGCTCCGAGCCGGATCGCCTCGACGGCGCTGTCGATCGTGCCGAAGCCGGTCAGCAGGATGACCTGCGTGTCGGGAACCGACTTCGTGGCCCAGTCGAGCAGCTCGAAGCCGTCCCGATCGGGCAGGTTCACGTCGCAGATGACGGCGTCAAACGGGTACTCTTTCATCCGGACGATGGCTTCGTCGCAGGTGGCGGCCGTTTCCGTGCGATGGCCCAGGCTACGCAGGTAGTCGGCCATTGCTTCGAGCAGGGGACGATCGTCATCGACGACCAGCAGAGAGCCTTGATTCATGGCGGGTGGCTTTTTGTAAGAGCAGTCTCGAAACCAGCAATACACCGAGGGCGGAGCTTCCCCGCAGGAGCCGGAACCGATGACGGATCGGCACACAACGAAGACAAACGTGGCGCGGGTCGCACTGAGGGTGACGACTCACACCGTGCTGGGAGACCATTTCATAGCCGAGGGTATGGCAAACATACGTCATGGTGGCGAGTCGTCAACAATTGTGGTGAAACTTTGTTGACGACGTGCAACGGCGAGGTGAGGCGTTGCGGAGTCGG
>JANODP010000076.1:0-13800 GCA_031412755.1 Schlesneria sp. | reverse complement strand
GCGACTCGAATTGGAGAGGGGTGACTCTTGTCTGGTTTTTCTGGTCCCCTCGCCCCCGTCTTCGGGGGAGTGGGTTAGGGTGTGGGGGCGGATGAAGAACCGGCGATGCTGTCAGTGTTCACGATCGAATTTGGCACGACTGCCTGCTCACACAATCAGGTCCAGCGAGAAGCGAAGCCCCCTCACCCTAACCCTCTCCCCCCGAAGCGGGCGGGAGAGGGGACAAGGCAAGAGCAGTTCACCGCCAGGGGTTTCCTTCCACGGTGGCACAGCGTTCGTCGACGATGATCCGCTCGGGCTTCGGTCCCGCGTAGACCCACAGCATTTCCATCGGGCCGTTCGATTCGTTGATGAAGTAGTGGACCCGGCCACGCGGTTGCAACGCGGTGGCGCAGTCGCTCATCGAGTACCGGCGGCCCTCGACAATGCAGGTGGCCGTGCCCGAGATGATGCAGATCGATTCGTCGAAGTCATGCACGTGCGCGGGCAATCGGCCGCCGGGCTGAAACAGTCCGTAACCGCCGCTCATTTCGAGGCCCGGCATCAGATCGACGTTGAAGCAGTCGATGAACTCCGTGTTCGGGCCGGCCACGCCGCGCGTGGCCGTCGCAAACCGGTTGATTCGCTCGGCACCCTTTACTCCGGTCGAGTCATCCGGCATCGACTTTCGCGAGAAGAACTTGTCGACCAGCGTCCGGCTGGGGACATCGACGGCCATCGCGATGTGCAGCACGGCCGGTTCGGCCGGCGAACTGTTTCGCGCCGTATGAGCCAGTCCGGCGGGAATGACGGCGTTGTCGAGTTTCTTCAGCGAGTAACTCCGTCCTTCGACGTCGATCGTGAGCGAGCCGCTGAGCAGCGTGATCGACTCGGTGAACGTGTGCAGGTGATACGGCAGCACCGCGCCGGGGGCGAACGTGACGATGCCCGTCGTCAACCGACGAGCCTGATTGTGGCTGCCGACGAGACATTCAAAATTCACGCCGCGCGCGATCTCGGTCTTCGGTCCATTTCCGACGGAGTTCATGACCTCCATCCGATCGGGCCGCATCGTTTCGGGCGGCTTTGCAAGCGGGGCCACCTTCGGCGACGGCGCGGTCCAATCCGGCGTGAGCGACGCGCGGATCGTCCGGTCTCGCCCCACCGCCGCGAGCGTCGCCTTCAACGAGCGCAGCAACAGCCCGGTGTCCATGCCAACGCCGAGGGCGCGGAAGCCCTGCGCCTGCCGCTCGTGCAGGTTGTCGATGCTGGTCGCGATGACCCCGCACTGCTTGCCTGCCGCGCGGATCGTGTCCTTCAGTTTCAGAATCTGCTCGGCGACACCCGGCCCTTCCCACTGTCCGCGAAAGCCGGCGCTGGACGAGAAGTCCGCGGGACCGAACCACATCAGCTCGACCCCCTCGACCTGGCACATCAGCGGCACCTGTCGCACGGCCTGCACGGTCTCGATGATCGGCACGACGAGAACATGCTCGTTCGCCTCTTCAGCATGCTCGACGAAGCACTGCCCCCAGCACGTGGCCCGTTCGGCCCCGAGGCCCCGTACTCCCTCGGTCGGATACCGCGAGTAGGCGACGGCCTGTTTGAGTTGCTCGGCCGTCTCCATCCACGGGATGACGATGCCATCGGCTCCGATGTCGAGCACCCGCTTGATGACACCCCCGTTCAGTTCCGCGATCCTCACCAATGCGACCGTGTCGCTGCGGACCGTCGCCCGCAGATGCTCGACGATTTCCTTCCAGTCGAGATGCCCGTGCTCCGCGTCGATCACGACCCAGTCCAGCCCGAGTCCCACCGCCATCTCGGTGATGCTCGGAGCCTCCATCGTCACCCACAGTCCGAAGACCGGTTCGTCACGAGCCAGCTTTTGACGAAGGCTGCGGATCGCGGATGTCTTCATGGAGTCGCCCTGCGGGGAAAGATGCCGGACATTCGGAATGGCAAGCCGTGAAGTAGTCGGGCATCATAGTCGTGTCAAGCGAAGAGTGAGTCGGACGGGGTGTCAGCCATTTGCCGGGGTAGTAGCACAGTTTCGTCTGACGCCTGCCATGCGAGCCGGGTTGACCGACAAGCTGTGGAAGATCGAAGACCGCTACTACGATGCCGTCATGGCGGCGTGAGCCGCTCGACAGGAACGAACAACCCCGCGATGATGAGTTGCGGGGTTCTTTTGTTGGTGCTAATCGAACGTGAGGTGCGAGCATGCACAGGCTCTCGCTCTGGATTGGTCGTTGCCTGCATCGCTGGCATCCGACTCGCGCGGATGATGCCTGTTGCTCATTTTGCGGTGGCGATTTCTATACTTCCGCTCCATTTGCTGAAGGTCCAACGGGAGCAATGATCTGTCGGCAATGCGCCGTCCGCAGTGCCGAAATACTTACCGCCAAGGCTGCGGTTCTAAACATTGATGAAATCCGCGATCAGGTAAACGCGGAATTTGCCGAGAAGTGGGGCCAAGCGAGCTCTCGATCGCGGCGCAGGATCGAAAGGCTTGCCAAACAAGAGATCGTACGACGCTTCCGCAAGAAGTTTGCAGAGTCCGAGCGTCAGAACGCACCGATGGACGAGCAGCCGCCATCAATACCCAATTGAAACTGTACCACTACCTTTGCCGGAGCAGCGCGAGGAATCAGGAAGGGACGAGACGGATGCGAAGTTTCGCGGGTCTGTGCGCGGTGGCCGTAGCAACCATGATTCCATTGCCAGCGTTGTCGGCTGACGACCCGGGGATCGACTTCTTTGAGAAGAAGATCCGTCCGCTGCTGGTCGAGCATTGCGACGAATGCCACTCGACGAACTCGAAGAAGCTGGGTGGCAATCTGCTGCTGGACAGTCGCAGCGGAGTGATGAAGGGGGGCGATTCGGGAGCGGCGGTCGAACCGGGTCAGCCGGACAAGAGCCTGCTCATCAAGGCGGTTCGCTATACAGACGACTCGGTCAAGATGCCGCCGAAGGGTCGATTGCCTGCCGCCGCGATTGCCGATCTGGAAGCGTGGGTGAAGCTGGGCGCACCCGATCCGCGCGACAAGCCTCCCGCCGCCAAGACCGCCGCGTCGTGGGAGGAGGTTCTGCGCACCCGCCGCGATTGGTGGAGTCTGCGTCCCGTTCAGAAGCCAGCCATCCCGCAGCCCAAAGATGCCGCGTGGTCGCCGCAGCCGATCGATCGATTTGTGCTCGCAAAGCAGGAAGAGAACGGTTTGACGTGTGCAGCCTCGACCGAACCCGGCCTGCTCGTCCGGCGCTTGAGTCTCGTCCTGACCGGCCTGCCGCCGAGTTCCGAGCAGATCGAATCCTTCGTGCGCGAATGCCAGACGCCTTCCACCGCGCCCGGCCAGCCGCTGCCGAAGGCCGCTGTCGAGAAGCTCGTCGATTCGCTGCTCGGTTCCCCTCACTTCGGCGAGCGCTGGGCCAGGCACTGGCTGGACGTGGTTCGCTTCACGGAGACGCACGGCAACGAATGGAACTACGAGGTGCATCACGCCTGGCGGTATCGCGACTATCTGATTCGAGCCTTCAACGCCGACGTGCCGTACGACCAGTTCGTCCGCGAACACATTGCCGGTGATCTGCTGCCGCAGCCGCGCTGGAATGAGCAGGACCAGTTGCGCGAATCGGTCATCGGAACCGCGTTCTATCGATTCGGCGAGGTCAATCACGACGACTGCATCGGCCTGCCCGAGATCGGTTACGACCTGCTCGACAACCAGATCGACACGCTGACGAAGGCGTTTCAGGCGACGACGGTGGCGTGTGCCCGCTGCCACGATCACAAGCTCGACGCGATCTCAACGCACGACTATTACGCGCTGCTCGGTATCCTGCGCAGCTCGCGTCTGGTGGCGCACACGATCGACGCGCCAAACCTCAATGCCGCCAAGTCGCAGCGCCTGCGGGAACTCAAGCTCGAACTGCGTCGGGAACTTGCCTCCAACTGGCTGCGCGACATCGGGCAGTTCCCCGAGTACATGCGCGCCGCCATCGCGAAGCGGGCCGTCGCACCGGAAGCGGAAGCGCTGGCGCGCGGCCTCGAATCTCAACGGCTGGAGAAATGGCACGCGGCGCTGATCGTCGAGAAAGCGCCACTCGAAGACCCGCTCGAACCGTGGCGGCAGCTTTCGGCCTCCTCTTCGTCGGACCCGGCGAGTTTCACGGCCGAATGGCGGAAGCTGGTCGAGAAGTACGCTCAACAGGAGCGCGAGCGGGCCGACTTCAACCGAACGCAGTTCGTCACCTTCGCCGATTTTCGCGGGGCGGTTCCTCCCGACGGTTGGGAGATTGGCGGCAACGGCCTCGACAGTAGGATGGGCACTCCTGCCCGTCCGGATGAAGACGGGACGGGCAGGTGTGCCCATCCTACGAAGAGCGGAGACTTCGCGCTGCATCACGAGGGGGACTCCGTCGTGAAGGCCGTGCTTCCGGCAGGCCGCTTCACGCACGCGTTGTCTGAGAAACTCAACGGCACGCTCCGTTCGCCCGTCATTCCGCTGGGCAAGAAGCAGATCAGCTTTCAGGTCATGGGACAGCGCAGCAGCGCGGTGCGACTCGTCTCGAACAACTGCCAGCTCAACTACAAGAACTACCGCGCGTTGACTTCGGACGGCTTGAGTTGGGTGACGTTCTCGCCCCCCGACGACCGCGATCAACTGCGGACGTATGCCGAGCTGATGACCATGTTCGACAACCCGAAGTTCCCCGACCAACTGTCCGCGCTGGGAGGCGACCCGGGCAACTATCGTCTGCCGTGGGACCAGGCGGCGGCGAATCCGCGTTCGTGGTTCGGCGTCACGCAGGTCGTGCTGCATGACGGCGGCGAGACGCCCCGACCCGAGTTGTCTCACCTGCGCAGTCTCTTCGCCGCCAACGACGCCGCCACCAAGGAACCAACGTCGCTGACCGAGGTCGCGGCGCGATACGTCTCGGTGGTCGAAGCGGCGATTCGCGCGTGGGCCGACGACAAGGCGACCGACGACGACGTGAAGTGGCTCGACACGCTGCTGCGCCGGGAGTTGCTGGGAAACCGGCTCGATCTTTCACCGCGAGTCCGTTCGCTCACCGAACAGTATCGTCAGACGGAGGCCGAGCTGGCCGTGCCGCGAGTCGCACTCGGCGTGGCCGACATTGGACCCGGTTCCGATCAATCGGTCTTCGTGCGCGGTGACTGCCATCGGCCGGGTGAGTCGGTTCCGCGGCGCTATCTCGAAGTGTTGGCCAACTCGCGCGATTCGTTCGGCGTGCCGGGGAGCGGACGGCTGGAACTGGCGGAGCGAATCGCCAGTCCGGCCAATCCGCTCACGGC
Organism: Schlesneria sp.; assembly: GCA_031412755.1. Classification (GTDB taxonomy): domain Bacteria; phylum Planctomycetota; class Planctomycetia; order Planctomycetales; family Planctomycetaceae; genus Schlesneria. The sequence continues at coordinate 8,504 of JANODP010000076.1, read as the reverse complement.
GCGAGTCATGGTCAACCGCGTCTGGCATCATCTGTTCGGAACCGGATTGGTGCGGTCGGTCGATGACTTTGGCCACGTCGGCGATCTTCCTTCGCATCCCGAACTGCTCGATCATCTCGCCACCCAGTTCGTGGAAGAGGGTTGGTCGATCAAGCGTCTGATTCGCTCGATCGTGTTGACGCGAACGTTCCAGCAGGCGGCCGATCAGCCCTCGCCCCAAGCCCGCGTCGCGGATCCTCAGAACCGGCTGCTCTGGCACTATCCCGCCCGGCGCATGGAAGCGGAGGCCATTCGCGATTCGATCCTCGCCACGTCGGGACGGCTCGACCGGACGCTGTTCGGACAGAGCGTGCAGCCGTTCCGCGAGACACCGAATGCCGACCGACGGCTGTTTCCCGGCCCGGTCGATGGCGGCGGCCGACGCAGCGTCTACATCAAGAACAACCTGATGGAGGCCCCTCGATTTCTGGAGGCCTTCAATTTCCCCGGCGGCAAAATCGTGCAGGGCCGCCGCGACCAGACGAACGTCCCGGCGCAGGCCCTCGCGCTGCTCAACGATCCGTTCGTCGTGCAGCAGGCCGACGTCTGGGCCGGACAATTGATCCGCCAGCCGGACAGCACGGTCACGACCCGCATCGAGTCGATGTTCCTGAAGTCCCTCGGCCGCGCCCCGACCGGCGACGAACGACAACGCTTCGAGACGGCGGCACGTCAATTCGCGGAACTGCATCAAGTCCCGGCGAACGACCTGCTGACCAGCCAACCCGTCTGGAAGGACCTGGCCCACGTGATCTTCAACGCAAAAGAGTTCATCTATATCCCGTAGGCGGTTAGGATGAAGAGGACGCCGTTCTTTTTGTAATATCGCGACTCAGGAGTCCATCATGCCATTACTGATCTCCGACGAATTGTTGGATGAAGCCGGAATCACCGAGTCCGATGCCCGTGTCGAGATCGCGTGCCGGATGTTTGATGGTGGACGCCTGTCGCTGGTCCAAGCCCTGCGCTGGGCCGGACTGACGAGGACCGCGTTTGAGGAATCGCTGCTCGACCGGGGATTGGCGGTCGTCCGACCCACATTGCCGGACTTTCAACAAGACTTGAAAACGCTGGACCGACTGCGGAGGTGATCGTGCCCATCGTTGTGAGCGACACGTCGCACCTGCGCGCCTTGGAGTTTGTCGATCATTTAGAGTTGCTGTCCCAGCTCTTTCAGGAGGTGATCATTCCGCCAGCGGTTGCCGACGAATTGCGCGAGCCGGCACGACGATTCCGTGCGGTGGATGTCGCACGTTTTCCGTTTCTCCGAGTCGTCGTGCCGCAATCGCTGGGCGAGGTGAATCGATTGCTTTCAGCGCTTGACCGCGGCGAGTCGGAGGCATTGGTGTTGGCCGGTGAGCTGCGGGCAGATGCTGTGCTGATCGACGAGGCCGACGGCCGCCGAGTCGCTTTGGAAATGGGTTTGGTGCCGATTGGCACGTTGGGAATCCTGGTTCGAGCGAAACAGGAAAAGCTGATCGTTGAAGTGCAGCCCATCATGGAGCGATTGATCCACGATCTCGGCTTCTTCATTTCCGATGAACTCTTTGACGCGGTCTTGGAACAAGCGGGTGAGGCATGATTGGAACATGGCCAGTTTCCACTCGGTGTTCAGTGACAGAGGTATTGCCATGTTGATTGGAAATTCAAATTCGTTGAGTTCCTGTCCCGGCTTTCGGGCGCGGCCGGTGAGTCGGCGGGAGATGTTGGCGACGGCGGCGAACGGGTTCGGGATGGTGGCGTTGTCCGCGCTGATGGCCGACGGGGTGCGAGCCAACTCGCCGGTCGATGTCACCGCCGCGCGGCGGCATTTTCCGGTCAAAGCAAAAAACGTGATCTTCTGCTTCATGGACGGAGGGGTGTCTCACGTCGATTCGTTCGATCCCAAGCCGAAGCTCGACGAACTCGACGGCAAGCCGTTTACCGAGTCGAAGAATCCGACGGCGAATGGCAACCGGCAATGGCTCAAGTCGCCGTGGACGTTTCAGAAATACGGCCAGTCGGGGATGCCGATCAGCAGTTTGTTTCCTCATACCGCCCGCTGTGCCGACGATCTGGCGGTGATTCGTTCGATGAAGGCCGATCTGCCGATTCACTCGACCGGCGTGTTGCGGCTGCATACGGGATCGAACAACGCGGGCAAACCGAGTCTCGGCTCGTGGGTCAATTACGGTCTGGGGAGCGAGAACCGGAACCTGCCGGGGTTCGTCGTGCTGAGTTTCGGCGTCGTCCCGTGCGGCGGTCTCGAAAACTTTTCCAACGGCTTCCTCCCCGCGAGTCATCAGGCATCGCAGTTTCAGGCGGACGGAACGCCGATTCACAACATCCAACCGGCCGACAAGGACCGGCGATTGCAGCAGGCGAAGCTCGCGCTGCTCCGCAGTCAGGACGAATCGTTCTCACGCTCGCTGGGGACCGAGGATTCGATCGAGTCGGCCATCCAGAACTATGAGATGGCCTATCGCATGCAGTCGCTCGTCCCCGACGTGCTCGATCTGAGCCGCGAAACCGAGGCGACTCAAAAATTGTACGGCCTCGATTCAAAGGCGCCGTCTCAAAAGCTGTACGGCATCCAGTGTCTGCGGGCCCGGCGGCTGATCGAATCGGGCGTCCGCTTCGTCGAGATCACCTGTCCGCCGGGAGCCTCGAACGGCACGTGGGACCAGCACGGCGCGCTGAAACAGGGCCACGAGAAGAACGCCCTCGACACCGATCAGGCGATCGCCGGACTGATCCACGATCTGAAGCAACGCGGCCTGTTCGACGAGACGCTGATCGTGTGGGCGGGCGAGTTCGGCCGGACGCCTCATTCGTCGGGGCGAGATGGCCGCGATCATCATCCCGAGGGCTTCTCCGTCTGGCTGGCCGGCGGCGGAACGAAGGGGGGCACGATTTACGGAGCGACTGATGAACTCGGCATGCACGCCGTGGAAAATGTCAGCACCTTCCACGACCTGCACGCCACGATCCTGCACCTGCTGGGCCTCGATCACGAACGCCTGACCTACCGTCACGCCGGCCGCGACTTCCGCCTGACCGATGTCCACGGCAACGCGATCCGCGAGGTGATCGCGTGAGGAACACCAGACTCACATCCCCCGCAAACGCGCAAGCCCCGCTTCCTCAAACACAACATTCACCGACCATGCGCACGCGAATCATCATCGTCGGCCTGCTCGCGTTTGCCGGCTCGTTGTGGCCGGCTAATTTGATCGCGACACGAGTCCACGCGCAAGCCACTCCTCCTCCGATCGACAAGCAGGCCGAAGAATTCTTCGAGCGGGAAGTGCGACCGATCCTGGTCGAGCATTGCCAATCGTGCCACGGTGCAAGGAAGCAGGAGCTGGGTCTGCGGCTCGATTCGGCCGAGGGACTTCGCAAAGGGAGCGAGAGCGGGCCGGTGGTCACTGCGGGCGACATCGAGCAGAGCCGGCTGATCACGGCGGTACGCTACGGCGACGACACGAAGATGCCTCCCAAGGGGAAGCTGCCCGCGAAAGCCATCGCCTCGCTGGAGAAATGGGTCAAGCAAGGTGCGGTCTGGCCGAAGGAGGACTCGGTTCCGGCGAAGGCCCGCGCGGGAGTGTCGGTTGAAGCGGCGAAGGACCATTGGGCGTTTCAGCCGATCCGGTCGCCTGCGATCCCGATCGTGAAGGCCAATGAGCTAGTGACGACTTCCATCGATTCGTTCATCCTGGCGCGACTCGAAGCGGCGGGATTGCCGCTCAGTCCGGAGGCCGATCGCCGCACGTTGATTCGCCGGGCGACATTCGATCTGCACGGGTTGCCGCCGACTCCGGAAGAAGTCACCGCGTTTGAAAGGGATGTCTCGCCGGACGCCTTCAAGAGCGTGATTGAGCGGCTGCTCGGTTCGCCTCGTTACGGAGAGCGTTGGGGACGGCACTGGCTCGATGTGGCACGCTACTCAGACACAAAGGGCTATGTGCGGCTGAACGAGAACCCGCGCTATCCGTCCTCGTGGACGTACCGCGACTACGTGATCCGTGCGATGAATGACGACCTGCCGTTCGATACGTTCATCGTCGAGCAACTGGCCGCCGATCTCGTGAAGCGGGACAAGGGGACAAGGGGATCGGGGGACAAGGAGACAAGGGGACAAGGAGACAAGGGGAAAGAAGAGGCTGACGCGCGGACTCTTGTCCCCCGATCCCCCGATCCCCTTGTCCCCTTGTCCCCGGCAGAGACATCATCAGCACCATCCGCGCAGCTCGCCGCGCTCGGCTTCCTGACGCTCGGTCAGCGGTTTCTCAACAGCCCGCCCGACATCATCGACGACCGGATCGACGTCGTGACGCGCGGGCTGCTCGGGCTGACGGTCAGTTGTGCGCGGTGTCACGATCACAAGTTCGATCCGGTTCCGACGCGCGACTACTACGGTCTGTACGGTGTCTTCGCCAATTCGGTCGAACCGCGCGTCCCGCCGCTCATCGTGCCGGCCGCGCAGCACGCGCAGTTCGAGGCGTACTTGAAGGAACTTCAGTCGCGGTCGAACCAACTCGACGAGTACCTGCGGACTCAACACGCCGCGCTGACGGCCGCCGTTCGCACGCGAGCCGGCGACTACCTGCTGGCCGGTCAGCACGACCCGGTCCAGGCGAACTTTCTCGCGGTGATGTTCCTGATCGACTCCAAAAAGGACTTGAACCCGGTGATGACCCAGCGCTGGGCGAGGCACCTCGAACAGTCGCGCAAGGGTCACGATCCGGTGCTCGCCCCGTGGCACGCGCTGGCTCGGTTGGCCTCGGCGAGCGTCCGGCATCAGCCGGACGGTGCAGCGAAGCCCGCTGGCGAAACATCCTCGGCGCCATCAGACAAAACGGCCACCCCCGCAGAGTTTGCCACGCGTGCGAGTGAACTCATCGCCCAGTGGCCAGCGCCGGCGGATGGCGCTCCGCGACTCAACCGCGTCGTGGTCGAAGCGCTCTTCAAGCCGCCGCCACCGAGTCTGGCGGAAGCTGCGCAGACTTATGGCCGGTTGTTGCGCGAGGCCGAACAGCGCTGGCAGCGACTGCTGAAGGAGTCGCCCGCGGCCACGAAGCTCGATGATCCCGAGTGGGAAGAGTTGCGGCAGTTGTTGATGGGGGCGGACTCGCCACTGACGCTGACGATCGACGACGTCGAGGAATTCCTGTTCGTCGATGCCACAACGCAGCAGCAGTTGCACGCGAAGCAGCGGTTGGTGACGGACTGGATCGGGTCACCGGGAGCGGCTCCTCACGCGATGGCACTGGAAGACGCGAAGCAACCGGCCGACACGCGCGTCTTCATCCGCGGCAACGCGAGCAATCCGGGCGAGATTGCACCGCGGCAGTTCCTCGCCGCGTTGACTCGCGGCGAGCGGCAGCCGTTTCAACACGGCAGCGGGCGGTTGGAACTCGCGCGGGCCATCGCCAGTGCCGACAACCCGCTCACGGCGCGAGTCCTCGTCAATCGCGTCTGGATGAACCATTTCGGGACCGGGCTGGTCCGAACGCCCAGCGATTTCGGTCTGCGTGGCGAACGGCCGACTCACCCCGAACTGCTCGATCATCTGGCGAGTCTGTTCACCGTGAACGGCTGGTCGCTCAAGACACTTCATCGCCAGATCATGCTCTCATCGACGTACCGGCAGCAGAGCGCGAGCCAGTCGGCCAATCAACACGTTCTGGCCGCCGCGCGCGCGAAAGATCCCGAAAACACGCTGCTCTGGAGCATGAACCGGCGACGACTCGATTGGGAATCGCTGCGCGATGCGTTACTCGTGGTTTCGGGACGGCTTGACCTGACGATGGGAGGATCGAGCGTGGACTTGTTCGCGCCGCCGTTCTCCTCGCGCCGCTCGGTCTACGGATTCATCGACCGTCAGAGTCTGCCGAGTGCGCTGCGCACATTCGACTTCGCGCCGCCCGATGCCTCCAGCCCTCAACGACACCAGACCACGGTTCCTCAACAGGCGCTGTTTTTGATGAACAGCCCCTTCCTTCGTCAACAGGTGCAGCAACTGGGCGCGAGGCCCGATGTCACTCGATTGGCTACAACCGCAGAGAAGATCAACGCCGCACATCGCCTGTTGTTCGGTCGACCGGCAACAGCGGATGAAATCGACTTGGGAGAGAAGTATCTGTCGTCGGCAACCACGGCGACGGCGGAGCCTGTGCCGGAGGGCCAGCCCCAATTCCTGTCACCGTGGGAGGAATATTTGCAGGCGTTGTTGTTGTCGAATGAATTTGTGTTCGTGGATTAGCGGAGGGAGCGTTTTTGGCGTCGCCTTGATTTCCAGCCCAACGGGCCATGCGTTCATCCAGCCAGGGCCAACGGCCCTGGGACGACCGCACCCACAACCATGTAGGCCCAACGGGCCGACAGTTCCAGGAGCCAATTGCCATGCCGCAATCCCTCGCGCGCGTCTGGCTGCATCTCGTCTTCAGTACCAAGGAACGTCGTGCCTATCTCCAACAGGAGCCGTTTCGTGAAGAGATGTTCCGGATGTTGAGCCATCACGTCGAACAGTCGGGATGTGTCCCGGTTCGCTCTGGTGGGTGGATCGACCATGTGCATCTCGTCTGTGGATTGTCGAGGACCGTGACCATCGCTCAGCTCGTCGAAAACGTGAAGACGGAAACATCGAAGTGGGCCAAGAAGGAGCCGCATTCCGTCTCGACATTTTCGTGGCAGGCGGGATACGGTGCGTTCTCAGTGAGTCAGTCGAACTTGTCGCGGGTCGTGGAGTACGTTGAAAGTCAGGTCGAGCATCATCAACGACAATCGTTTCAGGACGAGTTCCGGGAGTTGTGTGCCAAACACGAGATTGAAATCGATGAACGATACGTTTGGGATTGATGCGGTAGGAGACGAACGGTCGGCCCGTTGGGCCTGCGGGGTCGATCGTGACTGTGTCCCAGGGCCGTTGGCCCTGGCTGGGTGAACGCATGGCCCGTTGGGCCGGAAGACATCAAACGTCTGACTGTTTCGAGGTAACGACCATGTGGACGCGACGTGAATTGCTGACGCGTACCGGCTTGGGACTGGGCGGCCTCGGGCTGGCAGACTTGCTGGCGCGCGAGACTTCGGCGGTGGAACCGGTCTCGGAAGCCCACCCGCTGTCTCCGAAGGGGCCACACTTTGCGGCGAAGGCGAAACGGGTGATCCATCTGTTCATGAACGGCGGCGTCTCGCACATTGACTCGTTTGATCCGAAGCCGATCCTGACTCAATATCACGGCCGGTCGCTGCCGACTTCGCAGCGGACCGAGCGGAAAACCGGGGCGGCGTTCGGCTCGCCGTTCCAATTCGCGAAGCATGGCGAGAGCGGTCTCGAAATCAGCGAACTGTTCCCGCATGTCGCGCGATCGGCCGATGATCTGTGCGTGATTCGCTCGATGTATGCCGACGTCCCGAATCACGAGCCGTCGTACCTGCTGATGAACTGCGGCGACGGTCGTCAATCCCGGCCCAGCATGGGCGCGTGGGTCACCTACGGACTCGGGACCGACAATCAGAACCTGCCGGGCTTCATCGTGATGTGTCCAGGGGGGGTTCCCGCGACGGCGGGCAACAACTGGCGATCGGCCTTCCTGCCGGGAGCCTATCAGGGGACGTACATCGACTCGCAGCATCGCGAACCACAGAAGCTGGTCGAGCACATTCGGAACGACTTCGTGCGGCCGGGGCGACAGCGGGCGCAGTTGGATTTGCTTCAGCAGCTCAATCAAAAACATCTCGCCGCGCGCGGTGAGGACGCCCAGTTGGAGGCCCGCATCCAATCGTTCGAACTGGCGTACCGGATGCAGAGCGAGGCGACCGAGGCCTTCGACGTGAATCTCGAACCGCAGTCGATTCGCGACCTGTACGGCGACACGACGTATGGCCGTCAACTGTTGATCGGCCGGCGATTGTTGGAGCGGGGTGTGCGGTTCGTGCAAATCTGGCAGCGTCCCGGCCAGCCGTGGGATGCGCACGACAACCTGGAAAAGAATCATCGCGACCTGGCCCACGAATGCGATCAGCCGATCGGAGCGTTGCTCAGCGATCTCAAGGCGCGCGGGATGCTCGACGACACGCTCGTCATCTGGGGCGGCGAGTTCGGCCGCACGCCGACGGTCGAGATCCCGACGCCCGGTGTCTCCTCGGCGGGGCAGGGACGCGATCACAATCACTATGGCTTCTCGATGTGGCTGGCCGGCGGCGGCGTGAAGGGAGGTCACGTCCACGGAGCGACCGACGAACTCGGCTGGAATGCGGTCGAGAACCGCGTTCACATCCACGACCTGCATGCCACGATCCTGCATCTGCTCGGCTTCGACCACGAACGGCTGACCTATCGCTACGCCGGCCGCGATTTCCGGCTGACCGATGTCCACGGTCACGTCGTCCGTGAACTGCTCACTTGAATCGAGGGTCGGGAGGCGTCGAATTGGGGTCGGGCGTTCAAATTTCAAAATTGGCCGCTCAACCGACTTTCAATC
>JANODP010000075.1:0-17192 GCA_031412755.1 Schlesneria sp. | reverse complement strand
TTCGGCGGCTGGCTGCTCAATTGGACGAGGGCCTCCAACACGCGGGCACGCTGCGGATCGGACAGCTTGAGATAGCGATGCTTGCCATCGGCGTGCGGCTCGAATTTTGTGAAGCCATCCGCCCCGACGATGACTCGCCCGGGAGGTGACACGTCGAAGTAGCCGCGATCCGGATGAACGGCATACAGCACGCTCGTCAGATCCCACGTCGGCCGGTCGTGCGGCTGTTTCTCATAACGGCGGTAGGCTTCGGCGAGCGGATGATCGCTCACGTAGCCGTAGTCTTTCACGATGCTCGCGGCGGGATACGGCAACGCGATGCCAATCTCGAAGCCGCTCCAGACGACGGGCGTTGGCCACTCGTCGGCCAGCTTGCGGCAGTTAGTGATATCCTGCACGACGTTGTATTCGCAGTAGTGCTTGTTCCCGTTGATGTCGGTGAAGGCGCCGGCCATGACTGACAGCAGCTTGACCTTTTTCTGGATGAGTTCGATGCCCGAGAGCGGCGATGCCTCATCGGCCTTCGAGTCGAGCAGCCGCGCGAGATTCGTCGAGAACCCGACCTGCGCGATGCTGACCGAACCATCCGGCTGCGACGCGAGCGTCTTCCTCAACAGAGCAACCGCTTCGGGAGCATCCTTGCTGCTGAGCAGATCGTGCGGGTAGCGAAAGCCCGCGCCGCGCTTTTCGCCGGCCATCGGCAGGAACTTGCCCGGCTCGGGCGTTTTGCCCGGACGAACGACCCCGATCGGCGTGTCGCCTCGTCCGTAGAACGTATTGATGGCATCGACGAACGGTCCCGCCAGATCGCTGTCCTTCGTCACCGTCACGGCGAGCAACCGGCACGCGCCGCGCGACTGAAGCGAGTGGATCATCCCCTGCGCCAACACGTCATCCACATCGTTGCCGATGTCGGTGTCGAAGATCAGCGAGACCGGCTCGGCCGCGCGGCACGAGACGGAAGGAAAAATCAGAGCCAGCAGACACAACGGCACCGACCACGGTAGACGATTCATGAGCGAGCGGCCTTCACACAGACGGCGGCGAATGTTCGAGCAGCCTCAAACGACGCGAGGCATGAAACCAGATGGCCTCACGCCCCGCAAGCCGCCAAGTCATCAGACTGGAACTACTGCGGCAGCGGGATCGCCTCACGACATCGTGTGTGGCTGTTTGAGGTATGGCGACAGTCAAAGCAATCGCCGGCAAGTGATGTCGATCGACTCCGAAGCGCGGTGGATGTCGCGTCCGTTCAAATTCCCGCTTTCGCATTGCGCAAACGGCGGTTGCGGAATGGTCTCCAGGTTTGGCACACGTGACGGAATCTTCGATACATTCGGCAAGCTGGCGGATGACGTTGGGTTTGCGTAGATTCTTTGCCAATAAGTTTCGACAATCGTTTTGGTTCAGACGACGATGCCGGTGAACGTTGCAGGCGCACACCGCTGTGCAGTGCGATCAGCACGTCGCTGCGAAGGGGCCCGATACCGCATTTCTCATGCGGCATTTGTCGCAATTGCCAGGAATCGAGTATGCACGTTGAAGCCGAACTGACCGCGTCCCCGATCACCGGACGATCGGAGACCACGGGCAGTTGGAATTCGGCACCGGAAGCTGCTTTGGTCGAGGGACTGGCCTACCATCACGGACAGGTTTACGACTCTTATCTGGCCTGCGAAGCGGACCGCGAACGATTCTGGTCCTCGGATCGATCGGGCGTCGTCACCTACGTCAAAGTCGGGGCGCATCTGAAAGTCGGCGGCGGTCTGCTGGCCGCCAGGGAAGACAAGCCGCGTCTGCTGGCGGAATTCCTGGACTTCGTCTCCAAGAATCACAAGTCAGCGGTGTTCTTCAATATCACAGACACCGACCTCCCCTTGTTTCAGCAGCACGGGATCCAGATCACCAAGTGGGGCGAAGATCCACTGATTGACCTCGCGGACTGGAATTGCCAGGGCAAGGCATTCGAGTGGCTGAGGCGTCAGCGAAACTATGTGACGCGGCACAAGGTGCGTTGCAGCGAATGGCTTCCCGGCCAATGCTCGCCGGATGAATTCCACGCCACGCGGAATGAAATGCTGACCGTGGCGAACGACTCGCTCAAGTCCAAGCCACAAGTCCGCGAGATGCGTTTTTTTGAGGGAGTCCTCGACTTCAACAACCTGGGTCGCAAGCGGATCTTTCTGGCTCGGTCCGACGAGGGGCTGGGAAGAATTGAGGCGTTTGTCGTGGCCAATCCCTATCAATCGGGAACCGGCTGGGCGTTTGAGATCTACCGCCATCGACAGGATTCGATTCGCGGCGTGGTCCCCCATCTCAAGCTGCATGCGATGGACCTGCTTCGAGCGGAGGGGGTCAACCAGGTGTCGCTCGGCTTGATTCCGGGACTGAACTGTCAGTCCGGCCGGGCGGGGGACAGTGGTATTACCAGGCGTGCCCTGCAGTGGTCGAGTCGCTATCTGAACTTTCTCTTCGACAACGCGGGGCTGCATCATTACAAGAGCCGCTTCCGACCGCGGCTGGAAAACCGTTACGTCTGTGCCTATCCCCGTGTCAGCATCATGACATTTGTCACCACGGTTTATCTGCTGGGCTTCCTGTGTGTGAGCCCGATGAAGGCGGCCAAGCTCGCGTGGCGCCAGATTACGAAGCGAAAAAATTCGCCTCTGGCCAGGATTGATGACTGCGGGAACAAGTGACAACGGCGTTGCGTCGCGTTGTCATTCAGAAGCCGACAGCGCGTTTCTGGGACGGCGGACTCGGCATCAACTTCATCGCCGACTTCACCAGTTCGACGAACTCCGAACGACGGCCGGTCGTGTCGTCCCCCTTCGCACCGCGAGCCGTCTCCAGCACGTCGGCCATCGTCCAGGTTCCGGCGTGCTGCGAGTGGCGCAGTTGCATGCCGAAAGAGGCGACGGAGGCGGACCAGAGCAGATCGCGACTGGGCGTGACCTTCTTTCCCGCGATTGAAGTTGATTTTGGATTTCGACCCGACGGGAATTCGGGTGCATCATTTGGTGATGCCGTCCTTGAACCGCTCATCAATGATCGGGGTATCAGCGGGGAGGGGAATGCGGTTCAGGTCAACGATCTCTCCATCCACGATCAACTCGATGTAGATGGTTTGTTCCCAGCGGTCACTTCTGACCTTTTCTCCCGCAACCGGGGCTTCGCCCTTGGGCGGAGTGTGGATGCAAACACCCGCACTCGTACCGCCGCCCAACCAAAAGCTCGGACCGCGCCTCAGAACGAGGGGCGCCCCCTGGCTCTTGACCTTCAGGATGTGCGGCCATGCCGCCTCAAATTCTTCTCGCTTCGTGAACGGGATTGCATAGTGCAGCAGCGGCTGTTTCGGGCCGTCGAAGGTCCGTGATTGCTTGCGGAGCGGCTCTAATTCCTTGGGCCAGTCGTTCGGCCAGGCTCCCCTGTTTTCCACCACATACAAAGCATACAGAGGGCACACCCAAAGGATTGCGATCGCGGCCAGCATGGGAATCGTTCGGTTCATTGTGATTGCTCCAAAGAGATTGCGAGTTGAGGCTGCTTCGATCGACGGGGGCGAGGGGAGGACGGTCGCTGCGCGACGCTCAGAAGCCCACTGCTGGCTTCTTGCTCTGTGGGTCACGCTGCGGACTCGGCATCAGCTTCATCGTGGCCTTCACCAGTTCGACGAATTCACCGCGACGGCCGGTGGTGTCGTCCCCCTTCGCGCCGCGAGCGGTCTCCAGCACGTCCGCCATCGTCCACGTTCCGGCGTGCTGCGAGTGACGCAGTTGCATCCCGAACGAGGCGACGGAGGCGGACCAGAGCAGATCGCGGCTTGGTGTCACTTTCTTCCCGACAATGTCATCGACGACGACATCGACGGTGCGAACGCTCGCGGCGGCATCGGGCTGCTTGTAGCGGAGCTTCACTGTGAAGAGGTCGTCGGCCGACTCGGGCGAGACGTTGCCTTTCTGTTCGACAGCCTTGGGGGCTGGTTCCGTGGCCGTGTACTTCAACGGATCGACTGGCTGCGCGGGCTTCCACTTGCCGCGGGGGACGATTTCGTAGAGAGCCGTCACGGTGTGACCGGCTCCGATTTCGCCGGCATCCTTCGCGTCGTTGTTGAAGTCCTCGGCCGCCATCACGCGGTTCTCGTACCCGATCAGGCGGTAGGCTCCGACCGTGAGCGGGTTGAACTCGACTTGCAGTTTCACGTCCTTGGCCACCGTGTACAGGGTCCCCATCAACTCCTCGTTGAAGTTCTTGCGAGCCTCATTCAGATCGTCGATGTAGCCGTAGTGGCCGTTTCCCTTGTCGGCCAGCTTCTCCAGCTTCGAGTCCTTCAGGTTGCCCATGCCGAACCCGAAGATGCTCAGGAAGACGCCGCTCTTCGCCTGCTGTTCGATGAGCGTGACCAGTTCGTTGTCGCTGCTGACGCCGACGTTGAAGTCGCCGTCCGTGCAGAGGATGACCCGGTTCGCCGACTCCTTGCTGAAGTGACGCAGCGCCTGTTCGTAGGCCAGTTGAATCCCGGCCGCTCCATTCGTTGAGCCACCCGCCGACAGAGCCTCAATCGCCTGCATGATCTTCGTCTGGTCCGAGCCAACCGTCGGCTCCAGCTTCAACCCGGCATCACCCGCATAGGTCACGATCGACACGCGGTCGCGCTCGCCCAGTTCCTCGATCAGCAGCGACATGGCCCGCTTCACGAGCGGCAGCTTGTTGTCGGGCTGCATCGAACCGGAGACGTCGAGCAGAAAGACCAGGTTCGTCGGCGGACGCTGCTGCTTGGCGATCTCTTTGGCCTTGAGGCTGATGCGGGCGACATAGTGCTCGCGCTGCCACGGACACGGCGCGGCCTCGGCCACCACGCGGAACGGCTGCCCGTCGACGGGAGCGGGGTCGTCGTACTTGAAGTAGTTGACCAGTTCCTCAATTCGTACCGCATCGGCGGGAGGCAACTGCCCTTGATTGAGAAACCGCCGCACGTTGGCATACGACGCCGTATCGACGTCGACCGAAAACGTGGAGAGCGGCTGCTCGACTGGCGTCAGAAACGGGTTCTCGACAATCGCCGCATAGGCTTCCGTGCCGAGGTGGTCTCCGGCATTTGGAATCCGCTCCCCGACAACGCTCAGCGAATCAACAAACTTGGCGTTCGGCTTCTCGCCCTCTCGTGCAGCCAGTTGAGGCAGACGCCAATTCTCCGGCATTTTCAGCTGGACTCCGGGTCCGTTGAGGCCACGTGCGGTTCGCTCTGCGCCAGCGGGATTCGACACCACTGTACTCAGCGGCCGAGCGTATTCGGGGCTCGCGACGGGGCGCGTCAAGTCGGTCCCCCTCTTGGGATCAGCATTGTGCGGCGCGTTACCTGGCTTGTTCTCCGAACTGTCTCCCTCTTTCGATAGCGGCCGACCTACCGCACCTTTCTGCTCCCCATAACCAGACGACCTGCTGTCATCGCCCTTTTTGCCCTCTACAAACAACTTGGAGGTCGCGCCGGAATCGAATCGACCTTTTTCCGACTGCGGACCACCTTTCGCCAGATGTTCTCGCTGTCCCTCACCGCCAGCACCGCGGCCACCACTCAGGTCTTTCCCATCCTGAGGTATTCTGAATGCCCCGGTCGTCGCGTCGGGTTTGGAACCTTCGAGCGAAGGAGGTGACGTTGAGGAATCAACCTCATTGGTCACCTGATTCCCTCTGGGGATGGAACGCTCGCTGCCACCGGAACTCTCGTTGGACATTTCATCACGAACCGAGACCAGTCCTTCCAAGCTCTCTTCGGCCGGACGTGTTTCGATCGAAATGTCCGCGTTGACTCCCTTGATTCGATCCCTCGTTCCCACTTGGGCCAATTGCGCCTCAGACATCATCGGCCGTGACTTCGCGTTGGAGAATCGAGACGTCGACGGGGGCCAGAGCATCACCGTGGCACCGAGTGCCACCGTCGCGGCGGTTGCGGCGAGGACGGCCCAGCGGTGACGAGCCTGCTCGCGACGCAGGTCGGCGGGAGCAAGAGTCACGCTCGGCGGCGCAGACGCTGCCCCCTCGCACCGCACTTGCGGGACGAGCGTTGCGGCGAGCGGATTCTCTGCGGCACCAGCCCTCGACGTGAGATGTTGCTCCAGTCGTTGATGCTGCTCGACGGTCAGGGCCAGCGGCGATTCCGCGGCCAGTTCGTTGCGAAGCCAGCCGGTCGTCTCACGAATCTCGACGAGAGCGTCTCGCGCGGCGGAGGACTCGGTAAGCAGTTGCTCAAACTCGGCCAACTCGTCGCCGTGGAGTTCGCCCAAGGCGTAGGCGGTCAGTCGCGGATCGTTGGGATCGAAGGATGTGGTCGGCATGATCGTGATTCCTAAAGGAGTGCGGCTGTTGATCGCCGTCTTGTCGTTTGATTCGTCTGGTTTCTGTTTGACTCGTCTGGTTTCTGATGGGGTGGTTTCGGGGGGAGTCTGTGTCTTTCGCCCCGAAGGAACATTCATTCGATCTTTCGCCCCGAAGGAACATTCATTCGATCTTTCGCCCCGAAGCGGCATTCATTTGGTCTTTCGCCCCAACGGGGCATTCATTCTCCCAGCCCGGGCCAACGGCCCGGGGAGGAATTCAAGTTCATGTCACAGCCCCAACGGGGCGACCGTTCGTCGATGCGACGATTTGATGGCGACGGTCAAATGAACGACCGCCCCGTTGGGGCTGGGTGATCAGTTGCTGTTGCTCTCCCCGGGCCGTTGGCCCGGGCTGGGAGAACGCCTGCCCCGTTGGGGCGGACCTCATCCTTCATCCTTCATCCTTCATCATCTCCCTCAACCGCTTGATCCCCGTGTGCAGCAGGAAGCCGACGTTCGAGACGCTGTGTCCCGTGATGTCGGCGATCTCGCGGTAGCTCAGGTCGTTTTGAAACTTCAGCAGGATGACTTCCTGCTGGTTGTCGGGCAGGCGTCCGAGGAGGCTCATCAGCCGCCCGGCCGTCTCGCGCCGCTCCAGCAGTTCGTCGGGAGGGACCTCGCCGCGCGAGGTCCGTTCGTCGAGATCAAGTACCGCCGACATGCGACTCTCCTTTCGCCGGGCATCCAATGCGCGGGACCGACAGACCGCGAACAGCCACCGCGTCAGATGCTCTTCCACTGCGGATCGTTCTTCGCGACACAGCCGCAGGAACGTCTCCTGCACGGCATCGCGTCCCCGATCGAGATCCCCCGCAACCCGGGCCGCATACCGCACGAGCGGTCCCTCCCAGCGAGCGATCACCTCACGCAACCACACGGTATCTGGCCTGTAGGATGGGCACTCCTGCCCGTCCGTCTGCTCTTCGCCAGCCACGGCCTGGCAATCGTCAACCGCGCGTTCGTCCACTCGAAGGGCGGGCAGGACTGCCCATCCTCCAGGCGGCGCAGCGGACGGATCGAGTGTGATTGCTTGCGGCTCCATCTCGCATCCCGAGAGGCTTGTCAGCGGCTGTGCCCTCAAGGACGCACGAGCGGCGGAAGTCTTAGACGAAAACTGGGCGACGACGCAAAAATCCGGCAATTCGCGGTCGCTCGCCGATAACCAGGCCAACACCCGTTCGCAAATCCGGTCCCCTCTCCCCCGCAGAGCCGGAGGCGAGGGGACAAGACCGCCGAACATACGCTGATGTGCGATTCATCTCTGCTTGAGCAGCTTCTGAAACTGAGGCCATGACCGGGCGTTGGCGACGTCGTCCTTCGTCAGCCCTGCGCGGCGGGCTTGATCCACGCCGTATTGCAACGACTCGAAACCGTTCGTCGCGTGCGAGTCGGTGTCGATCACGATCTGGATTCCGAGCGACTTGGCCGCCGCCGCCTGGATGTCGTCGAGATCGAGCCGCAACGGGCTGGCGTTGATCTCCAGCATGACGCCGTGATCGGCGGCGGCCTTCAGGAACGTCGTGTAGTCGATGTCGGCGGCGGGCCGGCTACCGATCAAGCGGCCCGACGGATGGCCGATCGCATCGACATTCGGATTGCGGATCGCGTTGAGCAGCCGCTGCATGATCTGCTCGCGCGGCTGCTTCAAACCGTAGTGCAGCACGGCGATCACCCAGTCGGCTTCGGAGAGGACTTCGTCGTCGAGGTCCATCGTCGCGTCTTCGAGGATGTCGCATTCGATGCCGCTCAGGATCTCGATCCCCGAGACCTGGCCGCGCACCTTGTCGATGTCGCGCCAGTGCTGCCGCAGCCGCGTCGCATCGAGCCCGTTCGCCATCGTGACGCGCTTCGAGTGATCGGTGATGGCGATGTACTTCAACCCGCGCGCCTTCGCCGCCTCTGCCATCTCGCGAATCGTGGCCACCCCGTCGCTGGCGGTCGTGTGCATGTGCAGGTCGCCCTGCATGTCGCTCAGTTCGATCAACTTCGGCAGGCGACCCGCTTCGGCCAGTTCGATCTCGCCCCGGTTCTCGCGCAACTCCGGCGGGATGAAGGGGAGGCCGACGGCCGCGTACACGTCTTCCTCGGTCCGCCCCGCGACGTACTCGTCACCGCGATAGAGGCCGTACTCGTTGAGCTTCAGGCCGCGCTCCTGGGCTCGCCGCCGGATGACGATGTTGTGCTCCTTCGATCCGGTGAAGTACTGCATCGCCGCGCCATACGATTCGGCGGGAACGACGCGCAGATCGAGTTCGATGCCGCTGCGCAGCCGCACGCGCTGCTTGGTGTCGCCGCGCGCCAGAACCTTCTCGACGAGAGGATGAGCGGCCAGCCGATCCATCGCCTCGGCCGAGTCACCCGCCACGGCGAGCACGTCCAGATCGCCGCACGTCTCCCTGCGACGGCGGCAGCTTCCGGCCACCGACACCAGCGAGATCGACGGCACCTGCTTGAGGTCGGCAACGATCTCCTCGGCCGACGCGCGGGCGATCGAGATCAAGACTCGCTTCCCCGCCTCTTCGGCATGCGCCATCCCATCAAGGATCGACTGCGCCGTCTTCTTGCCAAACCCCTTCAACTCGGCGACGCGCCCGGCTTCGCAGGCGGCCTTCAAATCGGCGAGCGTCGTCACACCCAGCTCATGAAACAGCGCGGCCACCTTCTTCGGCCCCAGCCCCGCAATCCGCAGCATCTGCACGACACCGGCCGGGACTTCGGCTCGCAGTTCTTCGAGCTGAGGCAACGCACCGGTCTGCACGATCACCTTGATCTTGTCGGCCAGATCCTGCCCGATCCCGTCGAGATCCGTCAGACTGCGACCGGGCTGCGCCAGAATATCGGCCGCCGATTCCGACAGGTTCTCCAGCGTGCGGGCCGCATTGCGATAGGCCCGCACGCGAAACGGATTCGCCCCCTGAATCTCCAGCAGGTCGGCCAGTTCCTCAAACAGCGAGGCGATGTGTTGATTATGCATGTCGGTGTTGTCCCGTCCTACTTACGTTTCGTTTCTTGTCGGTCCGCGCAAATCCTTCTGCCTCAAAGTAGCCTTCATCGCTCCGCGTGAAGTGAGCCGATCGTGATTGGACCCCGGCAACAACAATCGGCACCGAACTCGCAAACGGCTTTCTTCACGCGGAGCGATGAAGGCTACTTTGGCTGCGGCCGATGGCCGCGCTGTGGATTTTCCTGTCCCCTCGCCCCGGCCCTGCGGGGAGAGGGTTAGGGTGAGGGGTTCTTCTGCGACCCTGTCACTTCGACTTGAACCCGTCGCGAAAACTCCACGCGGATGATACACCGCCGGAGCGAACCTGTGGCCTTGCCCGATGTCTCGATTTTGCTATCATCCCGCCCGCGTTCGGCCCAGTCCGGACAGCAATCTTGCGATGGCCAACAACTTTCCGAAGTGTGCCATCCCCGCCGCCGTAGCTCAGTTGGTAGAGCGACGCTTTCGTAAAGCGTAGGTCTTCGGTTCGAGTCCGAACGGTGGCTTCTCAGAACGCCGCTTCCCCCTTGGGTGGTGGCGTTTTTCGTTGCCACTCGTTGGCCACGTTCACCGTCGGACGCCCACGGCTAGCCAGGAACACCTCCTGCGCGAGTGCCTCTGGCGAGAGGCTTCGCTCGCCGGTGCTCTTCAAAAACACTGGCGGCCCAAAGCAACCACCGATGCACCCGTGCGACCCATTCCCGGCCATCGCTCCGCCCTGACCCGGCCACCCCGCCGTCAGACAAAAGACTTTTGAAACGCAGAGAGCGCGGAGGTCGCGGAGGAAAGGCCAGAGTTGGCATTCTCCCGTCTTCTCTCTGCGATCTCCGCGTCCTCTGCGTTTCGATCATTCCTCTTTTTCTGTCTTCGGCACCGGCCCGAGCAGTTCGTCGAGGTGCGGGGCGATCGGTTTGTTCAGGGGGAGGAACCAGATCTCGGGTTTGTTTTGCTCGCGGTACTGGCGGTCGAGCGTCTCGAAGACTTCCTTCGTCGAGGGGGCCGGACCGAGCATTTGGTCGAGCAGGGGAAGGGCCGACTGATTCAAGGGGAGCGTGGCCAGGTCCGTTCTGGCCCAAAAGCGGCCTCGCGCCTGCTCCAACGCCACGACCACATCCACCTTCGCGAGCGGCGGGAGTGGCTTGTTCTCCTTCAAATCCGCGAGCAGTTGCTCGGTCTGTTTCTTCTGAGGCGCGGCTGCGTCGTCGTCGCCATACGCATTCAGGGACTTTTCCGCCTCGCGCAATGCCGCTTCGGGGTCATCCAACCGCCATTCGCACAGGGCCAGATGGTAATGGGCTCGCCCTTTACCGAGCGCTGTGATCGTATTTACTTCTTTCAGCCCTAATAGTAGCCGCCGTAGTTCATCGCGAGCCGATTCTACTTCGCCCAATTCGCGAAGAGCGACAGCTCGGTTCATGCGCGTCGTGAACGTGGTTTCCGCTTTGTCCGAGTTGTCGGCAAGCAATTTGAGCGATTCCTCGCAATACGCGATGGAGTCGGCATGAGCACCGTTGCGATGTGCGAAGAGACTCGCGGCATTCAGAGA
Source organism: Schlesneria sp. (assembly GCA_031412755.1). Lineage (GTDB taxonomy): Bacteria > Planctomycetota > Planctomycetia > Planctomycetales > Planctomycetaceae > Schlesneria. The sequence continues at coordinate 6,286 of JANODP010000075.1, read as the reverse complement.
GTCCAGATTCGGTCTGAACAGTTCATCGAGATGCGGAGCCATCGGTTGATCGGGTGACAGAAAATAGACGGTGGGCTTTCCTTCGGCTTTGTGTTGGCGGTCAAGCGCTGACAGCACGTCCGCGACTGGCCGAGCGGGGCCGAGCAGCCGCTCGACTTCGGGCACGATCGGTTTCAGTGGCTCGACGGTCACTGTGGCATCCTTCACCCGCTGACTGATTTCGTCTTCCGGAAGCTTCATTGCTTGAAGGATTTCGCGATAGTTCGCTAACGCATTTTGCATGTGGAGATGTTCGTGACCTGTTTTAACTTTGAATTGGTGGAAGATCTCCAGCATTCGGCGCATCAGTGGCTCGGCCTCCGCCAGGCGGTTCGTGGCCTGGAGCAACAGCGCCAGGTTGTTGAGGTCGGCGGCGACTTCGGGGTGCTCAGCTCCGTAGGACTGCTCGGCTATGACAAGAGCACGGCGCATCAGCGGCTCGGCCTCCACCAGACGATTCATGGCCCGGAACAGTTCCGCCAGGGTGATTAGCTCGACGGCGACTCTGGGGTGCTCGGCTCCGAAGGACTGCTCATGAATGGCAAGCGAGCGGCGCATCAGCGGCTCGGCCTCCACCAGACGATTCGTGGCCTGGAGCAACCGTGCCAAGTAGTTGAGGTCGGTGGCGACATTGGGGTGCTCGGGTCCGTAGGACTGCTCTTCGATGACCAGCGCACGACGCCTCAGCGGCTCGGCCTCCGCCAGACGGTTTGTGACCTGGAGCAATCCCGCCAAGTAACTAAGTCCGCTTGCGACATTAGGGTGCCCGGGGCCGTAGGACTGCTCGTCGATGGCCAGCGCACAGCGCATCAGCGGCTCGGCCTCCACCAGACGGTTTGTGTCTTGGAACAAATAAGCCAAGATGTTGAGGTCGGTGGCGACTTTGCGGTGCTCGGTTCCATAAGACCATTCGTCGATGGCCAGCGCGCGGAACAGCAATGGCTCAGCCTCCGACAGACGGTTCGTTTCCTGAAGCAAACTCGCCAGGTTGCTGAGGCGGGTGGAAACTTTGGGGTGCTCGGGTCCGTAGGACCGCTCGTCGAGGGCCAGCGCGCGGCGCATCAACGACTCAGCCTCCGACAGACGGTTCGTGGCCTGGAGCAAATTCGCCAAGTTGCTGAGGGCAATGGCTTCGTGGGTGGGATTGGCGGCCAAGGCCAGAGCTGCGCGCTTGTGCGGTTCGGCGTCGCGATAGCGGGCGAGTTTTTGCAACAACATTCCGAGTTTGTTCCGGGCTTCAAACCAGTCGGAGGCGAGTTCGGCCACTTGTTCGCGAAGCTTGAGAGCGGGTTGCCATTGAAGCTTAGTTTCCAGCAGTTCGGCTTCGAGGACCAGTGCTTGCAGACTTTTGTTTCGCAACTCTTTCTCCGCATCGGCGCGGGTTTGGGCGGTCTTTGCTTGTTCCGCGTGACGACGAGCCGTTTCCAGTGTCGATGGTCGGCGACTCTCCAAATAGGTCAGGGCTTCGTCGGTCCCCTCCTTCTGCAAGATTTCGGCAGCGCGTTGGAAGACCGGGCTGGCTCCCTCCTTCAGGCCCTCTTGAATCAACTTAATCAGGTCGTCGACTCGGCCGAGCGCGAGGTCACGTTCCTTCTCGATCTCCGCGACCAGCCGCCCGCGACCCTTCTCATCGGGCAGCGCTTTGATCTTCTCCTCGGCCGTCGCGTGGATCTCCTTGCGGATTCGCTCGGCGAGGATGATTGGATTGGTCAGTTCATTGACCGCATTCTCCACGACGGCCTGTATTCCTTCCTTGGTCTTCTGCCCGGTGGATTCGATCTGCTTTGCGGTCTTCTGTTGAGTGTCTTCAACCGACTTCGCCAATTCCTGCTGGGCTTTCCTGGCGGCTTCGATCGAGCTCGTCTGGTCAACGATCGTCTTCACCTGCTGCTGTTGGCCCTGATTGAGCCACACAATTCCCCCCGCGATCAGCACGAGGGCCGCAGAGACTGCCACCAGCCAGTTCCGAAAGCCACGGCGCAGACGTGACAGGTCGTCTCGCAAACGGCGGACGGAGAGTTCGGTCTCCTGGTGGTTGTGGACCGGGTAATAGATCTGCTCGGCCGTGAGCACGCTTTGCCGGTAGACCGATTGCAAACGACGACGCTCGATGGCGTCTCCCTGCGCGGCATCGCTGTCATCGCGGGGAACATCGATCGTCTCCGAACCGGCATCGCGGGGGTGATCGTCTTCGGCAATGAGGTAATAAACCTTCTTCCCGCGCGAGCGACCGTAAAGCGCCTCGTACTGCGTGTAGGAGACACGGCCGAAGAAGTCGTCCGTCACCGGCGGCTCCGCTCCATACGCGTCACCCACGATCTGCAGCACCGCCGAGCAACTGTCGATCTGCTGGCGGAGGACCGCCCGCAGGTCATCACTGCTGGTTTGAAAGATGTCCTGCCAGACCGGTTCATAACCGAGCGCGTGCAACGTCGTCGCCACCAACTGCCGGGCCGACTTCAGTTCCCGCGAGACGGATGAGATGAAAATGCGAGGTTTCATGCGCAGTTCTCCAGAGTGCGACCCCTATAAAAACAACCAAGGGGTCGCCAACAGAGTACACGCCGCCACCGGCATCACAATCCTCGGCATCGTCTCAGCGCGGATGGAGCCTCAGCCTGCGGGAGACTCGCCGTAGTCGACTCGCATCAGGCAGAGGCCGTGGGCGGGGGCGGTCTCGCCGGCGGCGGAGCGGTCGCCGGTTTCGAGGATGCGACGCATGTCGTCCGCCGACCAGCGGCCTCGACCGACGTGGATCAGTGTGCCGACGATGGCTCGCACCATGTTGTAGAGGAATCCGTCGGCTTCGATGTCGAAACAGATGAAGTCGAGAGACGAGGGTCGAGAGTCAAGAGCCAGACCAGAATCCGCGCCCGTGGACTGCTCACCATCGATCACCCCGTCTCCTCTGACTCTCGTCTCTCGTCCCTCGTCTCTCGACTCTTCTCCCCAGACCGGCCATCCCGCCGCACGACTGACGCTGGAGCGGAAGACGGTGCGGATGCTTGACGAGCGGTTCGGCCACTGGGTCTCGAAGCAGCGGAAGTCGTGCGTGCCGAGCAGGACGCGGGCGGCTTCGTGCATGGCTTGGTCGTTCAAGTGGCTCCGTTGCCAGAGGGCGGACGTGCGGAGGAATGGCAGCCGGGTCGGGCTGTTGTGGATGACGTAGCGGTACCATTTTCGTTTGGCGTCGTACCGCGCGTTGAATCCCGGCGGGGCCTCTTCGACGGCACGCACGACCACGTCATCGGGGAGATGCACGGGCAGGCCGTGCAGGAAACCGTGACACGGCGCGGTCGAACTTGTTTCAAAACTGATGACCTGGCCGATGGCATGGACTCCGGCATCCGTGCGGCCCGACGCCGTGACGCGGACCGGTTCGCGCGTGAACTGCGACAGCGCGTGCTCGACAATCTGCTGCAACGACACGCCGTTCGGCTGCAACTGCCAGCCGCAATAATTCGTGCCGTCGTAGGCGAGCGTCATCCGCAGCGTGCGCATCAGTCCGGCATTCTCAAGGAGGATGATTGACCGATTGAAGCCTGAAGCGCGAGCGAAGGAAGAAAGACTTCGCTCGCGCTTCAGGCTTCAATCGGCGGGTACGTTTCTCAGCGAGTTGCCGGAGTCAGTCTCTCTCGCCACGCGGCGACTCGTTCGGCCACGGAGTCGCGGCCTCCGCTGCCGAAGCTGCTCAGGCGCGAGACGACGTTTCGCACGCCGAGGAACCCGGACACGTCGGCCTCGATCTTGTCGCAGGCTTGTTGCAGTTCGGCCAGCGAAAGATCGGCGAGCTTGCAGCGCTGGGTCTCACACAATCGGACGAGCTTGCCGACGACCTCGTGGCCGGTGCGCATGGGGACTCCCTTGCCGATCAGGTACTCCATCAGAGTCGTCGCGTCGAGGAAGCCCTCTTCTAGCCGCGCGTTGATCGTCTCGACTTGCAGCTTCGCGTGGCGGGCGATGCTTGGTGCCAGTTCGAGGCACGCTTGAACGGTGTCGAGGGCATCGAAGAACGCCAGCTTGTCCTCTTGCAGGTCGCGGTTGTACGCCAGCGGCAGGCCCTTCAGCAGCGTGAGGATTTGCTGCACGTCGGCGATCACGCGGGCCGACTTGCCGCGGATCAACTCCAGCACGTCGGGATTGCGTTTCTGAGGCATGATCGACGAGCCGGTCGTGTACGCATCGGGCAGTTTCAAAAAACCAAACTCCGTCGTACACCACAGAATCCATTCCTCGGCCCAACCCGATAGATGGACCGCGATCAGCGAGAAACCGAAGATCGCCTCGGCCAGGAAATCGCGGTCGCTCGACACGTCGAGGCTGTTCGCGGCGACATCGCTGAATCCGAGCAGCTTCGCGGTTTCATTTCGGTCGATAGGCAGGCTCGTCCCGGCCAGTGCGGCCGCGCCGAGCGGAAGGATATTCACCCGCTTGAGACAGTCGGACAAACGCTCGCGGTCACGCTGGAACTTCTCGCAATAGGCCAGCCAATAGTGCGCGGCCATCACGGGTTGGGCACGCTGCAGGTGCGTGAAGCCCGGCAAGACAACGTCCGCGTCGATCTCGCAGCGATCGACGAAGGCCCGCTGGAGTTCGAGCAGCAGGCCGTCGACCATGACGAGTGCCTCGCGGACGTACAGCTTGAGGTCTGTCGCCACCTGGTCGTTCCGGCTGCGAGCCGTGTGCAGCTTGCGGCCCACGTCGCCAATGCGGGCGATCAGCGCGGACTCGATGTGCATGTGGATGTCTTCGAGTTCCGTCTTCCACGCCATCTCACCCCGCGCGATCTCCTGCCCGATGACGCCGAGCGTTTCGACGATTTGTCGGCATTCGTCCGCCGTCAGCAGCCCCACCTTGGCGAGCATCCGTGCGTGAGCCTGCGAACCGCGAATATCGACGGCGGCGAGTCGACTGTCGAAGCTGATCGACTCGGTGAATTTCTCGACGCGCGCATCGGTCTTTTGATCGAACGCACCGCCCCAGGCTTTGCCAGACACGCGAAGGCTCCCAATGAACTTGGACATCACACGAAGAACCAGCCCGACGCGCAAGCGAGGGCTTCGCAACCAACCACGCTTGGCCCTCGCTTGCGCGTCGGGCTGGTTGGTCTTGTTCGGCCGACGTTCTACCAAAACCGAAGGGCTGTCGAAACGAACCTTGATGTCCGCGGGAATGGGGTGCCGGTGTGTAAAGGCTGCTTGACGTCGCGTCTGGCCGATTCCTTGCAACTCGTCCCGATCGCAAGAATCTGGATCGAGGACAAACTCGCCATTTGACAGCGGTCTCCCCCAGCCTCTAGCGTGGGGCTGGCACTGGCGACTGGAAGCGGTGCGAGAGGGCGAGAACTCGTGAAGGTGCATGGTATGAACAACAAATTGACTCGGTGGCTGGTCTGTGGAGCGATGGCATTCGGCAGCGGAGCGACTGCATTCGCGGCGGACGCTGTGGTGCAGGACTTTGACGGTTGGAAGATCACGATTCAGCCCGGTGACTTCCCCGTGGCAGCGGGGACGAAGGATCATGTGCCGCCGTCACCGACCGCGTTCTCGACGCCAGCGGGATCGAAAGCGAAGTCCAGGGTACAGCTCGTTTCGCTGCGACAAAACGCGGGCGGCGAACTGCCAAAGCCAGCGGCTCCGGCTCCGGCTCCGGCTCCCGAACCGAATGCTGATGGCCTGCCGGTGATCGTCCCCGGTGAGTACTTCGACAAGGAAGGCGTCGTCGCGGTCGAGCCTCCCTCCGGGCGGGTCGATCCGCGTTACATGTCGCAGATGTACTACGAAATCTACAAGTCGATCCCGTTCATCCGCGCCGAGTACAACGCCAACCCGAGCTACATCCATGACTCGACGATGGAGATCCTGTTCGGCCAGATGCGGCCGACGGTCATCCATCGCGGCACAACCAACGTCAATCACAACTATCCCGACTACGGCTATGGCTACGGCTTCAACGGTTACATCTACCCGCCGCTCCAAGTGGTTGTGCCGGGGATCGGGCTGCGAATCCATCGCAACTGAGCGACCCCGACCGCGCGGCCTCATCCAAACGGGTGCAGTAGGGAATTGATGGTCGCCTTTTCTGGTCCCCTCTCCCGCCCGTCTTCGGGGGGAGAGGGTTAGGGTGAGGGGGGATTCGTTTCAGCACGGCAGCAACCGGACTCATCGTGACCAAGCTCGTGCGGGATTCGTTCACCATTTTTCAATGCTTCTCGGCCGCTCCGCCCCCTCACCCTAGCCCTCTCCCC
>JANODP010000074.1:0-3812 GCA_031412755.1 Schlesneria sp. | reverse complement strand
TCGCTCTGCAATCTTTCTGCCGCTCTCTTTCTGTCTCCTTCTTCCTGCAAGACTGAAGCGGGGAGACAGAAAGAGAGCGGCAGAAAGATGAGTACAGTGAAGTCCGTGCGAACTCTCGGACGTAGTAAATGCACAGCCCCTTAGCGACTTCGCGCCTTTGCGTCGGGTTGGGTTGCGGGTGAAGACCCGCGCTGTGCCCTCTGTGCCTCTGTGTTTCAATTCCGACTTCCGGTCTCTGATCGTGCGGAGAAGAATTGAAACACAGAGGGCACGGAGGTCTTGCTCTTACTGACACCCCGCCGCTCGACAATCTGGACCGCGGCCGGTTGGCGGGAGTCGTTTTTGAGACGACCATTCGCGACCGGGCGTTGAAGGTGCGCAGGTGATTCGCTCTACTTTGCTCGTTCGATTGGTTGTGACTTCCGATGGAGAGGGCTCCGGCACGCCATCGACGTTTTGAGATCACCTTTTTTTGAGGATCGTTGGCGATGGTCAAGACTGCTTCCACCATGTTGCCCCTCGGGACGGATGCTCCCCCGTTTTCGTTGCCCAATGTCGACGGGCGGACGGTGAGTTTGAGTGACTTCGCATCGGCGAAGGGGCTGCTCGTCATCTTCATGTGCAACCATTGTCCGTTCGTGAAGCACCTGCGCACGGCACTCGCCGAGTTTGCCCGGGAGTATCATCCGCAGGGGCTGGCGATCGTGGGGATCAACTCGAACGACGTGGCGACTCACCCGGAAGACAGCCCGGCGAAGATGGCCGAGGAACATCGCTCGGCCGGCTACACGTTTCCGTATTTGTTTGATGCCACGCAGGAGGTCGCTCAAGCGTACAAGGCGGCGTGTACTCCCGACTTCTTCCTGTTCGACGGGCGTCAGTCGCTGGTGTATCGCGGGCAGTTTGACGCCAGCCGCCCGGGGAACGGCAAGCCGATCAACGGGTCCGATCTGCGGGCGGCCGTCGATGCGATGCTGGCGGGCCAGCCGGCCCTGCTCGAACAGCGGGCCAGCATCGGCTGCAACATCAAGTGGATCGAAGGGAACGAGCCGGACTATTTCACCGGCCAATCGGCGGTCGAGTGAACGATGACTGATGATCGGGTGCAGTCGTTAATTGGTGGTCGCTGTTTCTTGTCCCCTCTCCAGCCCGTCTTCGGGGGGAGAGGGTTAGGGTGAGGGGGGTTTCGCTTCTGGCAGAGTGAGCGCTGGACTGACGACGGCCGATTCCCGTGTGGTTCGCCAATTCCAAGTCTCTCGACCGCCTCGCCCCCTCACCCTAACCCTCTCCCCCCTGTGTTGATTTCCTAAGACAGGGCGGGGGCGAGGGGACCGGAAGACGACTACCAATTGGCGACTGTACCCCTGATGATCGTGGCATGTCGCCCCGGTCGGCTCGACTTCTGAAGGATCGCACCCCCGATGCCGTTTGCCGCCGCTCTTTCCAACTGCCCGTATCTGGCCGCCGCCATCGATGAGGTTGGCGTCGCGATCGCGACCGAACTCGGGGGTGTCGAGCCGGAGTTGGCCTTCGTGTTCGCGTCGCATCACTACGCGGCCCGGTTTGATGAATTGGCCGCCTCGTTGAGGGAGACTCTGGGGGCCGGGTTGTTGCTCGGCTGCACGGGCGAGACGGTGATCGGCGGGTCGCGCGAGTGCGAGGACGGCCCCGCGCTGTCCGTCTGGTGTGCGTCGATGCCCGAGGCCACGCTCACGCCGTTCGAGTTGTCGTTCGAGGAAACGCCCGATGGCCTGCTGTGCTCGGGATTGCCGGAAGGTCTCGCCGAGCACCGCGACGACACGCGCGCGGTCCTGCTGCTGGGCGAACCCTTCACCTCGCTGCCCCAGTCGGTGATCGACCTCGTGCATGACGAATTGCCGGGCGTGCCGTTGATCGGCGGCATGGCAAGCGGCGGGGATGGTCCGGGTGAGAACCGCCTGTTCTTCAACGACCGCCTGGTCGAGGCCGGCGCGATTGGCGTCGTGCTGCGTGGCGGCCCGCGCGTGCGGAGCATTGTCTCACAGGGCTGCCGTCCGATCGGTACCCCCTTCGTGGTGACGCGGGCCGAGCGGAACATCATCTACGAACTGGGGGGGGTCGCTCCGCTGCAACGCCTGCAGATGCTGTATCCGGAACTCTCCGTGCGCGATCAGAAGCTCGTCGAGCGGGGCATTCATCTCGGCGTGGTGATGAACGAGTATCAGGACCACTTTCAGCGGGGAGACTTTCTGATCGTCAACGTCCACGGCGCGGACCGCACCAGCGGCGCGCTGGCGACGGGCGGGCTGATGCGCGTCGGTCAGACGGTTCAATTCCACATCCGCGATGCCGAGACGGCGGATGAGGATCTGCGTCAATTGCTCGATCAACACCAGGTTCCCTCGGGTCCGCGGGGCCGTGCGGCGCTCCTCTTCAGTTGCAACGGACGCGGCTCGCGGATGTTTCCCGATCCGAACCACGATGCCCTGGCGGTGCAACAGTGTCTGGGGCCGATGCCGCTCGCCGGGTTCTTCGCGCAGGGCGAGTTGGGTCCGGTCGGAGACAAGAACTACATCCACGGTTTCACCGCGAGCATTGCCCTGTTTGAGGATGTCTGACCATGCGACTCGTGCGGGGCTTCGGGGCGGCCGAATCGTTTCGCGGCGGGTACGCTTCGATCGGAAACTTTGACGGCGTGCATCGCGGACATCAGGCGATGCTCAACGCGCTGACCAGCCGCGCGCGGTCGGATGGCGTGCCCGCCGTGGCCGTCACCTTCGACCCGCACCCGATCGCGCTGTTGCGTCCCGAAGCGACACCGCCGCCGCTGACGTCGATCGAGTCCCGCGCGGAACTGCTCGGCCGTTACGGCGTCGACGTGACGGTCGTCATTCCCACGGACCGGCAGCTGCTCGCGCTGACGGCCGAGGAATTCTTCGACCGGGTCGTGCGGGGCGAACTCCACGCGAAGGGGCTGGTCGAGGGACCGAACTTCTTTTTCGGTCGCAATCGTTCCGGCAACGTCACCGTCCTGAGAAGTCTGTGCGCCGCGCACGGCCTGGCGTTCGATGTGGTGCCGCCCGTCACGGTGGACGAGCAACTCGTCTCGTCGAGCGTCATCCGGTCGCTGATCGAATCGGGCGACCTCGGCCACGCCGTGCGGCTGCTCGGCCATCCGTATCGGATCAGCGGCTCGGTCGTTCGCGGTGCGGAGCGGGGTCGCACGCTCGGCTTTCCCACGGCCAACCTGTTCGACATCCCCACGCTCATCCCGGCCAACGGCGTCTACGCCGCAGTGGCCGGCACGGTCGCGGGGCGTCGCGCGGCCGCCGTGAATGTTGGTCCCAATCCCACGTTCGGCGAGGCGGCCCGCAAGATCGAGGTCCACATCCTCGACTTCGAGGGTGACCTCTATGGCCGGGTGCTCGAGGTGGACTTCGTGGATCGCGTCCGCGACGTGAAGCGGTTTGCGTCGGTGGAGGAACTGCAAGCGCAGCTTCAACGAGACGTGGCGGCCGTCCGTGCGCAGACGACGGCGATGTTGTAAGGCAGCTCGAAATCTAGTAGTTCCAAGTTTGCAGAGTTCGTATTTGCTTTTACTCCTAAGGAGTTGTGTCCCACAGCCCCGGGTTGCGAGCGAAGCGAGCTACCCTGGGAGGGAGAACGCATGCGTCATCTACCCTGAAAGGGTTGCGTCATTCGAGAAACGCCGATGACGGAACCCCGTTGGGGTACATGGGCGGTTGAACCGTTCCCCCCTCGCTTCGCTCGCAACCCTGGGCTATGGGACACAACTCCTTCGGAGTAAAAGCAAATACGAACTCTGCAAACTT
>JANODP010000073.1:0-4237 GCA_031412755.1 Schlesneria sp. | reverse complement strand
GAAAGCCGTGCGCGAGTTCGGCGTTGATTGGAAATGCAGGCGGTCGTTCACAATCGGCTCACTTCACGCGGAGCGATGAAGGCTACTTTGAAGCATCGGAAATGGAACCGCTTGAGGATTGTCAACACGCGACACACTCCTTTTCTCCAGTGAAAGAAGATGAGATGACCTGCTACACCTACGACGACATCGCCAAGATGATCGACCACTCGCTGCTGAACCCGACGCTGACGGAGGCCGACCTGGAGGCGGGCTGTCGGCTGGCGGTGGCCTACAACGCGGCCAGCGTTTGCATCATGCCGTACTACTTGAGCCGCTGCGCCGAGTTGCTCAAAGGCTCGACCGTCAGGCCGAGCACGACGATCGGGTTCCCGCACGGCGGACACGCCACCGCGATCAAGCTGGCCGAAGCGAAGCAGGCTCTCGCCGACGGAGGCCAGGAACTGGACATGGTCGTCAACATCAGCCAGGTGCTCAGCGGGAAGTGGGACGACGTGCGCGGGGAGATTCGCGCGGTGGTCGATGTCGCCCACGCGGCCGGTCAGAAGGTGAAGGTCATCTTCGAGAACTGCTACCTGAAGGACGATCAAAAAATCCGGCTGTGCGAGATCTGCGGCGAGTTGCGGGCCGACTGGGTGAAGACTTCAACCGGGTACGGCACCGGCGGCGCGACGCACCACGACTTGAAGCTGATGCGGAAACATGCGCCCGCTCACGTGCAGGTCAAAGCCGCGGGGGGCGTTCGCGACTTCGCCGGGCTGCTGGCCGTGCGCGAGCTCGGCGTGACTCGCTGCGGCGCGAGCAAGACGGCCGACATTCTGGACGAGTGCCGGAAGCGTCTCGGCCTGGCGGCGATTGACGTGCCGAAAGTCGTGAGTGCGGGTTATTGAGCATGGGCGGGCTTCGTTGATGACTCACGCGGCCAAGTGCGAGAGCTTTCGGAGCGGGGCGGTGTGAGCCCCCTGGTTCTGGGGCGTCAGCCCGTTGATTCTTAGGTGAGACCGTGAACGGGCTGACGCCGAAGAACCAGGGGGCTGACGCCGCCCCGCTCCGGCGAAGAAGAAGGAGGGCTGACGCCCAACAGCCAAGAGTCCGACGGCTGCGGATTTTACGCGACGGCGCGTAGCACGAGCGACGTGTTGTTGCCGCCGAAGCCAAACGAGTTGGAGACGGCCACCGACACGGGGTGGTTGATCGCGTGATGCGGTACGTGGCGCAGCATCGCGCACTCGGGATCGGTTTCGTCGAGGTTGATCGTCGGCGGGAGCATCTGCCGTTCGAGGGCCACCAGGCACGCGACCGCTTCGATGGCGGCGGCGGCGCTCAGCAGATGGCCCGTCATGCTTTTGGTCGAGCTGATCGGAATCTCGCCGACGGACTCGCCCAGCACGGCTTGCAGGACGCGCGCCTCACCGACATCGCCGACGCAGGTCGAAGTCGCGTGGGCGTTAATGTAACTCAGTTCTCTCGGGCCGACGTCGGCGTTGCGCAGCGCCTGCCTCATTGCGGCAATGCCCTGCGCCGGTTCGGGGCAGGGAATGACCAGGTGATGCGCGTCGCTGGTCCCTCCGAAACCGGCGACCTCGGCGTAACCGTGAGCCCGCCGCGCGCGGGCGTCCGTTTCTCGTTCGAGAACGAACAGCGCCCCGCCGTCACCGAGCACCATGCCGTCGCGATTCTTCTCGAAAGGCCGCGAGGCCGTTTGCGGACAATCGTTCTTGCGCGACAGGGCTCGCAGGTTGCCGAAGCCGGCCATCGACAGCGGCGACACGCCGTTGTCGATCGCTCCCGCGACGCAGACGTCGGCCCAGCCGAGTTGCAGCCAGCGACGCGCTTCGGCCAACGCCCAGTTCCCGCTGGCACACGCGGCCGAAATCGTCAGCGTCGGACCGCGCAGGCCCAGTCGGCGCTGCGTCTTCGTCACGACCGACTCCTCGTCCAGACGGGCGTCTTGCAAGCGGTGACCGCCGCGCTGGCGATCGGGTTCCCAGATCTGCATCCACTCGGCCCCGATGCCCAGGAGCAGGCCGACGCGCAAGCCGTGGGTATCGAGTTGTGCGTTCTTCAGCGCGGACCGGCCGCACCAGAGAGCCATCTGCTCCAACCGCAGCAGCGAGACGAACTGACATTCGTCGTCACCTTCGGGGCAGGGGATCTCACCGGCCAAACCGGCGATGCGGCAGGGATGCTCATCGACGTTGAACCGCTCGACCCGATGAATTCCGGAACGCCCCGCGAGCAGACTGGCCGCGAACTCGTCGTAGCCATGCCCGAGCGAAGTGGTCAGTCCAACACCGGTGATCCAGACAGCCTGTGGCATGAGCGGCTCGGGAGGGTAAGAGGCTTGGTCGGACGAAGTGAGTGCGTTGAAAGTGAAGTGCGTTGAAATCGTCGTTCGCTCAACCGGTGGCGAGCAGCGGGGCAGGGGCCTCGTGAAGGGCGGCGGCACCGACAGACTTCCAGACCAGTTCGGCTCGCAGTCCGTCACACAACGGAGCGATGACGTTGAGGTTCTGTGGCTCCTTGTGGAGCAGGGTCGTCATCAGCGACAGCCAACTGGAATTGCGCGTGTTCTCAGCGGCCGCGGCGGACTGATCGAAGGGGTCGTGGTCGGGAACGATTCTCAATTGCAGGCCGCCCGGCACTTCACCGGCCGGTTTGAGTGCCAGCGCCAGCGCGTGACAACGGGCGGCATGCGTCGGTTGCCCGACTGCGTCGATGTTCAACTCGGGACTCCAGCCGGCCAGGACGAGCCAGACGCCGGACAGAGCGAACTCGTCCAGCATCGAGGCGGCGGTGAGCAGCGCCTGTCCCTCGCCGTCGATCGCTCCGCCCACGCCGACGTTGGGACCGTGGCATCCCAGTGCGAGGCTGATCGTGCCGGACGTGGAATGCAGCGAGCGATGAGGCACGACTTGCACCGACGTGTTCCACGGGCCTTCCCGGTCGAACTTGTCGAGCGACTGCGAGAAGAACGACCGGCCGAGATATCTCGTGGAGGCCACGATCCCCCACGCTTGAAAGTCAGACGCGGGAGACTGCATTCGTCGCATGGCCTCACCCACGGCGAAGAGAGACGCCAGCGTCTGCTCATCGCAATGGCGAGCCACGGACGGCGCGAGCGGTATCGACATCTGGGCTTCGGGTGCCTTGCGAATGACGGCGAGTCGTTCGTCGTCCAGATCCGCGACCCCAAACGCAGCAATGCCGCACTCGAGCGCCATTCCCGATTCAGCTCTTGCGGACGTCGGAGACGGGGGAGAGGTGGCGGCAGACACGACGAACTCCTTCCCCCCGGGGCGGGATCAGCACGGCGAGACTCACAGGGTTGTTACGTCACAGAGCGTGTGACTTTTTCGCCCCCGGGCTTGTCCCGGGGTTTAGCGGCCTCTGCCCTACTCGAAACTCTCGAAGAATTGAGTAGCGCAGAAGCCGTTGAACCACCGACGCAGGGTCGGTGGCGAAAAAATCACAAGCTCACAGGGTTGGAAGCGTCCCAGCGAATTGAGAGGGTGGAGTTTAGTGATCCCTCCAATTGCGGATAGTCCGAATGCGCGAGATTTCTCGCTGCGACATTCGACAACCGTCCCGATCGGGGTTGTGTCAATTTCCAAAACCTGATTTCATCCCGCCCCCTCACCAGAGCGGTCCACGCTCGTCATGTCATCCAGGAGGCGATCATGCTGCCGCGCGAAGAAATCCGTCAGATTCTGTTGGAGTTGTTCGAGGCCGAGACCGGCGATGAAATCGCGTCTCTGCAGGACGACGAGAGCCTGTCCGAGCAACTCGGCTTGGACTCGGTCGACATGGTCAGCCTGATCATGCAACTGGAACGCCGGTTCAAGATCCGGCTCGCGCATGACGAACTCGCCAACGCGCATCGGGTCGGCCTGTTGCTGGATCTCGTCCAACGCAAGCTGGTCGCTCAATGCCAACCGGCCGATGGTTGGAAAGCTGCGGCGTAGAGCATCGCAAAACCAGCCCGACGCGCAAGCGAGGGCTGAACGCTCGAAGTCCGCGAAGCCTTCGCTTGCGCGTTTTGAAGTTGCGCTGTAACGAACTCTTGAACCCGGGTCAGCGAGTTCCGACCAACGATTCCAGTTCTGATCCGTGCCCCGGCCCTGCCATCCGTGCTATCCCCGAGGCTTTTTTCTCAGTAGATCCGCAAAGGAATCTAAGCAGGTGAGCCGGGCGGCGTCAGCCCCCGGACTCTTCATCTACAGAGTCCGGGGGCTGA
>JANODP010000072.1:0-3004 GCA_031412755.1 Schlesneria sp. | reverse complement strand
GGTGGTTTTCGGGGGGTTGTTTCAAAACTCGCCCGCCGCGCATGCGAGGGTTGTGGTTGGACGGGAGCTGAAGCCCTCGTTTGCGCGTCGGGCTGGTTGATTCTGACCGTCAACGTCAAATTAGGACACCGCCAGCTTAGGACACGACCAGCCAATTCAGCGCGGCGAGAGTCGCTTGAACTTTGGGGCATCGGTACTTACACTTCGCCCCCCCCTGCGAATCGCACGGAGTTTCCGCGCCTTCGCATGCTGATCGACTGGCCCGTTCCGACGAAGAATAGTTCCAGGTCTGACTTTATGCCGACAATCAACCAGCTCATTCGCAAGCCTCGCAAGCACCAGCCTGTTCGCACCAAATCTCCGGTGCTGGAGGGATGTCCGCAGAAACGAGGCGTTTGTCTGCTGGTCAAGACGGTGACTCCCAAGAAGCCGAACTCCGCCCTCCGAAAGGTGGCTCGCGTTCGCCTCTCGAACGGGAAAGAAATCACCGCCTACATTCCGGGTGAGGGTCACAATCTTCAAGAGCACTCGATCGTCCTCGTTCGCGGCGGTCGTGTTCGCGACCTGCCGGGTGTTCGCTACAAAATCATTCGTGGTGTTCTCGACACGCTGGGTGTCGCCAAGCGCATGCAGGCTCGAAGTCGCTACGGAGCGAAACGGCCCAAGTAAGACAAGTGTCGTCGGCCCGTGCCGCCGCCGTTCCCGATTTGTTCTCGATTCGCAGGTCTTAGAGAGGTTGCTCAATGGCTGATCGCTTTACAGCCAGTCGTGCTCAATTGAAGCCAGATCCCCGGTTTGGGTCGAAGTTGGCTTCCAAGTTCATCAACTGCCTGATGCATGATGGCAAGAAGAGCGTCGCGCTGTCCCTGTTCTACTCGGCGATGGACATGATTGCCGAAAAGGTGAACGACCGCGAACCGATCGATGTCTTCATCGCGGCGGTGGAGAACTGTCGTCCGTCGATCGAAGTGCGGTCGAAGCGCGTCGGCGGTGCAAACTATCAGGTTCCGACCCCGGTCAACACCAAGCGTCAGCAGACGCTGGCCATTCGCTGGATTTTGGAAGCCTGTCGCGACAAGAAGGGCCGTCCCATGGATCGCCGCCTGGCAGACGAACTGCTGGCCGCGTATCGACGCGAAGGCGTGGCCATCACCAAACGCGAGAACGTTCACCGGATGGCCGATGCCAACAAGGCGTTCGCTCACTTTGCGTGGTGAGTGTCCGGTCGGCAGTGTCAGTTCGTGAAACCCGTGGCCAGACCGGCGACGGGTTTTTTGTTTTGCGTGCGCCATTTTGGATGCCAACCGTCGCTGGTGTGATTGAGAACTTTGACCGGTGGCTCCGGGGCGAGACACTCCGGGTTGCGGACATGCCCGGTGTGAAGTCGCCTGTGCGACTCGACCCGGCTCCTGATGCCTCTCATAATCTGGCACGGTCTTGAGACGGCGTTTTGTGGAGGAGACAGTCGTGTCAGCTTGGGTGGTGGAACTGGGCGTGATTGTGCTCATGGCGCTGCTCAACGGTTTCTTTGCGGCGGCCGAGATTGCGATCCTGACCTCACGACGCGGACGGCTGGAAAAATGGGCGGAGGAGGGCGACGGGCCTTCAGCCGTTGCTCTGCAACTTGCTCACGATGCCGACCGGTTTTTACCGACGGTGCAAGTCGGCATCACGCTGGTCTCGGCTTTCGCATCGGCGTATGCCGGGGCAAAACTGGCCGACCCGTTGGCGGCGTGGTTTGGTCGGGTTCCGATCGACTGGATCGCCGAGCGGCGCGTTGGTTTCGCGTTCACCGTCGTCGTCTGCAGTATCACATTTTTACAGCTCATCGTGGGCGAATTGGTTCCCAAGCGGATCGCCTTCCAGAACGCGGAGCCGATTGCGCGGTTCGTCGCGTATCCGATGGCGCTGCTTCAGCGAGTCTCTCGTCCGGCGATCTGGGTGTTGCACGTGACCACGTCACTGGTCCTGCGGCTGCTGGGCCAGAAGATCATGCCGCAGCACACCGTTTCGGTCGAAGACATTCAACACCTGATTGAGACCGGCACCCAAGCCGGCGTGTTGGAGGAGTCCGAGCAAAAGATGGCCATGGAGGCCCTGCGACTGGGTAACCGCACGGTGGTCGATATCTTGCGGCCCCGCATCGACATCGACGCCGTGGATATCGACACGCCGTCGGGCGAGGTGGTCGGCGCCATCGCGATGTCGGGTTTCTCGCGCGTCCCCGTCTGCGAAGGGACGATCGACCAGATCATCGGTTTCGTTTACATCAAGGATGTGTTTCTGCAGCAGTATCTCGGCCGGCCGATCGACCTGCGGCGGCTGATTCGCCCGCCGTTGTTCATCCCGAAGTCGGTGACGATCAGCCGGTTGCTCGAACTGTTTCAGGAGCACAAGACGCAGCTCGCCATCGTGCTGGACGAATACGGCGGGACGCAGGGGATGGTCACGTTTGAAGACATCATGGAGATGCTGGTCGGTGAGATTCACGACGAACTTCGGCACGAGCGAGAATCGAAGCGCGACCGCGAACAGGACATCGTCAAACGGGCCGACGGCAGCCTGCTGATCGACGGCACGGTGAACCTGCACCAACTGGAAGAGGCTCTGGAGACGACACGCTGGTCGGAACCGCCGCCCCGCGGCATTGGCACGGTCTCGGGCCTCGTTCTGTCGCTGCTCAAACGGCCGCCAGAAATTGGGGACGTGCTGACGTGGAACGGCCTGCGCATCGAAGTGATCGACATGGACGGCCCGAAGCTCGACCGGTTACTGATTCAGCCGATCGTCGATCCGCCGGCCACTCCCGCACCGCCCGACGTGGCCGCCGCTCCGTAGCACCTACTGCCAGCCTGCATGTAGCTGAGTTCGCAAGAACTCAGCCCAACTCACGGTGAGAGAGGTGAGTTCTTGCGAACTCAGCTACGAGGCCTGAATCATCCGGGCTAAGTGGAACCGCATTGATCTCTGGGTAGCTGAATTCGCAAGAATTCAGTCTGTTCCG
>JANODP010000071.1:0-16537 GCA_031412755.1 Schlesneria sp. | reverse complement strand
GAAGGGCGTGGAACCAAACCCCTCATCACGCCACGCCCTTCGCAGACTCAGGGCGTGCCACACTTGGACCTTCGTCAAACTGACCCACGATGCGAAATGGGGATCGCAGCGAGGGGAATCCCGGGCGGCACGCACTCTACGTGACGGGGACTGGGATCACCAACGTGTCGCCCGGGCTATCGCCTTATTCAACTTCAGTAGTTCCAAGTTTGCAGAGTTTGTATTTGCTTTTACTCCGAAGGAGTTGTGTCCCATAGCCCCGGGTTGCGAGTGAAGCGAGCTACCCGGGGGAACGGTTCAACCGCCCATGTACCCCAACGGGGTTCCGTCATCGGCGTTTCTCGAATGACGCAACCCTTTCAGGGTAGATGGCGCATGCGTTCTCCTTCCCAGGGTAGCCCGCCTGCGCGGGCAACCCTGGGCTGTGAGACACAACTCCTTCGGAGTAAAGACACCTCGTTCAACCCCGAACTTGGAACTACTGAATTTGGGTGCCACGGTCACGGAGCTTCGACGTGGCCGTGAGATTGGGAAACAGCCTTCACGTCCTCGCACGGCCACGTCGAAGCTCCGTGATCGTGGCACCCAACCCCCAGTTTCAACAAGGCGATGGCCCTGAATGTATTGCCCCGAGGCACGCTGTCTCGATGGCGTTGGGCTGCCGGCTTCGGTATCACGCCGTGGATGGCGAGGCGGTCGCTCGCGTTGAGACGCCTCGCGAATGGAGCCCGGGCTCTCTTGTCGGAGAATTGTCATGCGCATGGGTCATGCTCAAGTCGACTCGCAGTTGGGGGATTTTGAAGGGAACCTCGCCAAGGTCGTCGCCGGGATGGAACGGGCCGAGCGGGAGCGGGTCGAGATCGTCAGCTTTCCCGAGTGCTTTCTGACCGGATACCCGGACACCGAAGAACTGGCCCGGCGGGATGCGTTCGCCATCGACTCGGTCAAGCTGATGCGGGTGCTCGATGCGACCAGCCGCTTCGAACCCGTACTGATCGTCGGCTTCAACGAGACGCGCGGGCCGGACCTCTATAACACGGTGCTCGTCGCTCACAAGGGGCACCTGCTGGGTCATTACAGCAAATGCACCGCGTACCAGAGGTTTCACAAGCAGGGCCGCGAGTTCCCGGTCTTCCAGCACAACGGCGTGACGTTCGGCGTCGTGATCTGCTCGGACGGCGGCTATATCGAGCCGACGCGGCTGCTGGCGTTGCAGGGGGCGAAGGTCGTCTTCGCACCGCACTTCAACTACATCAACAAGGAGGGCCTGATCGGCCACTTCATGAAGGTGCGCGCCGACCACACCGCCCGCGCGGTCGAGAACAGCGTCTACTTCGTGCGCGGCAACAACGTGTCGCTCGGCAAGGAGGAGTGCATCACGAAGAGCGACGGCGTCGGCTATGGCGACAGCTACATCATCGACCCTCACGGCGAGATCGTCGTCCGCAGCCGCCGGCACGTCGAAGACTTTTTGTTTGCCGACATCGACACCACCATCATCGACCGGGGCTGGAGCGTCGGCCGATCGATGTGGAGCGCCCGCGAATTCGGCCAGCACCTGCTGAAGCTCGCCACCCCGCCGAAGTAAGACACGGTCTGGCAGAACAATGGGGGCAGAATGATGCCGAGAAAAACGAATTCCGTTTCCTCATCATTCTGCCCCCATCGTTCTGCCAGTTTTTTTGGCTGTCGCAGCGGGCGAGCGGTTTCTACCGCTCACGGTCGGCCGCGAGGGGCACGCCTCCCGTCCGTCTGTTTCGTGAACTACTTCGCCGAGGTTTTTTTATCGAGGGCCTTGATCTCGGGATGGTTGAGCAGATACGCGCGACGCTGATCGGCGAACTGCTTGAGGCCCATGTGCGGGCGGCCCCGTTCGGCGTTGGGGGCGACCTTTCCCGAGACCGTCCGCTGGAAGTCGGCATACGACGTCAGCTTCTTCGTGTCGGCCTCGATCTCCTTGTCGATGAGTTTCTCATACTGCGCGACCACCGGGCCGAGCGTCCCCCAGTCGAGTGACTCTTCGGCAATCTGCTTGACGTGCGCGAGGTACTTTTGTTTGAGACTCGGTACGGCGAGCAGGCGGCTGCGCAGCGGCTTGCTCTTGTCGGTCAGACCGACGAGCGGATCGAGTTCGACGTTGCCGCCACGCGGCCCGCCGCCACCGGGTCCACCCGCGCCGGGAGGTCCACCACCGGGACCGCCCGGTCCGCCGTCACGCGGCCGGCCTTCGCCCGGTCGTCCCTCGCCGGGACGGCCCTCGCCGGGTCGTCCTTCACGAGGACGGTTTTCGTCACCGGGACGTCCGGCTCCGGGAGCACCCTCACGCGGAGGCGGCCCTTCGCCGGGACGACCTTCACCGCCGGGACGGCCTTCGGCACCGGGCCGGCCGCCGGGGCCTCGACCACCACCCGGTCCGCCGAAACCGCCACCCGGCCCGCCCATGCCCGGACCCATCGCCTGTTGAAAGGATTCGTTCATGTCGTGCGGGATGATGTGGAACACCCCTTTGTCATCGCGGAAGAGGGCGTAGTCGCTGGCGCGAATCCAATAGCCGTCGCAGTTGATGAGCGCGTTGTCGAGCGCCAGGAACCAGAGCGCCTCATCGATGTCGAGCATCGGCGCGAGGGCCTCTTCCAGTTGATCGAGCGGCGTTTCATTGAGCGTCTTGCACAGCTTGACCAACGCCTTCCAGTCCTTGGTGCTGTCGTTGGTCTTGATGCTGAAGACCCGCTTGTAGTCTTCGAGGTTGTCGCCGAAATACTCCAGCCCGCCGCGCCCGCCGGGGCTGCCGTTGACCTTCCACCGCGCCCCCTTCGAACTCGGATAGTTCTCGGCGAGGAAATCTTTGTTGAACTGCTGAGCACTGGCATAGATGCCCCAGCTCTCTCCGTTGATCGCCAGCTTGACGAAGTTGGCCTTCGGCGCGGGGATGTGTTTCCTCGCGATGTGCGAGTAGAGGACGGTGTGCATAAAGCTCGGGTCTTCATGAGCGTTCAACAGGTTCAGCGTCTTGTAGCCGTAGAGCCGCTGCTTCTCGTCCACAAAATCGAATGACAGATTCATCGACCGCTTCGAACCGGCCTGGACTCCCATGAACGACGACATGCCGCGGAAGTGGACGCCGACATTGGGATACTTCACGCCATCGACCGTGACCGTGGCGGGAACCTCGACATCGGTGTTGTTGAAGTCGGCGAGTTCCGCTTCCCAGTCAGCGTCCTCGAATTCGAGGAACAGCGTGCGCAGGACCGTCGGCTCATAGAGTGAGGCATCGGCCACCGGCTTGACGTCTTTCGGCGAAATCTTTGGTCCTGGTTTGGCAGGTTCATTGCCACCAAACGGCCCGCCACCCGGTCCACCGGGACGTCCGCCCGGACCACCACCCGGTCCGCCGGGACCACGTCCGCCGGGTCCGCCTCCCGGAGGTCCACCACCGGGGGGACCGCCGAAAAAGTTGAAGCCACCGCCGCCGGGACCGCCCGGACCGCGATTGGTCTTGAGGAACTCACGAGCCGCAGTCCGCTCCTCCTTGTTCAGACGACCGTCGGCATCCTTGTCGAACTGGGCGACGATCTGGCGTTCTCCACCCATCGGGCCGCCCGGCCCACCGGGTCCGCGCCCGCCGGGGCCGCCGAATCCCGGGCCACCAAACTGAGGCTCGGGAAACGTGAAGCCTTTCCCCGTGAGGCCCGCCCACTGTTTCTGTTGTGACTCGTTGAGCACGGCCAGCGCATCGGCTTGAGCCTGCTGCCGCGCGTCAGGTGGACCGAACGGCGGAAAGCCCTGACTGGCGATGTCGCGCAGCCTGGTCTCCTGATCCTTGGTCAGCTTGAGTTGCCTGCTGACTTCGGCGCGGTTCAACGCGGCGATCACATCGCGCTGCAGCGCGAGTTGTTTCAGTCGCGCGACCTGCTTGGCGTCGAGATCCTTGTTCAGCTTTTCGTCGAGCAACTTCATGGCGGCATCGGATTTGGTTCGTATGTCGGCGAAGCGCTTGTCGCGTTCTTCCTCGCTCAGCGAACCAAGCTCCTGGAAATTGATGCCGCTGAACGCGGCTCGCATCTGCTCCTGCATCTCGCCCTGCAACTCACCGACCCGCTGCTTCTGAGCATCTGTCAGCGCGAGTTCGGCCTGCACCTCGGGAGCCCCGATCAACATGACGTTTGACGGCCCGCCCGGCCCCATCGGCCCTCCAAAGCCCGGAGGGCCGCCGAAGCCGCCGCGTCCCGGCCCGCGCGGCGGACCAAACTGTCCCGGACCTCCGTCGCGAGGCGGCTCGGGGCGTCCTTCCTGGCCGTTGACCACCGCCAAGTCAGGCCATTGAGTCACTGCGACCGCTCCACTCGCGAGCAGAATCGCCGCCACCGCGGCTCGTTGAAGCAAAACTTTCATTTCGAGCTTCCTTTTGAATACTTGATGCGACTGGAAATCGCGAAGTCACTTTTGCGGGAGAGAGTGAAACACCGGAGATGCTACAAGGCGTCGGCTTCAATCTTCCTGAAATGGGTGTTGTTTCATCGGGCAACGGGCTCTCCCGAAAGTCACGAACGAACTCGTTGGACATCTGAGGGACGAAAGCAGCCCGGCGTTTCCCAAACGCCGGGCTGCTTGACTTGTTTCGTATGGTGCCACTGCTTCGAAGTCCTCGGAGAAGCAGTGGCACATCCAATCGTACTCGTCAATCAAGCAGGGCCACTCCGCCAATTGTTAGGTATCGTTAAGGCGCACGCGTTCGTCGTTCATCCTCTTGTAGAGCTGTGTCGATCGCCAACTTGAGTTGGTCAAATCCTTCGTTCGACGTGAAATCGCACCATTGATACTTCTGAAAGTCGCTTGGCACATCGCAACCATCGAGGCGAACAGGCAAAATGAAAATCGCGCCATCTGGGTATTCTGCGGCGACTTCTAAGCTGCGGCGGAGTTCCCGTTGGAAATATCCGCGTTTGTCTACAGAACGGGATGAAAAACACGCGATGAACGCGACTGAATCTTGAATCGAATTGATGATTGTCTGATTCCAATCCTGACCCACAATCAGATTTGCCCGGTCGAACCAAGGGTTATAGCCATTCGCCCGCATCCACTCATAAATCTTCCGAGCTTCATCAACGTCTTCAGATGCGTATGAGATAAAAACACGGCGGCGCAATCGACGCCTAAACTCGACAGCCTCTTGGATGTGCTGGGCGAGTTTAATAAATAAGAGCGTCTCATCTTCATTATGATCATGCTCCACAATCATGCTTGTGGCGAGATTGTCCCTCAGATACGACGGGATCTCCGCTTTCTTACCTTTAACGACAATAACGCTTTGTTTGTTTGAAACTGGCAACGTGTAGCCCCAGCGTGGCAAGCGGAGAAAGTAGCCAATTTCAAATAGGACATTCTTTGCGTGCCAGTCCTTCTCAATGCAAAGCGCGATTAGCAATTCCGCTTTGCTAAAGAATCTGTCGACATATGGGTCAAAGATTGAAACGTCAGACCAAGTATTTATTCGGCGTGTCTTGGTGCATAACTCGTCGCCGCAGTATGCTTCGTGGCCTTGATCACGAAGCCAAAGAGCGACACGCATGGCGAGTTCTTCTCCGCTTTCAGAACCAGAATGGGCAACGAAGATTTTCATGATGCCTAACTGTGAATTGACTTGCACGCAGGCTAACTCGGTCATGCGTTTCGTGCGGGTCTTATACCAATTCCTAGGATTGGTATTAGCTGCTCGCGATGCAACATGTGGTGCGCCAAACGAATTGTCAACGACAGCATTGCATTTTCTGTGGTGTTGGGTGGCTTGATCGGCTGCATGCTGCTTAACACGGAGAGCACTGCATGCGACCAGTGGTCTAGTCAGAGCGGCGCGATAGCCCGTGGCGCTCCGGCTCTGCGGAAGCCCCCGTTGGTTGACGACACCTCGGGGCTTCCTCGAAGCGAGGTGTGCCCCCGCCACTCGGCCGAATTGCAGGGTCAAGCCAGCCCACGTCAGGCTTCCGGTGTCTGACCAAGGACGAGGTCGAACTTCGCGGTCAATTCGCCGAGCTTCGAGTCCTTCAGCGGCGTGAAGTCGACCATCAGGGCGTCGCGTCCCTTCTGATCCTTCATCGCGCGCAGGACGCCATCGCGTTCGTTGCCGGCGTGCCCCTTGATATAGCACTGCGTGGTCAACAGTTCCTTGCCACCCTTCAGGATCTTGTAATGGATGTGCGGCGTGCGGCCGGGGTAGGGGACCGGCTTGATCGTGCGGAAGTAGTACTCGCCGGTGGAGCCGGTCACAAAGCGGCCGAAACCCTGGAAGTTGGCGTTGTACTTCTCGCGGTTGCCGCTCTGGGTGTGCAGGTACGAGCCGTTGCTGTCGCACTGCCAGATCTCGACGGCGGCGTTGCGGACCGGGTTGCCCTTGGCGTCGAGGATGCGGCCCGTCAGGTGAGTGATCTCACCGACCGCCCGCGTGAGGTTGTCGTTGACGATCAGCAGATCGTTGTCGGTGTCGAGCGGCAGCTTGTCGGGATAGAACGGCCCTTCCGTCTGGGCGGGCGTGCGCGTGAGTTCCTCGGCAAACGCGCCGGGGACTGCGAGAGCCGCCGTGCTCCACGCGAGAGTGCTCAAAAAAACGCGGCGACTGGGTTGGAGAAGATGGGGACTCATCGCGCCGTTCCTTGCTGTCGAGTTGTATTGGTCGGGGGGAGTCGAGCCAGCCAGGCCAACTCGACGAATCGGCGGCTAATCGTATTGTGAATGCCTTCGACTTGGAATCGCCCCAGCCCGCTCCTCGGGCGAGGAGCGGGCTGGACGACAATCAATCCATGACAGCGGGTTCAACCGGACCGCTCAATCGACGACGGGGGGCGCGGTCTTCGGCCGAGCACCGTCACCCGTTGGCCGACCATTATTGCCTCCACCCGGCCGACCACCGCCGCCACCACCGTTGCCAAAGCCGCCACCGGCGCCGCCGAAGCCGCGCGGTTGAAGCGATGCCAGGTCGAACTCTTTGCCCTTGAGCGCATTAAACTTGTCCTGCTGATCCTTGGTCAGGACTTCGTTGATCTTGGCGTCTTTCTCCTTGTTCAGTTCGTCCATCCTGGCTCGCGCCTCCGTGAAGTCGGGACGACCACCACCTCCACCGCCGGTGAAGAGAGCTTGCCGCTTCTCGGAGAATTCCTTGCCGAGGTCGGCGATCTTGTCCTGCTGCTCCTTCTTGAGCCCGAGCGCCTTGACGACTTCGGCGTCGGTAAAGGCCCCATCGCGAAGGGCCTGCACGCGGATCTGCTGCAGTCGCTTGTACTGTTCGGGGGTCAGAGCCTCTTTCACCTGCGGCGTCATCTTGGCGTTGACGGACTTCGTGGCCTCTTCCATCGCCTTTTGAAGTTCTTCGCGATACGTCTCGTTGACCTTCTTGACCTTGTCTTTGGCATCGTCACTGACCGCCAGTTCCTTTTGCACGGCTTCGTTGTCGGCGAGTGAGAGCAGGCTGCTGCCACCACCGCGTCCGGCACCGGGGAAACCTCGACCGCCGCCCGGTTGCTGAGCATCCGCGACGCCAACCAGCGAACAGGTCAGCGCACCCGCGACCACACACTTTTTCCACCACGTCAACTTCATTGCTCGGCCCTTCTTAACTAGAGAACTGTTGGCTTCGATCGACGCCGAACTCAAAATTCGGCAGGGGAAAAAATCGTCGAAGCCTCGTCAATACCGCGATTGGATGATTCAAATTACTCAAACACGTCATTCCGGCACGGAGCCGTCGATGCACCGCGACGGGCCGATGAAGGCCCCGTGCAACGAATCGTTGGCCGTCTCGTCATGCTCTTGAAAACCAGCCCGCCGCGCGAGCGAGGGCGAAATGACCGGTGCCTGCGAAGCCCTCGCTCGTGCGGCGGGCTGGTTTTGAAATGCGCTCTACTGAACTTGACCTGCGGGAACGCCATCGGCCCGGTCCGTTGGTTCCAAGGGAACGGCCGTTGGTGCTGCGGTGTGCTGTTCGCCGGACACGATCGTCAGCAGATGTCCCTGACGCGGGCTTCGATAATAACTGGCCGGTCCATACGGTTGAGAATCCGTCGGGTGCAGAAAGCGACCGCCCCAAACGCCCCACTTGCTCTCTTCGAGGACCGTGCCATCATCCAGCACGGCCCGCACCACGCCGGTGTGTTGAATCTCATTTGTCCGGCTGCGGTGAACGACGAGATCGCCGGTTTGCGGAGTGGACACAGGCAGGTAACCATTGTTTTCCAGGATTGTCTCCACCATTTCACTCAACACCACGTACTTGCCGCCGGTGAAAACCCAACCGTGACAATTGGAATCGGTTGAGGCAGCCGCTCGGGTAATGAGCATCGTGGCGTAATCGCCTCCCTCGGTCGTCGAAGCGGCGGCAAGCGGTGGAACCGAATACTGCGGCGTCTGCCAGTGAAACAGCCGAACGACTTGACCGCGATCCGTCATCGCATGGGCATCCGCCGCGCGCATCGAACCGTCTTGCATCCGATATTCGGATTCGACGAGGACGTCCACATCGCGGTGTTCCTCTTCGTGGAGGCGATGAGCGGCCCAGAGCGTCGTGCCGAGCGAGCAGAGCATCACGCCCCAGACAACCGACGAGCTGCGCACATCGCAGGCGGGCAGCTTGAGTTTCGCAAACTGGAAATGAAGGCGTGACGCCATGATGGCCAGTCCGATCGGAACCACGCCCCAGATCGGCCGCGGCATCATGAGCGAGTGTGCATACCACCAATCCATGGCGTCTCGCGTCAGAAAGCAGACCACGGCGGTGCCCGCCAACGCGCACAGAACCTCCACCGCTCGGAAGCGATTCTGTTTGCCCAACAACAATTGAACCGAGTACTTCGCCGAGAGTAACAGGCTCGTCACGAACGCGACGAACATGGGCATCCAGGCAATCTCGGTCATACGGAGGATCGATTCGTACATGTTGAAGCTCTGAGTCATATTCTCGCCAGGCAGCCGCCCTGAAGCGGGGCCACCTCTTAAGTTTGATTTGTTGGCGTCTGCGCGGGGGCAGACATCTTGGTTGGCAGTCGCACTTCCATCGTTGTTCCGACATCCAGTTCACTGCGAGCAACAATGGTGCCGCCGTGAGCCGTGACAATTGTCTGGCTGATCGACAGACCCAGGCCGCTACTTCCTTCGGCTCGCGACCGGGCTTTGTCCACACGGTAGAAGCGGTCGAAAATGTGAGGCAATTCGTCGGCCGAGATGCCGATCCCCGTGTCGGCCACCGAAATCACCGCCGCGCCCTGCTGCGTGGCGACGGTCACATGCAGCTTTCCCCCCTCGCGGTTGTAGCGAATGGCGTTGGTCAGCAGGTTGGTGATGACCTGCGACAATCGCTCGCGATCCCCTCGCACGACCGTCGGATTCAAATCCGCTTCCATCGTGATTTGCCGTTCCGTCGCCAGGGGCCGCACCAGGTCGATGCACTCGCGTGCCACCGGCGAGAGATCCAACTCGGCAAACTGCAGTTCCGCCGCATCCGAATCGAAGCGGGCCAGCGTGAGCAGGCCATCAATCAGTGATTTCATGCGCCGCGAAGCACTGCGGCAGGTTTCCAAAGTCGTTCGATATTCTTCCGGGCTGCGCGGGCGAGACAGTGCGAGATCGGCATGCGCCAGAATCACCGACAGCGGCGTGCGCAGTTCATGTGAGGCGTCTGCGGTGAAGCGGGTCTGTTGCTCGAAGGAGGCTTGAAGGCGATCAAACGTCCGATTGAGAACCGTCGCCAGTTGCCCCAATTCGTCATCCGTCTCCTGCAAATCGATCCTCTCCGAGAGCCGTCTGGCAGAAATCGACTCGGCCGTGGAACTCATGACACCGATCGGTCGGATGGCCTGCGACGTCGACCACCAGCCGCCGACGAGTCCCCCTGCCAGCACCGCCACACCCACCGCCAGTCGCCACAGGCTCGAATGATGATGTGCGGCCAGATCATTCACGATCGAACGCCCCACCAGCAGATTGACGTCGAAACTGGAGACGTGAATCACTTCCCGATCGGCCCCTCTCGACCGGACGGCGCGCAGGGGAAGCTTGTCCTCGCCGACCTTCAATCCCGGAAAGGCCACCTCGGGTGCCGAATCCGACTTCTGCAGCACCTTGCCCTCGTGGTCCCAGATCACGAAGTACAGGCGGGTTTCCTCGTCACCTTCAAACAGTTGCAGGAATTCGTCAGGAAGTCCGAGACTCGGAGTGGGCCACGATCCCGGTGGCGGCATCGGCGGGGCGGGCCACTCACCCGGACGCGGGCCTCTGTTTCCCGCAGTCTCGCGCGGACCACGGCTTTCGTTGGCGGGTGCGAGAGCCGACACGGCATCGTCATCGCCGCGGTCGCGTCTCGACGGGGTTCGATCCCAACGGCCGGCCGGCTCACTTTGCACACCCGTGTTTTGAGGTCGTTCACCGGGCCGGGACGTTCGTGGCTGGAACGGCTCGCGCGTCTCGCGACTCGCGTTGAGGAGATTGGGTTCGCCCGGATTGGACGTCCGTTCATCGCGTGGCGGTGAAGTCCTGTCGGAGCGATTCGACCGATCACCCTCGTTGCGTGACGCCGTCGGCCAGCGACCGGGGCCGGGACCGGGACCGCGAAAGAGTTGTGGCCACGGGAACAGTCGTCGCAGGCGGGACGTGATGACCTCCGCCGTTCGATCCAACTCGGCGTCGATCTGTTGCAGACGGTTCTGCCACGAGGTGACATAGACCACCAAGCCAAAGACCATCAGCACGGAGAACAGAACCAGCGCGTACCAAGCCTGCAGCCGCCAGCGCAGCGAACGATAGGGCCAGCGCAGCGCGACGCGCTCGGCGGTTGAGGTGCTCGACGCTGGGACGGTTTCATTCATCGCCGAGCGGGGCCTCGTCGTGAATCATGTAGCCCTGTCCCCGGCGAGTCTCGATCAATTCGTGACCCAACTTCCGGCGCAGGTTGGAGACGTACACGTCCAGCAGGTTCGACAGCGTGTCGTCGGTCTCATCGAACAGGTGATCGTAGATCGCCGTCCGAGTGACGAGTTCACCGCGGTGCAGCGCCAGAAATTCGAGCAGCGCGTATTCCTTGGCCGTCAGAGCCGCGGCCACTCCGTCGCGAGTGACCGTCCGCGTCGTCGTGTTGACCTCAACGTTGCCAATCTTGAGGACAGGTCGCGGCTGGCCGGCCGCGCGACGGATCAGGGCCTTCACCCGCGCGGACAGCTCGGACAACTCGAACGGCTTGATCAGGTAATCGTCCGCGCCCGTGTTCAATCCGCGCACGCGGTCCGCCACGGCATCGCGCGCCGTCAGCATCAAGACCGGCGTCTTCTTGGTCCGTCGCAGATCGGACAGCACTTTCCAGCCGTCGATCTTCGGGAGCATGACGTCGAGCAAAACTGCGTCGTAATTCCAGACGGTCGCCTTGTACAGGCCCTCTTCCCCGTCTTTGGCCGTGTCCACCGAGTATCCTTCTTCGCGCAAGAACGTCGCGACCACATGGTTCACGTCCGGCTCATCCTCGATGACCAGAACTCGCATTTTCGACTCCTTGATCGTCGCGGGACCGGCCGTGACCTTCAATGATCCTGGCGCCGCAAATGATTTACTGGCAGTCGCTTCCGTGCTGCGCCAAGGCGTGACTCCCAAGACGACTTGCATGGGGTAGCTCCTCGGTGAAGGGAGAAATCCAGATTCAAATTGCCGGTCGGCGAAACGCGCCGTGGCGGGCAGGATGCTATCAGGCCAACCTGAAACCCCGATGAACGCCCAAAGGTTCGCGAATGTTCGTGCCGTGGAATATCCTACCGGCCCGTTTCAGACCGAACTGACTTCCCTGAGGAGCACGCTTCCCATGACCAACCCCCTTTGCCGCTGGGGCATTCTTTCGACCGCCGACATCGCACGAAAGAACTGGCTCGCCATCAAGAACTCGGGCAACGGCGTCGTCACGGCCGTGGCCAGCCGCAACGTGGAAAAGGCTCAGAAATTCATCCGCGAGTGCCAGGCTCACTCCCCGTTCGAGCAGGTTCCCACCGCGTTGGGCACCTACGAAGAATTGCTCGCGCGGAATGACATCGATGCCGTCTACATCCCGCTTCCGACCGGACTCCGCAAGGAATGGGTGATTCGAGCGGCCCAGGCCGGCAAGCAC
The DNA here is from genome assembly GCA_031412755.1 of Schlesneria sp. GTDB lineage: Bacteria > Planctomycetota > Planctomycetia > Planctomycetales > Planctomycetaceae > Schlesneria. The sequence goes on along the minus strand of JANODP010000071.1, from coordinate 4,407 downwards.
GTCCTGGCCGAGAAGCCAGTCGGCATTTCGGTCGCCGACGTCACCGAGATGGCCGCCGCATGTGCGAAGCACAACGTCCAATTCATGGACGGCGTGATGTTCATGCACAGTCAGCGTTTGCCCAAGCTGCGCGAAGTGCTGAACGACGGCCAGAGCGTTGGCCAACTGCGACGCATCCATTCTCAATTCAGCTTCGCCGGCTCGGATGAGTTCGTGAAGGGGAACATCCGCGCGAGCGGCGAGTTGGAGCCGGCCGGCTGTCTCGGCGATCTCGGCTGGTACAACATCCGGTTCACGCTGTGGGCCATGAACTACCAGATGCCGATCCGGGTGAGCGGTCGCATGTTGTCCGAGGCCCGCCGCGCCGACAGTGCCTCACCCGTCCCGGCCGAGTTCTCGGGCGAGCTGTTCTTCGACGGCAGCGTCTCAGCCAGCTTCTACTGTTCGTTCCTGAACGAACACCAGCAGTGGGCCGTCCTGAGTGGCTCGAAAGGATTTGTCCGCGTCCCCGATTTCGTCTGCCCGTTCGCAGGCAGCGAGGTCTCATTCGACGTGACCAACGCCAAGCTCAATCCGCGGGTCTGTGACTTCGCCATGGAAGACCACACCCGCCGCATCTCGATCCCCGAGTACGGCAACGGTGCCCCGAACGCCCAGGAAACCAACCTCTTCCGCAACTTTTCGCAACTCGCCCTGTCCGGCCAGCCCGACACCTCGTGGGGCGACATCACCCTCAAGACCCAGCAAGTCATGGATGCCTGTCTCGCGTCCGCACATCAGGATGGAAAACTCGTCGAATTGAAGTAGATACTTCTCCGGCCAGAAAATGCCGGTGGAATTGGCCGCAGGTCGTCATTATCACCACAGCCCTATTTGAAGCGGAGCGACCGTGAGTCCGATCAATCTCTATTCAGCCGACGCCCCCAAAGGCGACAAACGCCTTGTGATCGAATTTGCGACTGGCGAGATCCTCCTCGGACACGGAGTCGTCCACAGAATCGAGTTCTCCGACAAGCGATGCAATCTCACGCTCAAGAACCCGACGCCAAAACGGCAATCTGTTAACGTCAAAGTCTGGGTGCTGAACAGTAATCTCGTCGAACTATGGCATCAGACTGAGAAGTGGTCGTTGACGAGTCTGCAACCGGATCAAAGCCATCTCGTCAGTTGGGATTTCAAGCCGGCTGTCCCTCGCGTCATTTGGAACCTGCGGGAACGCGAGAACATTTTTCCCGCCTGGATCGTCGTCGATGCAATCTAGTTGAAAAGGGTTGGTACCACCTGGCCCTACGACGGCGGCTCGGATCAGTCACTTGGCCTTCGGCCGCGTTTCGGCGGGCGTGAGAAGTTTCAACTCGGCCAGCCACGCGAGGGACTGCTCCTGCCAGGCGTCCCACATCGCCCCCTTGTAGCCGTTGAGGCCGTGGCCACCGGAGGCGAGTTCGAGATACCGTCCCGGCACTTTGTGAGTCTGCAGGGCGTCGTAGAACATCTGGCTGTTGGCGGGGATGACCACCGTGTCATCCTTGGCGTGCGCGAGGAACGTCGGCGGCGTCTTGGACGTCACCTGCTTCTCGTTGGAGAAGAGTTCAATCAATTTTGGCGAGGGATCTTTCCCGAGCAGATTCTGCCGCGAGCCTGGATGCGTCGTCGCATCCATCGTGATGACGGGGTAAATCAGGATCGCAAAGTCCGGGCGGCAACCGACTCGATCGACGAGGTCGGTCGCCTGCGAGTCTCCGTCGTCAAAGTGCGTCGCGGCGGTTGAGGCCAGATGGCCTCCGGCCGAAAAGCCGATGATGCCGATGCGCGCCGGATCGAGCTCCCAGACTTTGGCATTGGCTCGCACGGTGCGGATCGCGCGTTGAGCGTCGAGCAGCGGAACTTGAGGGCGTCCCGCAGGCAGTCGGTATTCGAGCACCACTCCGGTGATGCCGTGACCGTTGAGCCACGCGGCAATGCCATGTCCCTCGGGCTGGATGGCGAGACCGCCGTATCCGCCGCCGGGACAGATCACGACCGTCGTGCCGTTGGCCTTCGCCGGACGATAGACCGTGATCCAGACCTCGATCTCCTGCACCCGCCCCTCGCCGAGAGCCGCCCGGCCATTCCAAAGACCGATCCGTTTCGGTTCGACCTGCTCCTGCCCTATCGCGCAGCCGAGGTCCATGCCCAACACAACGACTAATCCCATCAAACACAATTTCAAAGACGCTCTCATCGATTGTTCCTTCGCGTGTCACAGTGAAACGGATGATTCACGGACTCCTCATGGAGGAATCGGATTGCCGCACACTAACCCGAAGTGTAAGCGAGGGCGAACCGTGACGGCGCCCTCGCTGACACTTCGGGTTGGTGTGTGGGCATGAATAATCCGGGGTGAAACGGACCGGCACGGCACCCCGGCAGAACACTCAGTCGACCTGATTCACGGCGAGCGACGACGAAGGGCTCGTCTGTCCCGTCAACTGACGGGCCGACTCTCAGGACGCGCCAGATAGGTTTGCGTTTCGAATCGCGGGCTCCAAGCCGCCGTGTTGCTCGATGTAGGCTCCCAGCCGCTCCCACTCCTCCTGGAACTCCGCAGCCGTCTCACTGGATGGAATGGAGCATTGCACATGGCGTTGGATCACCTCTTGCAGCCGATCACCGAGTCTTTTCTTGGCGTGGCGATAGTAGTTGTCCGCTGATGCCACGCTGATTTGTAACGAGTCCGCCACTTCCATCAGCGTGAGTTCTTCCCAAATCCTGCCGTAGAGCACCCGGAAATAGTCTCCGCGACCGCTCTCGTCGTACTCGGTCAGCAGATCATCAACGGCCATGTGGAGCATCGAATCGGCCCACGCGGCGTAGAACGCATCGTCGAGTTCCCGAGCCGGGCCGGAACCCGCTTCCTCGGACTCCAGGTAACGGTTGAGTTGCCCACCATGCTCCTTGATCAACCGTTGTCGCCCAGACTCGACACGGTATCGGTTGGCGAGCACGTTTTTCACGACGGAACAGATGAGTGTCCGCAGTGTGGCCAGTTGGACGGGTTTTGGCGAGAGGTCGAAGAATTGGTCCGGCAGGCGTGCTTGGCGAATTTGGAGTTTCGTTAGGCGCGCGGTGATACCAACGTCAATGCGCGCGACGCCGTGTTGGATGCCAAGCTGCAAGAGATGCTCACCGAGGCGGCACATGATTGGTTGCCGACAAAGAACATTTTGGACGCGAAGCGGGTCTCGGAACCCGTCCCGGCATTTCACGAGAAGCTGGACGCGGCCTTGACGCAAGCGGTTGCCGAGTTCACGAAGCAGTTCTTTGAGTTGCTGGCGAAACTCGTCGACCGGCAACTGTTCGGCTTGGTCGAGTGGCTGCCGAATCACTGTTGCAGTGACCACTCTTTCAAACACGTTGTCATTCAGGAAAACAACGGCGCATCGGAACGGGTACTCGCGGAGACTTTCTTTACGAAGATCACCGAGCGAGATCCCGTGACAGGTCGCCAAATCATCGGCAGGCAGCAGATCGAAGAGATGCGCGGACAGGGCAGCATCAGCATCGCTTCGCCCGGCACCAGCACGAAGTCATGAACGCCGTGCGGGCTTCCATTCGCAACAGCCAGGTCGTCATGCCACCGGCTGTGGTGCGGTTGGTCGAAGTCGTCCCGGAGTGGCTCGACGACTTCGTTCAAGTGATCGATGGCGACATCTTCCGCAAGCGGATTATCGAGCAGGATACCAAGGTGAAGAATTGGGCCGACATGCAGGTTCGCGACGAACCGATCATCGGCTGCGAACCGGGTGTCATCATCGGCCCCTATGTGCTGACCGGCTGGGGACCGCGCGAAGTGGCCGCCGAGTCTGATCGTCGTAAAACTGTCGATGCAGACGCCGCCCGCGAGCATTCCGTAGCTTAGGCCAACTCCATCCGATTCATGTCCGATGGTCCGATGAGGCCCACAAATGGGTCATCATTCCCGGCGAGCGTCGCAGGCGGGCGATCCGACTGGCGGGGCTGCCCACGATTGACTGCGTCTTTCAAGACCAACCACTGACCAAACCTCAGATCCTCGAAATTCAGTTAATCGAGAATCTGCTGCGGGAAGACTTGAAGCCAGTGGAAGAAGCCAAGGTATTCGAGTCTCTGATGCAGTTGAATGGTTGGAGCGGCAAGCGGTTCGCGGAGGCCGTGAGTATCTCGGCGTCGAAGGTGAATCGTTCGCAGTGCTGATACTCATTGGACTATCGACAGAGAAGTCCGGGGCCGATTGGTGACCGTCATCGTTTCTGCTAAATTCAGGGCAGTTTGCAATGCCGCTGCTGATCAGCTTGGAGCGTACATGACAACACACGTCGGGCATTCGGGAATTCGTGACAACCACTCGCGTGGAACGGCGGGTGGTTTCTTGCAGGACGTGATCGCTGC